>CACHCM010000005.1 GCA_902578325.1 uncultured Pelagibacteraceae bacterium
TAAAATCACTTATAAAAATCAAAGTAGATTATAAACAGGTAGGATCAGATAGAATTACTAATGCTATAAGTTCAATGAACAATAAAAATAATTTTATAATTTTAGATTTTGGTACAGCAACAACTTTCGATGTACTAATTAAAAATACTTATTATGGAGGAATTATTGCTCCAGGTGTTAAATTATCTCTTAATACCTTGTCTGATAAAGCAACTTTGATACCAAAAATAGATTTAAAAAAGATTAATAAAGTCATAGGTAACAATACAATCTCAGCCGTTAGGTCAGGCTTTTTTTGGGGTTATGCAGGTTTAATTGACAATATTATTAATTTAATTAAGAAAGAGACCGGAAAATCTTTTAAAGTAATTATTACTGGTGGATTTTCAAATTTATTTAAAAGCTCAATAAAAACGAAAGCAAGTCATAACCAAGATATAACAATTAAAGGCTTATTAAAAATTTCAAAATTAATTTAACAATATGAAAGATGAACTATTATTTTGTCCCTTAGGTGGATCAGGTGAAATAGGCATGAACATGAATTTGTTTGGTTATGGTAAGCCCAGTGACCATAAATGGATTATGGTCGATATAGGCGTGACATTTGCAGATGATACTATTCCAGGTGTTGATTTAATTTATCCAGATCCTGGGTTCATAGTTGAAAGAAAAGATAACTTATTAGGAATAGTTTTAACACATGCTCACGAGGATCATATTGGTGCAATTGCTCATTTATGGCCAAAATTAAAATGTAAAATTTTTGCAACTCCTTTTACAGCTGTATTAATTCGAGAAAAATTTAAAGAAAAACAAATCGATATAACCAATGATTTGCAGATTGTTGAGCTAAATGGGAAGGTTTCTTTAGACCCATTTGAAATCGAATACATTACTTTAACTCATTCCATATTAGAACCAAACGGACTTAGAATAAAAACTCCCGCAGGAGTTATTTTGCATACTGGAGATTGGAAGGTAGATCCAAATCCTTTGATTGGAGACAATATAAACGAAAAAAGATTAAAGGAAATTGGTGAGGAAGGTGTGTTAGCAATGATTTGTGACTCAACAAATGTTTTTAGCGCAGGTAGATCAGGCTCAGAATTAGATGTAAGAAAAAATATGTTAAACGTTATGTCTCGATTAAAAAAAAGAATTATTATAACGTCTTTTGCCTCAAACGTAGCTAGAATGGAGACAGCTTTTTATTGTGCGGAACAAACAGGAAGACAAATCTCTTTAGTTGGAAGATCAATGCATCGTATTTATAAGGCTGCACGTCAATGTGGATATTTAAAAAATACAATTGAGCCAATTGATCCAAGAGAAGCTAAAAATTTTTCAAGAGAAAAAATTGTGTATTTATGTACTGGAAGTCAAGGTGAACCAATGGGTGCAATGATGAGAATTTCTAGTTATGTTCATCCAGATGTTTTTATTGAAAAAGGTGATGCAGTAATTTTTTCTTCAAAAATTATACCTGGTAATGAAAAAAAACTTTATAAACTTCATAATCAACTTGTTAAAGATGGAATTGAAGTGATATCAGAAGAAACTGAATTTGTACATGTTTCTGGACATCCAAACAGGGAGGATCTTAAAGAGATGTATCAATGGGTAAAACCTAGGTGCGTAATACCTGTGCACGGTGAACATAGACATATGATAGAGCACATTAATTTTGCAAAAGAAATGCAAGTACCACATCCAGTTCAAGTAGAAAATGGTGATATCGTTAAGTTATATCCAGGTGAAAAACCTGAAGTATATGACAAGGCTCCAAGTGGGAGACTCTACTTAGATGGAAGTGTTAGTGTTGATCCAGATTCACAATCTATAAAAGATAGGAAAAATTTAAGTGCAAATGGATATTTAGAGGTAACTATTATGATAACTCCAAAGGGTAACATACATAATGATCCAGTGCTTTCTTTTAGAGGCTTGCCAATCGAAGATAAAGATGAGTTTACTTATGGGTTAGTTGAAGAAATAGAAATAATATCACGAACTTTTAAAGTTGGAAGCAAACAACAAGAGCACAACTTAATTGATGCACTAAAAATAGCTTGTAGAAAATTTTCTAAAGAAAGAACAGGAAAAAAACCTTTTACCAATATCAATTTAGTAAGAATTTAATGAGCGCAACAGGCCTAGCTATTATCTATATAATTTTATGGTGGATAGTTTTTTTTGCTATTTTACCTATTGATGTAAATCGAACAAAGACAGTAAAAATTGATGGTGAGGATCCTGGATCACCTGAAAATCCAAAAATGATGAAAAAATTCCTTTATTGCACTGGAATTACTACTGTAATTTTCATAATAATTTACTTACTAATTAAATTTGAATATTTAAATTTAAGAAATATGATTAATTAAGATGCTTTTATCCAAATCATTCATACCAATATTAAAAAATAATCCTTCAGAAGCAAAAATTAAATCTCATCAATTAATGTTGAGAGTAGGTATGATTAAACAAGCCTCCGCAGGAATTTATTCATGGTTACCTTTGGGTTTTAAGGTAATGAAAAAAATAGAGGAGATTGTTAGACAAGAACAAAATAAAATTGGTGCTCAAGAAATATTAATGCCAACAATTCAATCCAGTGAAATTTGGAAAGAAAGTGGGCGTTATGACGACTATGGCGAAGAGATGCTAAGAATAACTGACCGTCAAAATAGAGAAATGTTATATGGACCAACTAATGAAGAGCAGGTTACTGAAATTTTTAGATCTTCAATAAAATCATACAAATCACTTCCACAACTTTTGTATCACATACAATGGAAGTTTAGAGATGAAATTAGACCTAGATTTGGAATTATGCGTGGTCGAGAGTTTTATATGAAAGACGCCTATTCATTTGATGTATCTGATGAAGAAGCTTTTTATTCTTATAATAAATTTTTTCTTTCATATTTGAGAACATTTAAAAGATTATCTTTGACAGCAATACCGATGGCTGCTGACACAGGACCTATTGGTGGAAATTTATCTCATGAATTTATTATTCTTGCTGATACTGGAGAAAGTAAAATTTTCACAGATAAAAGAATATTCGATCTTGATAGTGATGATACTGAAATAGAAAAAGTATCATTGGAAAGTATGAGAAAAAAGTATGAACAATATTATGCAGTAACTGATGAAAAGTTTAATAAAGAAGAGTTTGAAAATATTGTTTCTAAGGAAAATCAATTGATCACAAAAGGTATTGAGGTAGGTCATATATTTTATTTTGGTGACAAGTATTCAAAACCAATGGGAGCATCTGTTGATTTACCAGGAGGAAAAAAAGATTTTATTAAAATGGGCTCTTATGGAATTGGCGTATCAAGGTTAGTAGGGGCTATAATTGAGGCAAAATATGATGACAAAAATGAAATCATGAAATGGCCATTGTCTATTGCTCCTTATGATATTGCTTTAATACCTATGATAAATAAAAATGACACCTCAGCTTTAGATAAAGCAAATGATATCAATATTGAGTTACTCAAAAATAATATTGATGCAATCATTGATGATACAGATGAGAATTTTTCATCAAAAATTAAAAAAATGAATTTAATTGGTGCGCCATATCAAATTATTATTGGTAAGAAAAGTGAGGGTGATTTATTAGAGTTTAAGGAAATTGGTAGTGAAACTCAAAATTTACCATTAAATAAAATTATAGAAATTATAACTAAACAAAAAAATTCAAATTGATTTCTACTTTAGAAAAAGAAATTACTTTTAGATTTTTAAAAGCCAGAAAAAAAGATGGTTTTTTAAATGTTATATCTATTTTTTCTTTTATAGGAATTAGTCTTGGGGTTGCAATTCTTATTATTGTTATGTCCGTTATGAATGGATTTAGGACAGAGTTGATTAATAAAATAGTAGGCTTTAACTCACATATTACTGTAAAAAATTATGGAAATCCAATTGATGAAAAAAAAATAAATAAAAAAAATTTAGAATTAATCTCAGAAAATATTATTTTAAGTAACTCTGGTGAAGCTATTATACTTAAAAACGATACATCAAAAGGAATAGTTTTACGTGGATATGAAAAAGATGCCTTTTCAAGTTTAGAAATAGTTAAAAATGAAAAATTTAAAGGTAATAAAAATCAGCTAAATGGAAATTTTATATCGATAGGAAACGAATTAAGTTTTTCTTTAGATCTTAAAATAGGTGATGAATTAACTTTACTTTCACCATCTGGTGTAGAAACAATAATTGGCAGTATGCCAAAACAAAAAACATTTTTGGTAACATCAATTTACAATAGTGGCTTGGCTGAGTTTGATAATAATATTGCATTTATAAATTTAAGTACTCTTGAAGATTTTTTTGACTATAAGTTAGAGGATAGAAATTTAGAAATTTATTTAAAAAACCCAAAAAAAATTGAGCAACAAAAATTTATTGTTCAAGAAATTTTTGATGAGGAATTTATTTTTAGTTGGGCTGACATGAATAGCTCATTATTTTCTGCTTTAAAAGTAGAGAGAAATGTCATGTTTATTATACTATCTTTAATAATTATTGTTGCAGCTTTTAATATAATTTCTGGATTAACAATTTTAGTAAAAAACAAAACAAGAGATATCGCAATTTTGAAATCAATTGGTGTTTTAAATAAATCAATTGTAAAAATATTTTTTTTAGTAGGAGTAATAATAGGAACATCTGCTACTATTTTTGGAATTTTTTTAGGTGTAACGTTTTCACTTTACGTAGAGAATTTTCGACAATTTCTTAGCTCAACATTTAATATAAGTTTATTTCCAGAAGAAATTTATTTTTTAAGCAAGATGCCTTCAGAAACAGATCCAACATCAATTTTTTTAATTTCAATTTGTTCAATTCTAATAACAATTATTGTATCAATTTTTCCTGCTTTTAAAGCAGCCAAACTAGATCCAATTAAATCTTTAAAATATGAATAATTTTCTTGAATTAAAAAAAATATTTAAAACTTTTAAAACTGAAAAAACAGTCAAAGTATTAAAAAATCTTTCTCAAAAATTCGATAAAGGTAAAAGCTATTCAATAATGGGGCCCTCTGGGTCAGGCAAATCAACGCTATTAAATTTAATTTCATTAATCGATAGACCATCATCTGGATCAATCAATTTTGATAAAGTTCCGGTAAATTTTAATGAATCAGAAAAAAATGATGTTTATAGATCCAAAAAAATAGGAATTGTTTATCAACAAAATAATCTTCTCTCAGATTTTACTGCTTTAGAAAATATATATTTGGCTTCACTTGCAATTAATGACAACAAGGAATTAGCATTATTTAATGCAGAAAAATTGCTTAAAAAAATTGGTCTTTCAAAAAGGGCAGATCACTTTCCTTCTCAACTATCAGGCGGTGAAGCTCAAAGAGTTGCTATAGCAAGAGCAATTGTAAATGATCCTGAAATTATTTTAGCAGATGAGCCAACCGGAAGTTTGGATATGGAAACCGCAAAAGATGTTTTTGAACTTTTAAATAAACAAAAAAGGTCGGATAGACTTATTATATTTGCAACTCATAATAGATTCTTTGCTAATAAGGCAGATTGCCTATTGGAGATGATAGATGGTAGTATAAAATCTTTGAATGTCTGAGTCTAATTCTCAAAATTTTAATCATCTTAAAATTCACACTCAATATTCTATTTGTGAAGGAGCAGCTAGAATTGATGATTTGCAAGAATATTCGAAGAAAAATAAAATAAAATCACTAGGTCTTTGTGACACTTCAAATTTATGTGGTGCACTAGAATTTGCTGAAAAAATATCAAAGTCTGGCACACAACCAATAATTGGAACTCAAATTAACATTAAAATCAGAGAAACAATAGGTTTACTCCCTTTGTTTGCTTTAAATGAAGTTGGATATAAGAATATAATAGAACTTTCATCCTTTTCATATTTAAATAATGATGAATTGTCTGATCCGCATGTAGATTTTGAATTATTATTAAATAACTCTGATGGTGTAGCTATATTTTCAGGAACTGTTTATGGTTTGTTTGGTAAATTATTTGACAAAGGAAAGTTTACTGAAATTGATGAGATTTATAGTAAAATTAAAAAAACTTTTGGAGATAGATTTTATATAGAGATTCAAAGACATAATGATGTAAATGAAATTGGATTTGAAAAATTTAACTTAAAAAAATCTTTAGATTTAGAAATACCAATTATTGCAACTAATGAGGTTTTTTATTTAGATAAAGAAATGCATGAGGCTCACGATACTTTAATTTGTATTGGTAATAAGACATATGTGAATGAAAAAAACAGGTTAAGATTAACTGATCAGCATTACCTAAAAACTAACTCAGAGATGTCAGAATTATTTGCTGACTTACCTGAAGCTTTAGAAAATAATTATAATTTTCCATTAAGATGTAGCTTTAGACCATTATTTTCTAACCCAATATTGCCTAATATTAGTAGTGATAAAGATGGAAATGCAGATGAAATTTTAAAAAAAGATTCAATAGAAGGATTAAAAGTTAAATTCAATAAGATTTTTAATTTAAGTAATAAAGATTTAGAAAATAACAATTCATATAAAGAATATAAGGACAGGCTTAATCATGAACTTTCTATTATTTTAGAAATGAAATATTCTAGTTATTTTCTCATAGTTGCTGACTACATAAAATGGGCTAAAAATAATGATATTCCTGTAGGTCCTGGAAGAGGTTCGGGTGCAGGTTCATTAGTAGCTTGGTGTTTATCTATTACAGATGTTGATCCAATTAAATTTAATCTTATTTTTGAAAGATTTTTAAATCCAGATAGAATTTCGATGCCAGATTTTGATATAGACTTTTGTGAGGATAAAAGAGATCAAGTTTTTGAATATCTAACAACAAAATACAAAGATAGCGTAGCTCACATTATAACATTTGGTAAATTAAAAGCTCGAATGGTAATTAGAGACGTTGGGCGAGTTCTGGGTTTAGCTTATGGATTTGTTGATAGCATATCAAAAATGATACCTTTTGATCCATCTAGACCACAAAATTTAACTCAGTGCATTGCTGGAGAACCACGATTACAAAAACTTATTAAGGATGATACAAGGGTAAAGAAACTTATTGATCTATCTTTAAAATTAGAAGGTCTTAACAGAAACGTTGCTACTCACGCCGCTGGAGTAGTAATAGCAGATAAAAAACTTACTGAAGTTGTTCCTTTATATAAAGATGTTTCTGCAGATCTATTATTACCATCTACTCAATTTGATATGTACTCTGCAGAAAATGCGGGTTTAGTAAAATTTGATTTTTTGGGCTTAAAAACGCTTACTATAATTAACAATACACAAAAACTTGTAAGAAAAAAAATTAAAGATTTTGATATAGAAAAAATCAATTATGAAGATCAAAAAGTATTTGATCTAATGTCAACAGGTAAAACAGTTGGCTTATTCCAAATAGAAAGTGCCGGCATGAGAGAAGCTTTAACACAAATGAAGCCAAATCATATTGAAGATATTATTGCATTAGTTGCTTTATATAGACCTGGACCAATGAGCAATATTCCTACATATAATGATTGTAAACATGGAAAGCAAAAACCAGATTATTTACACCCACTTCTAGAAGATATTTTAAAACCAACTTATGGTGTAATTATTTATCAAGAGCAGGTAATGCAGATTGCACAAAAATTATCAGGATTTACAGCAGGTCAAGCTGATCTTTTGAGAAGAGCAATGGGTAAAAAGAAAAGAGCAGAACTTGAAAAACAGAAACAAGTATTTATTGCTGGCGCTGTTAAAAATGGAATAGCAAAAGATATTGCTGCTGGAATTTTCTTAAAAATAGAACCTTTTGCAGAATATGGATTTAATAAAAGTCACGCAGCTGCGTATGCAATTATTTCTTATCAAACTGCACTTTTAAAAACATATTATCCAAAAGAGTTTATTGCAGCATCAATGACTATGGATATATCTAATCAAAATAAGTTAAGTGAGTTTTACGAAGAATTAAAAAGAATAAATGTTGAAGTCGTTCGTCCTGATATCAATGAATGTTTCGCTGATTTTAGAACAATTGATAATAAATTTTATTACGCCTTAGGTGGTATTAAAGCCGTAGGTTTTGAGGCAATATCAAATATCGTGGAGGAAAGAATTTTAAATGGAAAATTTAAATCAATTCATGATTTTATAACTAGAGTAAATCCAAAAGATATTAACAAACTTCAATTAGAAGGTTTAGTTAAAGCAGGTGCGTTTGACAAATTAAATGCAAATAGACAAGCTTTGCATGACTCAATACCAGGCATAATAGCTAAAAATAAAAATATATTTGATAATAAATCTGCTAATCAGATAGATTTATTCTCAGAAAATGAAAGTGTGCAGGGTGATATTTTAATCAAAATTGATGATTGGAAATTTGAAGAGAGATTATCTAAAGAATTTGAAGCGATAGGTTTTTTTATTTCAGACCATCCGTTAAATCAATTTACAGAGATTTTTAACGATTATAAAATAATAGATTATTCAAGTTTTATTTCAAAAGTAGATTTAAAAAATTCTAACATAGCTGCAACACTGTTGAAGGTCCAAGAAAGAAAAACTGCAAAAGGAAATTCCTACGCTGTTTTAAAATTAACAGATTTATCAAGTGTATTTGAACTTTTTATTTTTTCAGATGTTTTAGAATTAAATAGAGAAATGTTGAAAGAGGGTAGCTCCCTTATTTTAACATTACTTAAAAATGTTTCTAATGATGAAAATCGCTTAACTAGAATTAATGTACAAAATGTAGCTTCACTTAAAGAATTATTTAATAGTCCTATAAATGAGGTTTCGTTCAAACTAAAATCTGAGGAACAAATTAAAAAAATATCTACAATCTTGAAAGATGAGGGCAATACTGTCGTAAATATTAATTTAGTTAAAGGAGATAACATTCTTCAATTTAGATTGAAAAATCCACGTAAATTGGACAGAAAATCTCTAAATCTCTTAAGAAATCAGGAGATTCAGGCAATAATAAACTAAATAATCACTTGTTAAATTTAGTAAATATTTGTAAATACTGCATAAATTAAATTAACACGCACACAGTTGTTGGTTTTATACCTCCGGTCCTTAATTGGAATTACTGTGGTGGCTTAACCGGGAATAAATATGAAAATACCTAACGTTACAATACAACAATTACTAGAAGCAGGCGTTCATCTTGGACATAAAACTTTAAGATGGAACCCAAAAATGAGAAAATATATTTTTGGAAAAAGAGATTCCATTCATATTATTGATTTAACTCAAACACTTGAATTAACAAAAATAGCTTTAGAAAAAATTTATAACACTATAGCAAATAATGGAAAAATATTGTTTGTATCAACAAAAAAACAAGCATCCGAGGCTATAGCTGAAGTTGCTAAGGAAACTGATCAATATTTTGTAAATTATAGATGGTTGGGAGGCATGTTAACTAATTGGGGAACAATCTCAAATTCCATTAAAAAATTAAAAAAATTAGAAATTGACTTGGCATCAGAAAATAGAGGTTTTACTAAAAAAGAACTTTTAAAAATGAGTGTTAAAAAAGATAAGTTGCAAAGGTCATTAGGCGGCATAGCCGAGATGAAAAAAGTACCTGATTTAGTATTTGTTATAGATACAAATTATGAATCACTTGCTATTGCTGAGTCATCAAAACTGGGGATACCAATTATCGCTGTTTTAGATAGTAATTCTAATCCAGATAATATTGATTATCCAATACCTGGTAATGATGATGCGAGAAGAGCTATTGATCTTTATTGTAGTTTAATTAAAGAAACAATCAACAGTGCTAAAAGTATTGTTCCAAAGATTGAGACAAAAATAGAAAAAGTTAAAGAAACGAAAGATAATGATAAGACAAAAACTTTTCAGGAATTAGATAGAGAAAAATTAGAAGAAAAATTTTCTAAAGAAAGTAAGGAGAAATTAAACTAATGAGCGAGATTGAAAAAGTAAAAAAACTGAGAGAGTCAACTGGAGCTGGTTTTAAAGATTGTAATTTAGCAATTAAAGAGTCAAACGGAGATCTGGATAAAGCAATTGAAATTTTAAGAGTTAAAGGAATTTCAAAAGCATCTAAAAAAATGTCCCGAGATGCAAAAGAAGGAGTTGTTGTTGTCAGTGGTGACGACTCAAAGACCTCAGTGATTGAAGTGAATTGTGAAACAGATTTTGTTGCTAAAAATGATGACTTTATTTCTTTTGTTAAAGAATTAAGTGAGCTAAATAACGAAAATAATTCAAATGTTGATGAATTAAAAGCATCTAAAATGAATAATGGTCAAACAGTTGAAGAGAATTTAGTTGCTTTAATTGCAAAAATTGGTGAAAAAATTACAATTGGTAAAGCCAAAACAATTAAGAATTCTGGTGGCGTGAATAATCATTATCTTCATACTGTTGTTAAAGATAATGTAGCAAAATTAGCTGTTATGGTTTCACTTAACACTAAAAATAATTCTGACACAGTTAAAACATTCAGTAAGCAATTATCTATGCATATAGCTGCATCAAATCCATTAGCTTTAGAATCTAGTTTAATCGATCAAGCTATTATAGATAAAGAATTAGAATTAGTTACAGAAGAATTAAAAAACTCTGGAAAACCTGAGGATATTGCAAAAAAAATAAGTCTAGGTAAGATGAATAAATTTAAAGAAGAAAATGCTCTTATGACACAAGCTTGGGTAATGGAACCTAAGAAGAAAGTACAAGACGTGTTAAAAGAACTTTCAATAGCTGATTTAAAAATTAAAGAGTTTTATAGAATTAAGATAGGAGAATAAATGTTTGATGAGAAATCATACAGCCTTAAAATGGATAAAGCCATTGAGGTTTTCTCAAAAGAATTATCTTCCCTAAGAACAGGTAGAGCTAATGCATCAATGCTAGATTTAATAAAAGTTGATGTATATGGTCAACAAATGCCTATAAATCAAGTTGGAAGTATAACTACTCCTGAACCAAGAATGATAAATATACAGGTATGGGATTCAAATAACGTATCATTAGTAGATGCAGCTATACAAAAATCCGATTTAGGATTAAATCCCCAAATAGACGGTCAGTTAATTAGATTACCTGTTCCAGAACTCAATGAAGAAAGAAGAACTGAACTTAAGAAACTAATTAAGTCTATTGGAGAAAAATGTAAAGTTTCAATTAGAAATATAAGAAGAGAAGCAAATGAAGATTTAAAGAAATTGCTTAAATCCAAAGAAATTGGAGAAGATGAAGAAAAATCTCATGAAAAAAAAGTTCAAATAATTACTGATGATCATATTAAATTAGTTGATGAAAAAGTTTCTTCAAAAGAAAAAGAAATAATGACGATATGAACCCTTTAAATCATGTAGCCATTATCATGGATGGTAATGGAAGATGGGGTTTGAAATTTAAGAATTCAAGAAAAGCAGGTCATAAAGCAGGATTGAATACAGTTGAGAAAATAATTAAATCCTCCATTAAACACAATATTAAATTTTTGACACTTTATGCTTTTTCAACTGAAAACTGGAAAAGACCCAAAAGCGAAATTATGTATTTATTTAATTTGCTAGAGAATTTTTTAGTTAATAAAATTGACCAACTTCATACTCAAAATATCAAGTTAAAAATAATCGGAAATAAAAATTTTTCTTCAAAATTAAATAAATTATTAAAAAAAGCTGAACAAAAAACATTTAATAATAACAAATTACAAATTAATTTAGCTTTAAATTATGGTTCAAAATCTGAATTATTAAATGCTTTTAAAAAATTAAAAAAGAATAAACAAAAAATATCAGAAAATAATCTAAATAAATATTTGCAAACCTCCAATATACCTGACCCTGATTTATTAATCAGGACAGGAAATACTAATCGCTTAAGTAACTTTTTATTGTGGCAATTAGCATATTCTGAGATTTTTTTTGAAAAAAAATTATGGCCATCATTTAATGAAAATGATTTTAAAAAAATAATTAAGAAATATAGAATAATTAAAAGAAATTTTGGAAATATTTCATGAATGTAGAGTTGTTAAAAAGAATATTAAGCTCAATTGTAATAGTACCTACAGTATTATTTTTTGCAATAAAGGGATCAATTTATTTTTTACTTTTTCTAATCGTTTTATTTATTGCATCAAGTTATGAGTGGGGAAAGTTAAGTCGGAATTTTAGTTTAATAAGAATTATTGGAATAATTATTTTATTATTATCTTTTTCCTCAGCTTATTTTTTAAGAGAAAAATTTGGATTGTATTTTTTTTTATTTATAATTTTAATCTGTATTTCAACTGATGTTGGAGGCTATTTATTTGGAAAAATTTTTAAAGGCCCCAAATTAACAAAAATAAGTCCAAAAAAAACATATTCAGGAGTTGCAGGAAGCTTTACGATGCCAACATGCATATCTTTTTTTTTAATAGAAAATAACTTCAATTTATATTCAAATGATAATAGTTATTTAGTTGAAAATTTATATACAATTGATTTAGACTTTAATTTATTAACAATATCAATTATTTTAATAATTTCATTTATTAGTCAAGTAGGAGATTTGATAGTTTCTTATTTTAAACGTCAAGCAAACGTAAAAGATACTGGTAAAATTTTACCTGGTCACGGTGGTATACTTGATAGAATAGATGGTATGATTTTTGCTTTTCCTTTTTCATATATAATTTTATCAATCAATATACTTTAATATCATTTATGAAGAAAAAAATTGCTATACTTGGGTCAACTGGTTCAATTGGAAAATCTTTATTAAATATACTTTCCAAAGAAGAAAAAAAATTCGAAGTTATCCTTTTAACTGCCAATAAGAATTATAAACTTCTACTTAAACAAGTCAAAAAATTTGAAGTTAAAAATGTTATTATCAAAGATTTGAATAGTTATAAAAAATTTAAAAAACAAAATAAAAATAAAAGATTAAATATCTATAATAATTTTAGCAAATTAGATTTAATATTTAAAAAAAAAATTGATTATGTAATGAGTGCAATTGTTGGATTAGAAGGTTTAGAACCAACATTAAAAATTATCCAATATACAAAATCTATTGCTATTGCCAATAAAGAGTCAATTATATGTGGATGGAACTTAATTAAAAACAAATTAAAAAAAAATAAAACTGATTTTATTCCAGTTGACTCAGAACATTTTTCAATTTGGTATGCCCTTAAAAACAACAATTTATCAAATGTTAACAAAATAATACTAACAGCTTCTGGAGGGTCACTTCTTAACTTAGATACAAAAAAAATTAAGAATGTTTCTGTTAAAGATGTATTAAATCATCCTAACTGGAATATGGGAAAAAAGATTACAATAGATTCATCTACATTAATTAATAAGGTTTTTGAGATTATAGAGGCTAAAAACATATTTGATATTAACTTAAGGAAGCTATCCATTTTGATACATCCTACTTCTTACATTCATTCAATAATTTACTTTAAAGATGGAATGATAAAAATTATTGCTCATGAAACCACAATGGAAATTCCAATTATTAATTCCATTTATAAAAATAATATAAATAAATATGAACAAAATGATGTTAATATTTCTAAATTAAATAATTTAAATTTTTCATTAGTTGATAAACATAAATTTCCTGCTGTAGAAATTTTAAAATATATACCTAATAAAATTTCATTATTTGAAACTGTTTTAGTGTCAGCGAATGATGAATTAGTGAGATTATATCTTAACAAAAAAATTAAATATAAGGATATAATCAAATTGTTAATAAAAATAATTAAAATTAAAGAATTTAAAAAATTAAATAAAATTAAGCCAAAAAATATTTCTCAAATTATTAATTTAGATAAATATGTACGTTTAAAAATAAACTCAAAAAGTGTATAAAAACTGATGTTTTTGAAATATTTAAAACTTATTTATCTAAATATCATCTTTTTGATATTTTCATGCAGCATGTCTTTCTCTGAAATAATTAAATCTATAGAGATAAAAGGTAATAAAAGAGTCTCTAGCGAGACAATAGTTACTTTTACAGGTGTTTCAGTTGGTGACAATATTAATAATTTTCAAATTAATTCAATTTTAAAAAATATTTACGATAGTAATTTTTTTAATAACGTTTCAACAAAATTAGAAAATGGTGTTTTAACTGTAACAGTTGAGGAACTTCCAATTATACAAAATATTGTTTATGAAGGTGTTAAAGCTAAGAAAATTAGAGATAAGATTTTTAATAATTTGAAACTAAAATCAAGGTCCTCATACAATATAAATTTTTTAAAACACGATAGAGAAAAAATAGAAAATTCCTTACAAGAATTAGGATATTATTTTTCTGTAGTTGATATAATGGTTAAAGATTTGAAAGACAACAAAGTAGATCTAATTTTTAAAGTTGAGCTTGGTAAAAAATCAAAAATAAAAAAAATTAGTTTTATTGGAAACAAAGTATACAAAGATAGAAAACTAAAAAGATTAATAGCAAGCGAAGAATATAGATTTTGGAAATTTATTTCTGGAAAAAAATATTTAAACCAAAATTTAATTAAATTTGACCAAAGACTTCTCAAAAATTTTTATCTTAACAAAGGTTATTACAATGCTGAAGTTAATTCATCTTTTGCAAAATTATTAAATGAAGATGAATTTGAGCTCATTTTTAATATTGACGCTAAAGAAAAATTTTATTTTAATAAAATTAATTTAAATATACCTACAGACTTTGAAAAAGATAATTTTCAAGATTTATTTGTTTTATTCGATGAATTAAAAAATAAACAATACTCAATTAATAAAGTTGAAGAAATTCTTGAAGAAATCGATAAAGTTACATTGGAAAAACAATTTGAATCTATTTCTGCGTTAGTTGAAGAAAATTTAGATGGGAATAAAATTAATCTAAATTTTACAATAAAAAAATCTGATAGATTTATTGTTGAAAAAATAAATATATTTGGTAATAACGTTACTAGAGAGAATGTAATTAGGAATCAATTTGAACTAGATGAAGGTGATCCTTACAATGAAATTCTTGCAAAAAAGTCAATTAATAACATTAAAAGCCTAAGATTTTTCAAGAGCGTAAATAGCAAAGTTATTGAAGGAAATTCACAAAATTCAAAAATAATTAATATTTCTGTTGAGGAAAAACCAACTGGAGAAATTTCTGCAGGTGCAGGTTTTGGAACAGAGGGCGCAAGTATAATGTTTGCTGTTAGAGAAAATAATTATTTAGGTAAAGGCTTAAAAGTTGGGTCTCAAGTTATAATAAATGAAGAGAGCGTAAAAGGTAATTTTTCAGTTACCAATCCAAACTTTAATAATTCAGACAAATCAGTATACACATCAATTTTAGCATCTGAAACAGATAGGTTGGAGAGTTTTGGTTATAAAACAAACAAAACTGGTTTTTCTTTTGGCACTAATTTTGAATACCTAGATAGACTTAATCTAGGTATTGGAACATCAAATTTTTATGAAAAAATAGAGACTGATAGCACTGCTTCAGATCGTCAGAAAAAACAAGAAGGAAACTATTGGGATAGTTTTTTAAATTTAAATATTGATTATGACAAAAGAAATCAAAAATTTCAAACAAGTGAAGGTTTTAGAAGTCGTTATTTTTTAGATTTACCATTAGTTAGTGAGACAAATACTTTATCAAATACATACAACTACCAATATTATAACGAATTATATGAAAATAATATTTCAAATATTTCATTATATTTAAGATCAGTTGAATCGATTTCAAATGATGATGTCAAACTATCTGAAAGGGTATTTATACCGTCAAACAAATTAAGAGGATTTGAAAGTGGCAAAGTTGGACCAAAAGATGGGAATGATTTTATTGGTGGTAATTATGCCGCTGCATTAAATTTTTCATCAACATTGCCTCAATTATTAGAAAATTCCCAGAATGTTGATTTTATATTTTTCCTAGATGCTGCAAATGTATGGGGTGTAGACTATGATGCATCTATTGATGATAATAGTAAAATTAGAAGCTCTTTTGGCCTAGGTATAGACTGGCTAAGTCCAATTGGCCCAATGAATTTTACTTTTGCTGAAACCATTACAAAGGCTGACACTGATATACCACAATCTTTTAGATTTAATTTAGGTACTTCATTTTAATGAAGCTTCGTAGATTTTTTGTTGTTACATTATTATTTTTTTTTTTAAATTTAAATAATTCATATAGTCAGGATAAAATTGTATATATTGATTTAGACTTAGTTTTGAATAATTCAAATATAGGAAAATCAATTTTAAAAGAATTAGAAGAAATAAATAATAAAAATATTTCTGACTTAAAAAAAAAAGAAATAGATTTATCAAAAATTGAAAATAATATTAAACAAAAAGAAAATATTATTTCTAAAGAAAATTTAGAAATAGAAGTTAATCTTTTGCAAGAAAAAATTAAAAAGTATCGAGTTTATAAAAATAACTTAGTTTCAGAATTTGAAAAAACAAAAAATGAAAAATTAAATAATTTTTTCTTTCAAATAAACCCTATAATTCAAAACTATATGAATAAAAATTCAATAAATATATTGCTTGAAAGAAAAAATGTGTTTATAGGAAAAACTGACTCAGATATAACAAACGAAATAATAGAGGAAATTAACAATAATTTTGAATAATCCATGGAAAAGTTAAATAAAGATCAAATTAGAAATTTACTTCCTCATAGAGAACCGATGTTATTAATTGATGAATTGTATGATATTAAAAAATTGACATCTGCTACAGCGTTAGTAAATGTCAAAACTGATAGTTTTTTCGTTCAAGGTCATTTTCCAGGACAACCTGTGATGCCCGGTGTTTTAATCGTAGAGTCATTTGGTCAAGCTGCTGCTGCATTAACAGCAAGTGGATTAGATAAATCAACCTATGAAAATAAACTGGTTTTTTTGATGGGTGTAGAAAAAGCACGTTTTAGGAATCCAGTAATACCCGATTGTGAACTAATTTTAAAAATAAAAGCTATAAGATCTCATGGTAGAGTTTGGAAATACCAGGGTGAAGCTTTTGTAGAAGATAAAAAAATGGCTGATGCAATTTGGTCAGCAACTATTGTAGATAAGAAATAAATAGCAATAATTCTTGATAACTAATTATTAAATGCTTTGTTAAAAGTATTTATGTCCCATCCTTTCTTTAAAAATAACGGACCATTATCAGTCTCTGAGATTATAGAATATTTAAATATAAAAAATTATAAATTAAAATCTGACCAAAAAATTAAAGATATAAAAGATTTATTTACAGCAAATATTTCTGATATTACTTTTTTTCATTCAAAAAAGTACAAAGAAGTCGCTAAGAATACAAAAGCATCTTTCTGCATAACCACGGATTCTTTAAAAAACGATCTACCCAATAATTGTAATTTATTAATTGTTGAAAATGTTTTAATTTCAGTATCTAAATTGACTTCTAAGTTTTATCCCGACTCCATTAATGATAATTTTGATGAGACTGCAATTTCTATATCAGAAACAAAATTTAAAGATAAAGTGAAATTTGGCAAAAATGTTTTAGTTGGTAACAATGTATCCTTGGGTTCAAATTGTGTTATTGGTCATAATTCTATAATTGAAAAAAATGTTAATATTGGAAACAATTGCTCTATTGGATCAAACACAATTATTAGAAATACAATTATTAAAGACAACGTAAGAATTTTAGATGGATGTGTTATCGGCAAACACGGATTTGGATTTTTTCCTATGAAAAATCAAAATTTAAGATACCCACATATAGGAATTGTTATAATTGAAGATAATTGTGAGATAGGATGTGGCGCTACTATAGATAGAGGCTCTATGTCAAATACAGTAATTGGAAAAAATAGTTATTTAGATAACCAGATTCATATAGCTCATAATGTTAAAATTGGTGAAAATTCAATTATTGCTGGACAAGTTGGTATAGCTGGCAGTTCTGTCATCGGAAGCAATGTTAAAATTGGTGGACAAGCTGGGATTTCAGGACATCTTAAAATTGGAAATAATGTAGAAATAGGTGGTGGTTCTGGAGTAATCAAAAGTATTCCTGATAATACAAAAGTGATGGGATACCCAGCAAAAAAAATTAAAGAATTTTTAAGAGACAACAAATGATTCATAAAACAGCAATTATTGATTCAGAAGCTAAAATTGCAGAAAATGTTAAAATTGGCCCTTACTCAGTTATTGGCCCTAATGTGGAAATTGGACAGGGTACAGTTATCCAATCACACGTTAACATAACAGGACAAACAAAAATTGGAAAAAACAATATTATTTATCCATTCGCTTCAATTGGTAATGATCCTCAGGATTTAAAATTTCAGGGTGAAGAAACAAGATTAGAGATTGGAGATAATAACAAAATTAGAGAATATGTAACAATTAACCCAGGAACAAAAGGGGGTGGTGGATTAACAAAAGTTAATAACGATTGTTTATTTATGGTTTCTTCTCACATCGCACATGATTGCTATGTTGGTAATAATGTTATTTTAGCAAACAATGTACCTTTAGGAGGTCATGCGCATATAGGTGATAATGCAATTATTGGAGGTAATTCTGCTGTTCAACAATTTACAAGAGTAGGTAAATCAGCAATGATTGGTGGGATGTGTGGTGTAGTTAGAGATGTAATTCCTTATGGTATTGCACACGGAAACAGAAGTGTTTTACAAGGATTGAATTTAATAGGTCTAAGAAGAAAAAATATTCCAAATAAAAAGATAATGACATTAAGTGATGCTTATAAAGAAATTTTTAAGAACGAAAATTTAACAGAAAATTTAAGTAATTTATCAAATGAATTTATGACTAATGAATTAGTCGCAGAAGTTATTGAATTTATAGAAATGGATAAGAAAAGACCAATTTGTACTCCATTTTCAAAATAAAATGATAGGTTTGTTTTTAGGTGATACTGATTTTTCAGAAATAGTTCTTAGTAAAATTAAAAAATTAAATAAGAAATATTTTATAATTGATTTTTCAAAAAAAAATAAATTTCAAAAAGATAAAAACGCTTTTAGAATTAGTATTGGAAAATTTGGCTCTATTATTAATTTAATTAAACAAAAAAAATGTAAGAAAGTTTTGTTTGCAGGTAAAATTTCAAAACCAAATTTATCTTCATTAAGATTAGATTTAAAAGGGATTTATTATATGCCAAGTGTAATAAGAGCAGCCAAAATAGGTGATGCCGCTATAATTAAATCAATTATAAAAATTTTAAATAATGAAGGAATTAAAGTTATAAACTCTATATATTTTAATCCAGAATTATCTTTGAAGAAAGGAAATTACAGTAAATTTAAACCAAATAAAATGGATATAATTTCAATAAAAAAAGCTAAAGCTTATTTTAAAAAAACAAATAGTTTAGACCACGTTCAAGCTTTAGTTGTTAAAGAAGGTAAAATTTTAGCCAAAGAAGGAAGAGAAGGGACAAAAAAAATGTTGTCTAAGTTGAAAAAAAAATCAGAAGGAATTTTAATAAAACTACCCAAAAAAAAACAAGATTTAAGAATGGACTTGCCAACAATTGGTCTACAAACTTTTAAAGATATTAAAAAATACGGTTTACGAGGTGTCGTTTTACAATCTAGAAAAAATATTTTTTTAGATAAAGTTGAATCCATTAAATATGCTAATAAGAACAAGATTTTTATTAATATTTTATGAAAAAAATATTCATTCTAACAGGCGAACCTTCTGGTGATAAATTAGCTTCAACAGTTATCTCAAAACTTAAATCACATAATCCTGATATCGAATATTTATCTGTTGGTGGAAATCATTTAAAAAAATTAGGAATAAATTCTATTTTTAATTTAAATGAAATTACTTATCTTGGTTTTACCAGTATTTTACTCAATATATTCAAAATCAGAAATAAAATTAATCAAACAGTTAATGAAATAATTAAATTTAATCCTGATATACTATTTTCCGTTGACAGCCCTGATTTTACTATGCGTGTCGCTGAAAGAGTAAAAAAAATTAACAATAATATTAAAATAATTCACTACGTAGCTCCCCAGGTATGGATATGGAGAAAAAATAGAGTAAAAAAAATTAAAAAATATATCGATCATATTCTTCTATTATTTGACTTTGAAAAAAAATATTTTGATGAAGAAAATATAAAAAATACTTTCGTTGGACACCCATTAATTGAGAACAATCAAGATAATAAAAAAATTATAGAAAATATAATTCCTAAAGATAAAAAAATTATATCAATTTTCCCTGGAAGTAGAAAATCTGAAACTGACGCATTATTAAATATTTTAGTTGATTTTATAAAACTAATGAACAAAAGATATAATGATTTTTATTTTTATTTTCATGCAACTGATGAAAATAAAAATTTAATTTTGTCAGAAATTAAAAAATTTAATATTAAAAATCTAGATGTGGTTTCAGATGAAAGTATTAAGTTTAAAATTTTATCTAATTCAGTTTTTGCTGTATCTAAATCTGGTACAGTTTCATTGCAAATTTCAAGTTCAAACATACCTTCTATAATTATTTATAAACTCAATTTTATAAATTTTATGATATTTAAATTGTTAGTTAATGTTAAATTTGCAAATATAATTAATATTATCAATAATCGTGAAGTCATTCCTGAATTATTACAAAATGAATGTAATGCTGATGAAATCTATAAATCTGTAATTTATCTTTTAAAAAACCCTGAACTTATCAAAAAACAATTATCTGATTGTTCAAAAACATTAGAAGGAATTAGATCTAAAACTTCTTCATCTGAAGAGGCTTGTTTAGTTTTAAGAAATTATCTTAGCTAGTCTTTTTAAAACCTCTTCTTTACCAAGAGCTATAACTATATCATACAATCCAGGACCAAATTTTGATCCTGTTAAACCAATTCGTATAGGCTGACCAACACCTTTAAAATTTGTATCATTTATTTTTATTAAATTATTTACTACAGGCTCTAAATTCTCCTTTTTTATATTTGATATAGACGATAATTCTTTAATAAATTCTGAAATAATTTTTTTTGCTTTATCATCTATTAATTTAATATCATCCCCATTGAATTTAACTTCATCATTTATGATGAATTTTGAATTATTGTAAATGTCTTCTAATGTTTTAGCCTTATTTTTTAAAAATGATAATGAGGATTTAACTTTTGTTTCTTTGTCACTTTTAATTTCTTCTTTATAAATTTTACAATATTCGTCTAGACATTGATAAAGATCGTTCTCATCGATTGTTTTTATATAGTGCTCATTCATTGATAATATTCTACTCATATCAAGTTTCGATGGTGATTTTCCAATACCTGCTAAATTAAAGTGTTCAATGCTCTCTTCTAGAGTAAATATTTCTTTATTTTGATATGACCATCCTAGTCTAAGTAAATAATTTCTTAATGCATCAGGCATTATTCCTATTTTTGAGTAATCATCCAAAGTTGAGGCATTGTCTCTTTTTGAAAGTTTTTTACCTTCAATTGTATGAATTAGTGGAATATGTGCAAATTCTGGAACATCCCAACCCATTGCTTGGTATATTTGTATTTGTTTAAAAGTATTTATCTTATGATCATCTCCTCTAATTATATGTGTCATTCCCATTTGATGATCGTCAACAGTTGCAGAAAGATTATATGTTGGTGTTCCATCGTTTCTTAAAATTATAAAATCTTCTATTGTATTATTTTCAATTTCAACTTCTCCTTGAACTAAATCATTAAGTTTAGAATTTCCCTCTATTTTACTTTTAAATCTAATTACGGGTTTAATATCTTTAGGAGCATCTTTTTCATCAGCATCTCTCCATTTTCTATTATAAATGTATGGCATTTTTTTTTGCCTAGCTCTTTTTTTTTGTTCCTCTATCTCTTCAGCAGAGCAGTAGCATTTATATGCATTACCTCTTTTTAATAATTCATTAGCAATTTTAATATGATCTTCTATTTTTTGTGACTGAATATATTCTTCACCATCATGTTCAATCCCTATCCACTTTAATGATTTAATAATTTGTATTTTGTGTTCCTTTTTTGATCTTTCTTTGTCAGTATCTTCAATTCTTAGATGAAAAGTTCCCTTTTGATTTTTAGAGAACAACCAATTAAATAAGGCAGTTCTAACCCCTCCAATATGCAGAGCTCCAGTAGGGGATGGAGCAAAACGTGTTGCTACTTTAGACATCAATGTTGTTTAGACTATTTTTTTAGAAGTTTCTATATAAAGATACTAAAACTCCTTGAACTTTTACTCTATCAGGTCCAAAAATCTTAGTTTCATAGTTTCTATTAGCACTTTCAAGCGCTACAACTTTACCTTTTTTACGAATTCTTTTTAACATCGCTTCATGCTCATCTATTAAAGCAACTACAATTTTACCATTATCAGCAGTATCAGTTCTTTTAATAATAACAGTATCTCCTTCATGAATACCTGCATCTATCATAGAGTCACCTTGAACTTTTAATCCAAAGTAATCACCGTTTTTTTCTAAATTATTTGGTAGTGGAATTCTAGAAACCTCATTTTGTATTGCTTCAACAGGTGTTCCTGCAGCAATTTTTCCAAGTACCGGTACTTCTACTTCATCAGAATCAGTTTGTTCTTCATCTAGTCCACCTTTAATGACACTAGGTGAAAAGCTATTATAAATATCATTGGCAGAAGCTGTCTCTGGTAATTTAATTACCTCTAAAGCTCTTGCTTTGTGGGCTAATCTTTTAATAAAACCTCTTTCTTCTAAAGCACTAATCAATCTATGAATACCTGATTTAGATTTTAAATTAAGAGACTGTTTCATCTCTTCATATGAAGGAGATACACCAGAGCTTCTCAACTTCTTGTTGATAAATAAGAGTAGGTTTTTTTGTTTTTTTGTTAGCATAAGAACAAATATCGTACAAATAATGTTCTATAAAAGTTCTTTTAAATTAACAATACAAAAAAAAACTAGCAAAATAGGGCTTTATTTGACTATAAAACAGAAAAAATAGAATTTTTATCTAAGTTTTTCAAAAGTGATTCACCAATTAAAAAAGTGTTAATTGATGTTTTGTTATTTAGTTCTAATAGCTCATCTTTGTTCTTAATTCCACTTTCAGATATTAAAGGACCTTTGTGATTTTTTACAACATCATAAATATCATAAGTTGTATTTATATCAGTTTTAAGTGTTTTTAAATTTCTATTGTTTATTCCGATTAATGCATCTTTAAAATTTAATGCTTTTTTAGCCTCTTCTACTGTATGAACTTCAACTATAACTGACATATTATATTTCATAGCTTCATCATATAATTCAGATGCAAGATCATCCGAAACCCCAGCCAAAATAATTAAAATTGCATCAGCGCCATAACTTTTTGCTAAAGGTATTTGAAATTTATCGATAAAAAAATCCTTACACAATACAGGTAAATTTATTTTATCTTTTATTTTGCTTATGTGAATTAAATTTCCTAAAAAAAAATCTTCTTCTGTTAAAACTGAAAGGCAAGTTGCTTTATTATTAAAATAAATCTGAGCAATATCTACAGGATTATAATCATCAATTATTATACCTGCTGAAGGACTTGCTTTTTTAATTTCAGCAATAATTGAAGTTTTACAATTTTTTATATTATTTTCTATTTTCTCTTTAAAATTTATATAGCTATTATTTTTAGCTATTAACTCATTTAAAACTTTAAGATCTAAAGTTTTTTTTAATTTTTCAACTTTTTCAATTTTTTTTTGAATGATATTTTGAAGTATGTTTTCAGACATTTTGAATCTTTTCTAGATGTGAAAAAGTTTTTCCAGAAAGAATAAATTCTCTTGCATGAGTATAAGCTTCAGAAAATTCAGAAAATTTTTCACCAACAATTAAACCTGCTGCAGCATTTAAACAAACTGCTTTTGAAAAATCATTATCTTCACCTTTAAATATTTCAATCATCTTATCAGCATTGAATTTTGCATCATCACCTACTAAATTTTTAAAATTATCTGCATTAACCCCTAAAGCGTTTGGGTCTATTTTTACTTCAGATATTTGACCATGTTTTAATTGAATAACATTAGTTTTTGTATATGGAGATATTTCGTCCAATCCATCCTCACTATTCACTATCCAGGCAAATTTTAAATTTAAATTTTTAAGTCCTTCTGCAAAAATTTTTAATAATTTTTTATCAAAAACACCTACAACTTGTCTCTCTACAAGAGCCGGATTGCTTAATGGACCAATCATATTAAAAATGGTTCTTTTTCCAATTTTTTTTCTTACAGGTCCTACAAATTTCATTGCACTATGATAATTTGGCGCAAACATAAAACCAAAATTATTGTTATTAATTTCTTTTTCAATATCATCAGGTTCTAAATCAATTTTAATTTTAAGAGCTTCTAAAACATCACCAGACCCACATTTTGAAGAAACAGCCTTATTGCCATGTTTAGCAACTTTTGTACCCATGCTAGCTAAAAGTAGGGCAGAAGCAGTTGAAATGTTAAGGGTATTCATACCATCACCGCCAGTACCACAAGTATCAACACAATCACTTACATTTACTCTTTTTGACTTTTCTCTAAGAACAAAAACTCCACCCGCTATTTCATCTGAAACCTCACCTTTTTTAGATAGTAATGTTAAAAAGTTAAAAATTTCATCATCACTGGCTTTTCCAGTCATTAATATTTCAAAAGCAGTTTTACTTTCTTCAAAAGTTAAAT
The DNA here is from genome assembly GCA_902578325.1 of uncultured Pelagibacteraceae bacterium. Taxonomy (GTDB): domain Bacteria; phylum Pseudomonadota; class Alphaproteobacteria; order Pelagibacterales; family Pelagibacteraceae; genus Pelagibacter. The sequence continues at coordinate 24,761 of CACHCM010000005.1, forward strand.
CTTGTTCATTTTTAAGTTTTTCTAAAATTTGATCCATAAAATTAATTGTTAATAAAGTTTTTAAGAATTTTCATTCCAAACTTAGTTTTAATACTTTCAGGATGGAATTGTACACCATGAATATTAAATTTTTTATGTTGAACACCCATAATCACCCCATCTTCTGTCTCTGCTGTAATCTCTAGCTCTTTTGATAATGTTTTTTTATCAATTATCAAACTATGGTATCTGGTAGCTTCAAATGTATTTGGGAGGTTTTTTAAAATACCAATTTTTTTAGATTTGATTTTACTTGTTTTGCCGTGCATTAACTTTCTTGCTTGAACAATTTTTGATCCAAAAACTTGTCCAATTATCTGATGACCCAAACATACTCCTAGAAAAGGTAATTCTTTGTATAGTGATTTCAATATTTTAATACAATTGCCTGATTGATTTGGGTTACCTGGTCCTGGTGAAATAACAATTTTATCATATTTCTTTTTAATGATTTCTTTAGAATTAATTTTATTATTTCTAACTACATGAACTTTAACATTTAATGAGGAGATATAGTGAAACAAATTAAAAGTAAAACTATCGTAATTATCTATTAACAATACTTTCATTATCTTAAAGCATTAATTAAAGCTTTGGCTTTATTAACGGTTTCCTCATATTCATTTTTAGGTTTACTATCTGCAACTATACCTGCACCTGCTTGAACATAAAATTTTTTATTTTTAGCAACTGCAGTTCTTAAGGCTATGCATGTATCAAATTCTCCAGTTGCAGAAAAATATCCAATTCCACCTGCATAAACTTTTCTTTTTGTTGTTTCTAATTCATCTATAACTTCCATAGCTCTAATTTTTGGAGCTCCAGAAACTGTACCTGCTGGAAAACCAGCTAAGAGCGATTTAAATTTTGAAAATTTTTTATTATATTCCCCAACTACATTTGAAACTATATGCATAACGTGAGAATATCTTTCAATAATGAAGCTTTCTGTGACTTTTACCGAATTAATCTTTGAGACTTTACCAGCATCATTTCTACCTAAATCAAGCAACATCAAATGCTCTGAAAGTTCTTTTTTATCTTTAAGTAGGTCTCTTTCATAAAATAGATCTTCTTTTTTAGTTTTACCCCTTGGTCTAGTTCCTGCAATTGGTCTTACAGTAATTTTATTATCCCTAAGTCTCACAAGTATTTCAGGACTTGCACCAATTATTTGAAAATCCTTAAAATTAAAGAAAAACATAAAAGGAGAAGGGTTTGTTACTCTTAGTTTTTTATAAATATCTAGTGGTTTCTTTGTTAATTTTGCCTCAAATCTTTGGCTTAAAACAACCTGAAAAATATCTCCTATTTTAATATATTTTTTTGCCTTATGTACCATTGATAAAAATTTATTTTTTGAAGTGTTAGATTTCACTTTTATATTTTTTGATTTTTGTATTATTTTTTTATCAATATTCTTAATTGATGACTGAATGAGTAATTTAAACAAATCAGATTTAACTTCTTCATATTTATTTTGATAGTTTTTAATTTTTTCATCTTTAAAAATGTTAGATATATAAAATATTTCTTTTTTTAAATTGTCATGAATGACTAAAGTTCTTGGACGAAGAAGTCTAACATCAGGTAAATTGAGATCATTTATACAATTATTCGGAATTTTTTCTATGTATCTGATTGAATCATAAGAAAAATATCCAGAAATTAATGAGCAAATGTTAGGTAAATTTTTTGGAGTTTCAAACTTGAAATCTTCAATGATTTTTTCAATTAATTTTTCTGGTTTATCATTTAATTTTCTTTTTATATTTTTTTGAATTAAATAAGAATTGTTATTGTTAAATTCCCAAATTTTATCAGGATTTTTACCAAATATTGTATATCTACCTTTGATTTTACCTTTTTCTACAGACTCAAATATAAAACTATTTTTTTCCTCTAGGAAATTATCTATTAGGTTTAATACTTCCTTATCATTTTTTACTCTCTTTTTAGTAAAGATGATTTGATTTTTTTTGCTTCTGTGTCGAAACTTAAAATCTTTGAAGCTTCGATTAATTATCATTTGAAATAATTTTTAACTCTATCAATAGTTTTTTGATTTAATTGAACTTGATATTTATTATTAAGTAATTGATCATATGATTGTAATATACTTTTTCTATTATTCAAATTTTGGCTATTTACAAATTTAAGATATTTTTCATCAGTTTTGTTAAATGAATTTTTATTTGTTCCGGTAATTTTTACTAAATAAATTTTATCCTCTTTGTTTACTAAAGCGAAAGAGTTTACAGGTAGTGCATAAAGCATTTTTACTGAATTAATATCAATAAGGTTATCATCTTCTATAGAATTAATCGAAGAATATTCCTTATTTGGCCCCGCTAGTTCTTCAAATTTTGAATTATCAAATTTCTTATTTTGAATTTTTTCTATAATTTCTCTATTATAATCAAATTTTCCTTTTTGATATATTAACTCTACTATTTCTCCTTTAATGATTTCATCATTTAAATCTGGAGCTCGATCGTATATATTTTTGATATTATAAAGTAAAAAATTATCACCACTCTCTATCAGGTCTATTTTAGATGCTTTTTTAGAATAAATTAAATCTTCATTAATCTGTTTACTAGAGCTAGGTGCAAACTCATTTACTTCAATGATGTCAACATTTATATCTTCCAATATAGTGTCAAATGTACTTCCTTGAGAGATTTTGTTCTCAATTGTGTCAATTTCATCAAAAAAGTCTTGATTAAATTCTCCTATGCCAATTAGGTTTTTTGGATTTAAAATCACATACTTAAAATCTATATATTCTCTTTTTAATTGATCTTTATTTTCATCCATAAATATTTCAATTTCATTTGCTGTGTAATCAGCTTTTGTTTTATATAAATTTTCCATATCAAAATACTCGATATCCAAAGATTTATTATTTTCCTCAAACTTTTTTTCTATCAAAAAATTTGGTGTTATTGTTCCAGCACCAATAAAATCAAATAAGTGTTTCTGTAATTCTCTATTTTTTAATTGCAATTCAAACATTGGAGCTGACAAGTTGTTGGAGAGTAAAAATTTTTCATATTTAATTCTTTGAAAAGTACCATTTTCATCATGGAAATTTTTATTTTCTTTAATGTTTTTAAGTATAGTTTTTTCGTTAATTGAAATATCAAAGTCTTTAATTTCTAAATCAATCAATGTAGTTGAAATTAATCCTGACAATAATTCTTCAATAATATTATTTTCTAAATTATCTCGAATAGCTTTTTGTGAAATCCCGCTTTGATTAATATAGTCAATAAAATCTTGGCTGGTTACATTTGTTTTATTTATTTTAGCAATATTGTTTTGATTATTCGTACTAAATCCACCACCAAAACCACCAAAGATAAAAGCGAAACCAACAATAGCCATCACTAAAAATCCTCCAGTTTTTTTCCATCCTAATTCTTTCAGTTTTTTAATCATAGCGTTATAAATTTATTGATCTGTAAAAAACAAATCTATAGATTAAAAAGTCAATTATGACAAATAAATATATGTATTTTGTAGCTAATTGGAAAATGTTTGGTGATTTAAGAACTCTAAATTCACTTGATAAAGTAATAAAGTTTTCAAAAAATAATAAAAAAAATAAGTTAAAAATAGTTTATTGCCCACCAAATACATTAATTCGTCCATTATCAAGAAGACTTAAAAAAACAAATATTGAGGTTGGTGCCCAAAATTGTCATCACAGTTATGACTATGGTGCGTATACAGGGCAAGTAAACTCAACTATGCTTAAGAATGTTGGAGCAAAATATATTATTTTAGGACATTCAGAAAATAGACATTTAGGAGAAAAAGACGATCAAATAAATTTAAAAATTAAAAGCGCAATTAAATCAGGTCTTAAAATTATTTTTTGTATTGGCGAAACCCTTAAAGAAAGAAGACAAAAAAAAACTAATCAAATTTTAAAAAGACAAATTGAAAAAGGATTAAAATCGATAAAGAATAAATCCAAAATTATTATAGCCTATGAACCGGTATGGTCTATTGGCACAGGTGTAATTCCAAAAGAAGCTGATTTAAACAAAACTATTTCATTTATTAAAAGTAGATTTGTAAAAAAATATCCAAAAATTTTATATGGTGGATCTGTAAACACTAATAACGTAAGTATATTAAAAAAAATTCCCAACATTGATGGTTTTTTGATAGGAGGCGCATCACAAATTCCAAAAAAATTTATTGATATAATTCAAAAAACCATTAATTAGACCCACATGGAAACTCTATTATTAATAATCAACATCATACTTGCAGTTATTTTAGTGCTTTTGGTTTTATTGCAAAAATCAGAAGGAGGTGCTCTTGGTATTGGAGTTTCCCAAGAAAATTTTATGTTATCTAGATCAGCAGGTAGCTTCATGATAAAAGCCACTGCAATAGTAGCAACACTTTTTATTATTTGTAGTCTGGCTCTAACAATAATTTCTAGAGCAGAACTTACTCCTACGAGCTCAGTATTGGATACAGTTGAGGAAAAAACAGAAGACACGCCTTCAATTCCAGAAAATAATTAATTAATCCTTTTCAATTCATTTTTTATTGGTTATAAGATACTTCCATGGCGCGATATATATTTGTCACTGGCGGCGTGGTTTCCTCCCTTGGTAAAGGTCTCTCTTCTGCATCACTTGCTTATTTATTACAATCAAGAGGTTATAAAGTCAGATTAAGAAAATTAGACCCATATCTTAATGTTGATCCAGGAACAATGAGTCCGTTTCAACATGGTGAAGTTTTTGTAACAGACGATGGCGCTGAGACAGATTTAGATTTAGGTCACTATGAAAGATTTTCTGGCGTTACCGCGAAGAAAACCGATAACATCACAACTGGAAAAATTTATAACGATGTTCTTAGAAAAGAAAGAAAAGGTCAGTATTTAGGTAAGACAGTTCAAGTTATTCCTCATATCACAGATAGAATTAAAGAATTTATAAAACACGATACACATAAGGAAGATTTTGTTATTTGTGAAATAGGAGGAATAGTAGGTGATATAGAAAGTTTACCATTTGTAGAAGCGATAAGACAATTTTCAAATGATATTGGTAAAAAAAATGCATTATTTATTCATTTAACTTTAGTTCCTTATTTAAAAGCATCCGATGAAATAAAAACAAAACCAACCCAACACTCAGTTAAAGAATTAAGAAGCATTGGTATTCAACCTGATATTATTATCTGTAGATCAGAAAGACCTATTCCTTTAGACCATAGAAAAAAAATATCTTTGTTTTGTAATGTTGATATTAAAAATGTAATTGAAACAGTTGATGTTAAAACTATTTATGAGGCACCGATCAGTTTTTTTAATCAAAAATTAGATATTCAAGTTTTAAATTATTTTAAATTAAAATCAAAAAAACCTGCAAATTTGAGTCCATGGAAAAAAATAACTAAAATTACACTTAACACCAAAAGACATGTTAATATTGCAATTATTGGAAAATACGTTGAATTAAAGGATGCTTATAAATCTTTAGATGAAGCACTTACTCATGGAGGAATATCCAACAATCTTAAAGTAAATTTGATTAGAATAGATTCTGAAAAATTAAAAGTTTCAGAAATAAAAAATAAACTTAAAAATGTTTCAGGAATTCTAATTCCAGGTGGGTTTGGCAAAAGAGGAACAGAGGGTAAAATCGAAGCGATAAGGTATGCAAGAATAAATAAAATTCCATTTCTTGGAATTTGTTATGGAATGCAAATGGCAATAATTGAATTTGCTAGAAATCAATTAAAGATTAAAAAAGCAACTTCTTCTGAGTTTGATAAAGGCGGTGTTCATATTATTGGCTTGATGAATGAATGGGAGAAAAGTGGCAGAAAATTTAAAGGAACAGATAAAGACTTAGGAGGCACCATGAGACTTGGTTCTTATGATGCAATCTTAAAAGATAAATCTAAAATTAGAGATGTTTATAAATCTAGATTAATCAAAGAGAGACATAGACATAGATATGAAGTGGATATTTCATATAAAGAAAAATTTGAGAAGAAAGGATTAATATTTTCAGGTTTATCTCCAGATCATAAGCTACCAGAGATAATTGAACTAAAGAATCATCCATGGTTTATAGGAGTTCAGTTTCATCCTGAATTTAAATCTAGACCTTTGAACCCACATCCTTTATTCTCTTCTTTTATCAAAGCAGCAAAAAATCATAGATGAGTGCTATTAAAGTAAATTGTAAAAACATAGAAATTTCAAACAACAATAAGATTTGTATTATTGCAGGCCCTTGTCAGTTAGAAACAGAGCAACATGCACTCGACATGGCTGGAAAAATTAAGGAAATTACCTCGAAATTTGACCTTGGATTTATTTACAAAACTTCATTTGATAAAGCGAATAGAACAAGCTTAAAAGGTAAAAGGGGAGCAGGATTAGATGTATCACTTCCTGTATTTGATAAAATTAAAAAGGAATTGAATATTCCTATTTTAACAGACATTCATAATGTTGAACAATGTGAAATTGTTTCAAAACATGTTGATGTTTTACAAATCCCAGCTTTTCTATGTAGGCAAACTGATTTGTTAATTGCTGCGGCTAAAACAAATAAAATTATTAATGTTAAAAAAGGTCAGTTCTTAGCACCATGGGATATGGTTAATGTAACTAAAAAAATTTCAGATTCTGGCAATAAAAACATTTTAGTAACTGAAAGAGGAGCGAGCTTTGGTTACAATACTTTAGTATCTGACATGAGATCTTTACCTATTATGGCAAAGAACGGTTATCCAGTAATTTTCGATGCCACTCATTCTGTTCAACAACCAGGTGGCCAAGGTGAGTCCTCTGGTGGTCAAAGAGAATTTGTTGAATATTTAGCAAGAGCTGCAGTTGCAGTTGGAGTTGCAGGTGTATTTATTGAAACACATCAAGATCCTGATAATGCTCCATCAGATGGACCAAACATGGTACCATTGAATAAATTAGAGAATCTATTAAAACAATTACACGATATAGATAATCTAATAAAAAAATAGTGAGTAAAATTTTAAAAGTAAAAGCGCGTCAAGTTTTTGACAGTAGAGGAAATCCAACAGTAGAGGCAGAGGTTTATATTAAAAATAATAGTGCATCCGCTATTTGTCCCTCAGGTGCTTCCACAGGAACTTTTGAAGCTTTTGAAAAAAGAGATAAAAATAATAAACGGTATTTAGGAAAAAGTGTTTTAAGTGCAGTTAACTTAGCTAACACAAAGATTTCGAAAAAATTAAAAGGACAAAGTATCCATAATCAAGAAAGAATTGATGCTTTATTAATTAATTTAGATGGTACAAGACAAAAAACTAACTTAGGAGCTAATGCGATGTTAGCAGTTTCTATGGCTGTAAAAAAATTGTCTGCAAAAGCAAAAAAATTACCCTTGTATAAAACATTTTCTCAAAAAAATAACTTTCAATTACCTTATCCATTAATGAATATTATTAATGGTGGAGCGCATGCAAATAATGGTCTTAGAATTCAAGAGTTTATGATCAGACCTGATCGAGCAAAAAGTTTTTCTGAGGCGATGCGGATTTGTTTTGTTGTCATTAAAAACTTAAGTAAATTAATTAAAGATAAAGGTTTATCAACTTCAGTAGGTGATGAAGGTGGTTTTGCACCCATGATCAGTAGTAATAATCAAGCTTTAGATTTAATTGTGAGTGCAATTAAAAAATCGGGATTTGTTAATGGTAAAGATGTTTCTATTTGTCTTGATGTGGCTGCTAATGAATTATATAAAAAAACCAAATATTCTATTCATTCTAAAAGTTATATTTCAGTAGATAAATCCATTAAAGAATATCAAAAAATTATAAAAAAATATAAAATTAAGTCTATTGAAGATCCATTTGCTGAAAATGATTGGTTAGCATGGAATAAATTAATGAAATCAATAAAAAAAGTTCAGATTGTTGGAGATGATTTGTATGTAACAAATCTTGAAAGATTAAAGAAAGGTTTCTTAAATATTTCTTCAAATTCTATCTTGATCAAGCTAAATCAAATTGGCACTGTTTCAGAAACGTTAGATGTAATTAAATTTGCTCAAACAATTGGATATAAAACAATTATATCTCATCGATCAGGTGATAGTGAGGATACGTTTATTGCTGATTTAGCAGTAGGCACTAATTCAAATCAAATTAAAACTGGATCCTTGGCTAGATCTGAAAGGGTTGCAAAATATAATCAATTAATCCGTATTGAAGAAGAACTTGGAAAAAAAGCGAGGATGAATAAGATCAATTAATGCTTCGATTGATAAAAAGAAATTATTTTTTATTAATATCTATTTTTCTTATTTTCTATTTTGGTTTTAATTTAGTTTCAGGAGAAAGAGGTCTTTTTTCGTATATAGAAAAAAAGGAACTTTTGTCTAACTTGAAAAAAGAAGAATTAACCCTAAATAGTAAAATAGAAAATGTGGATCATAAAAATTCACTTCTAAGCACTAATTTAGACCTTGATTATATTGAGGCTTTAATTAGAGAACGATTTTTGTTTGGTAAAAAAAATGAGACAATTTATATAATTAAAAAAGATGAAAAGTAGACATCCAGAAAAAGAAAACAAACCGATTAATCCAATTAAAAAAAAACCTGAATGGATTAGATCAAAGCTTACAAATAGTAAGGAATTCTTTTTAACCAAAACAATAGTAAATAATAATAATCTTGTAACTGTTTGTCAGGAAGCAAACTGCCCTAATATAACTGAATGTTGGAGTAAGCGACATGCAACTTTTATGATTATGGGAGACACTTGTACAAGAGCTTGTGCTTTTTGTGATGTTAAAACTGGTGTACCAGGAAAATTAGATCAACTTGAACCTTTTAAGATTGCGGAAGCAGTAAAAAAATTAAATTTAAAACACGTTGTAATTACTTCAGTGGACAGAGATGATTTAGATGATGGTGGATCAGAACATTTCTTTGAAGTGATAAATGAAACTAGAAAATCAAATCCAAACACTACTATTGAAGTTCTTACACCTGATTTTTTAAGAAAAGGAAATTCATATAAAAAAGTTTTAGAGGCTAAACCTGATGTTTTTAATCATAATATTGAAACTGTCCCAAGTCTTTATTTAAAAGTTAGACCCGGATCTAGATATTTTGCATCTTTAGAACTTTTGAAAAATGTGAAAAAAGTAAACAAAAATATTTTTACTAAATCTGGAATAATGGTTGGCTTAGGGGAGACAAGAGATGAAATTTTACAAGTTATGGATGATTTAAGAGCTGCAGATGTTGATTTCATAACGATTGGTCAATATTTACAACCTTCAACTAAACATTATCCATTAGATCGTTATTACGCGCCAAGAGAGTTTGAAGATTTAGGAACAATTGCAAAAGCTAAAGGATTTTTGTTAGTGTCTTCATCCCCTTTAACTAGATCTTCATATCACGCTGATGAAGATTTTGCGAAACTTAAACAAAATAGATTAAAAAATAATTAATGCCTAAAGCATCAGTTAAGCGATTAATTGATAATAGAAAAGATAGGCTTATTGAGTTTGTTTTAGATATTGAAAAATACCCTGAATTTATTCCTTTCTGTGATAATTCAAAAGTTTATGAGAGAAGTGATAAAGGAGATACAATAAATATAATTGCTGATCTTACAATAGGTAAGGGGCCGTTTAAAGATACATTTAAAAGTGACGTTAAATTAAATAAAAAAAATGATCATATTCATGTTGTTAATTTAGGTGGACCATTAAATCATTTAGAAAATAATTGGAAATTTATTGAGGTAGGAAATGATAAAGACGGTTTCAAGACAGAAGTTTTTTTTGATATCGATTTTGAAATTGAAAATAAATTTTTAAACATTTTAATGACCAAATCTTTTCAATTTGGTTTAGAAAAAATAGCAGACGCGTTTCAAAAAAGAGCTGAAAGTATTAAATAATTTTACTGATTATCTTAATTACATTATGAACTGTTGATTTTTGAATTGAATTACGATTTTTTGATTTAAATTTATTTTCTTTAATAAGCAAAGTTTTAGCTTTTTTGATACCAATATAAACAAGACCAACTGGTTTTTCTTTTGATCCACCGCCTGGTCCAGCAATTCCTGTAATTGAGATGTTGATTTTACTTTTTGAAATTTTAGATAAATTTTGAACCATTGCCTTACAACACTCATGGCTTACCGCACCATATTTTCTAATAATATTTTTATTAACTTTTAATATCTTTATTTTAGCTTGATTAGAGTAAGTGGTTAAACCCATGTGAAAATATTTTGATGAATTGGCTAATTTAGTCAAATTATGAGCCAATAATCCACCTGTGCAAGACTCAGCTACAGATATAGTTAATTTTTTTTTAATTAATTTTTTATGAAGTAATTGAATACTCATTAGAATTTTAAACTTATTAAATATATCAATATCATTGAATATAACCCTGCCATTATATCATCCATAATTATTCCAAAATAGTTTTTATGATTTTTGTCAAAATAACTTACTGGAAAAGGTTTTAGAATGTCAAAAAATCTAAAAAAAACAAAAGATAAAATATAATAAATTTCAATTGAGGTGCTTATTTGATTAGTTTGATTTAAATATAATACTAAAATTAAAGGCATGGATTGTCCTAAAACTTCATCAATTACTATTTGACGTGGATCTCTATTTTTAAATTCTGACTCAGAATCTTTTACGGCATAAAATGAATAAAAGAATAAAAGTATAAAAAAAATAATTGAAAACTTAAGATCTGTATAACCTAAAATTTCGTAAGCAATATAAATAAAAATAGCTGTTACTGCAGAGGTTATAGTTCCAGGAATTTTGGTCAAATATCCATAACCAAAAAAAGTAGATAACAAAACATTTATTTTTTTCATTGTGATATTGAGCAAATAACTTCACAAGCTATCGCTTTTTCCTTTCCAATTAATCCAAGTTTTTCTACTGTTTTACCTTTTAGGTTAATTAATTCTTTATCAATATTTAATAAATTAGATAAGGAATTGATTATTTTATCACGATACTTTGAAACTTTTGGCTGTTCACAAATTAAATTTATATCTAAATTATTTATATAAAAATCATTTTTATTTAATATTTCAACAATAGGCTTTATCATTTTAGGAGATCTAATATTTTTATATCTTTTTTGATTATCTGGAAAAAAAGTACCAATATCTTTTTTTCTCATAGCCCCAAGAAGAGAGTCTATTATTGAATGAATAATTACATCTCCATCTGAATGTCCTTTAAGTCCTGAGTGATAAGGGATTTTTATTCCACCTAAAAAAAGTTTTTTGCCTCTTATTAATCTATGAATGTCAAAACCTATACCAAAATAAGTTTTATTAGTTTCTATATCTTCTTTAAAAGTAATTTTATTATTTAAGTTTTCACCTTTAATAAATTTAACTTTTAAATTGTTTTCAATAAACAACTCTGCTTCATCAGTAATTTTATTTTGTTGTTTATTTGAAAGATTATACAAATCTTTAAATTTATAAGCTTGAGGAGTTTGAGTTAAAATTGAATTATTTCGGTTTAAGTTAAAAAGTTGTTTTTTTACTTTGTATTTAATGGAGTCTTTTGAGTTTATAGAAGGTACTACTGCTTTATTGTTTTTAAGTGATTTAATTAAATTTTTTAAAAGCTTGATAGTGAAATTTGGTCTAGCTGCGTCGTGAATGAGAACGTTGTTTGGTTTAAATTTTTTAATATATTTTAAGGCTATTAAAGAAGAATCAGATCTTTCTTTACCACCTTTAATAATGGATACATTTTTTGGAAGTTTTTCTTTAATACTTTTTTTATTATTTACGACCAGTATAATTTTTTTAAACAGCTTTGATTTCATTGCTTTTTCTAAAGAATGTTTAAAAAGAGCTTTGTTTTTATAAATATTGAATTGTTTCGGTTTTTTTGAATTAAATCTTTTGCTTTGTCCTGACGCTAGTATTATAAAATAATTATTCATTTATTTGGTAGTTTTTATATTCAAATGTACGAATTTATTAAAAAAAATATATATCTAATAATATTATTTATTATCACATTATCGATAGGTTTTTTAACCTTTTTAACTTTCATTGATAAAGGGTTTATTGAATTATCAGATCAAAATTTACAAATTTTATTAGTTCTAAACATTTTTCTTTTAGTAGCACTCTTTGTTTTTATTTTTATTGAGATTAGAAGTGCAATTAAAAATGATATCGATAAAGATGGTTTAAAATCAAATAAAAAATATATTACATACTTTGGTTTATTTACTTTAATTCCATCAGTATTAATTTCAATATTTTCACTCTTTTTATTTTCTTTTGCTTTAGAGAAGTATTTTGACAAAAAGGTTACAACAGTTGTTAACAATTCTTATGAGTTAGCAAGAAATTATGTTGAAGAAATTAGAAATAAAATTCAATCTGATATTGTTTTGATAGCTTTTGATACTAATAAAAGTAAAAGATTTTTAAATGATAATCAAAATGAATATAAAAGATTTTTAGAGACACAAAAATTAATTAGAAATGTTGATGAAGTACACATTATAGATATTAATAAAAAACTTTTATTTTCAACTTTAAAAGATAATCAGGCATATATACCACCAGTTGATAGAGCTTTAAATTTGGTATTGGATGATGATCGTCCTTTAAAAATTATTAATGCGCCAGAAAATATTTCTGCAGCAATAATGAGACTACAAAATTTTGAAGACAGATTTTTGTATGTAATAAAGTATCTAGATAAAGATATTTCAAGATATTTAACAGAATCTCAAGAAGCTATTAATTTTTACTATACCGTAGAGGAAAAAAGCACAGGTATTAAAATCTCATTTGCAATTATTTATATTATTGTTGTTAGTGTTTTATTATTTGTTTCAATATCTATCGCGATCAGATTTTCATCTAGGTTTTTTAGATCTATCAATAACTTAATCCTAGCTTCAACATCCATTGGACAAGGAAATTTTAATGCAAAGGTTCCTGAAGTTAAGACAGACAAAGATTTAGAGACTTTAAATAAAAATTTTAATTTAATGATAGACAGGTTAAAAAGTCAGCAAGAAAAACTAATTATTAATGAAAGACATGAGGCATGGGGAAGTTTAGCTAGAAAACTTGCTCATGAAATTAAAAATCCACTTACACCAATTCAATTAACTATAGATAGATTAAAAAATAAATATTCTAAACAATTGGATGAAAATGAAAATGAAAACTTTAGAGAAAATTTAAAAATTATAAATAATCAAATAAAACAAATCGAAAAATTAGTTAACGAATTTTCTGACTTTGCAAGAATGCCTAAACCAATTTTTAGAGAAAATAATTTAGTAAATATAATTCTTGAAAATATAAATTTGCTAAAAGAATTAGATAATTCTATTGACATAACTTTTAAAAAAGATGTTGAAAAAATTATGTTAGAAAGCGATAAAGAGCAAATAAGTAGAGTTTTTTTAAATTTAATAAAAAATTCTATAGAAAGTATTAATCAAAAAGCTCAAAAAAACAGTAATTCTAGCAAAAAAATTGCTATTGAACTTACTGAAGATGATAGCCACATAATAGTAACTTTAGAAGACAATGGTGTTGGTTTTGGTGAATTAAAAAATAATATTAAAGATATACTTAATCCGTATTTCACAACTAAAAAAAATGGTAGTGGTTTAGGATTATCAATAGTTAATAAAATAATTAATGATCACAATGGAAAAATAGACTTTATACCAATTCAAAATGGTGCAAAAATTAATATTACATTTTTAAAACAATAATGAGCGAAGAAATTTTAATTGTAGACGATAACGCTGATATCAGAAATATAATTAATGAATTAATTATAGATGCTGGTTATAAAACTAGATTAGCTGCAAATTATAACCAAGCACTTGCTGAAATAGATAAAAAATTACCTGATGTGGCAATTCTTGATGTTAAATTGGATAAGGGAGATAATGATGGTATTGAGCTTCTTTCACATATTAAATCTAAAAATAAAGATACACCTGTTATAATTATTTCTGGACATGCAAATATTGAAATGGCTGTAAAATCTTTACAGCATGGAGCATTTGAATTTATAGAAAAACCATTTGATCAGGAAAGATTACTTAACTTTGTTAAAAGAGCAGTTGAAAACTTTAATTTAAAAAAACAAAATAAAGAATATGAAAGTAAATTATTTTTATCTTATGAATTAATAGGAAACAGTAAAAATATAATAAATATAATTGATCAAATTAAAAAAATATCAGTAACTGAAAGCAGAGTATTTATAAGTGGGCCCTCAGGTTCGGGAAAAGAATTAATTGCTAGAAAAATCCACAAAGCCTCTTCTAGAAGTAAAAATCCATTTATTGTCTTAAATGGTGCTTTACTTGATCTGAACAAGTATGAATTAGAATTATTTGGAGAGGAAAAGGATAATGGCTCTATATCATATGGTGCGCTTGAAAAAGCAAATAAAGGAACACTATTAATAGACCAAGTTTCAGAAATACCATTAGATATACAATCTAAGATATTAAGAGTTTTAACAGATCAAAAATTTAAAAGAGTTAATGGAGCTAATGACGTAAGTGTAGATGTAAGATTAATTTGCTCATCAAGCAAAGACTTAAAAAAAGAAATTGAAATTGGAAATTTTAGAGAAGATTTATTTCATAGAATAAATGTTTTTGAAATAAACATTGAACCATTAAATCAAAGAATTTCAGATATACCTTTGTTAATTAAATATTTTTCAAAAAAAATATCTGAAAATTATAAAATTAAAGAATTAGATATAGATGAAAACAACAGTAATATACTTAATCATAATTGGCATGGTAATGTTAGAGAATTAAGAAATTTAATTGAAAGAATTGCAATATTACAACCTGACACTAAAGATAAAATTTCAAATATTATTAAAGAATCTTTAAAAAATACAAATTTTGATGATCAATTGGCTGAAAATAGCCTTTCTGTGCCATTAAAAGAAGCTAGAGAAAAATTTGAAAAGGAGTATTTAACTATTCAACTTAAAAAATTTAATGGAAATATTTCTAAAACAGCTAATTTTGTTGGAATGGAAAGAAGCGCATTACATAGAAAATTAAAAGGTTTGGGTATCAAAGAATTTAATTAGATGAATATAATCATTTGTGGAGCTGGAAGAGTAGGGTTCACTATAGCTAAACAGCTGAGTGAACAAGGTCATTCTATAACAGTTATTGACCCCTCTAGCGAAGATATTCAAAAAATTGATGATGCATTAGATGTTAAAGCTATAGTAGGAAAAGGGACTTATCCTTCTATATTAGAAAAAGCTAACGCAGCAGAGACCGATATGATTATAGCAGTTACCAGAAATGATGAAATTAATATGCTTATTTGCCAAATTGCATTTTCAATTTTTAAAATTCCAAAAAAAATAGCAAGAATAAGATCTCAAGATTATCTTAACCCGAAATTTACAAGAGTATATAATAAAGAAAACTTACCTATAGATGTTATTATATCTCCTGAAATTGAAATTGCGAAATCCATTCAAAGAAAACTTGAGGCACCTGGAGCCCTTGATAGTGTTCCATTTGCAGATAATAAAATCAGATTATTAGAGATTTTAATTAATGAAAATTGTAAATTAATTAACATCAAGCTTAATGATTTAACGAAAAAACATCCCAATTTAGATGCGAATATTATTGGAATAATAAGAGATGAAAAATTTTTAATTCCAAAGAAAAACGATGATGTAAGAAAAAATGATAAAATTTATGTAATTATCAATTCATCACAAATGCCAGATACTTTAGAAGTTTTTGGACATGATGAAAAAGTATCTAAAAATATTTTAATTGTAGGTGGTGGTAACATAGGTTTTAATTTAGCTAAAAACATTGAAGAAACTTTGGATGCTGCAAGAGTTAAGATAATTGAAAAAAACAAAGAAAGAGCTGAATTTCTTGCAAGCGAATTAAATAATACAATTATTATTAATGGTGATGCTTTAGATGAGGAGGTGCTTGTAGAGGCTAATTTACAAGAAGCCGAAACAGTTCTTGCTTTAACAAATGATGATGAAGATAATTTAATGGTAAGTGTTCTTGTTGAAAAATTTGCAAAAGATGAAAAGGATATTGATGATAAAAGAACAATGGCTTTAATTAATAAGCCTAATTATTCCTTGTTACAAAACTCTTTAAAAATTGATGATCTTATTGATCCCAGAATGAATACTGTCTCAAGTATTTTAAAACATATCCATAAAGGGACTATAGAAACAGCCTACACAATTATGAATGGTGAATATGAGGTGATTGAAGCTGAAATTATAGAAACATCAGAGCTTATTAATAAAGAATTAAAAAATTCAAACTTACCTGACGAGATAAGAATCGGAGCGGTCTTAAGGGAAAACAAAGTTATAATACCTCGATCAAATTTTGTTTTTCAAAAAGAAGATAAAGTTGTTTTTTTAGCAAAGAAAGACTCAATATCTGTAGTAGAAAATATATTTAGAATTAGTTCTATTTAATTAAATGTCATTTTTTAGAGTAAAGTATTTAAGTTTCTTTTTTTTATTGATATCTATTTTTTCTTTTTTAAATATTATTTATTCATATTATTTTAATTTATACCTAAATCTAAACACATATTATTTTAGCTTAATTATTTCCACAGTGATTGGGATAATTTTTTACAAAATTAAAAATGATCCAAAAAAACCCTCAATATTTGAAAAAATATTAACCGTCTTATTGGGATATCTTTTAATGCCTTTGGTTTTATCGATACCTTTTTATTTAAGTATTTATAATTTATCTTTTTTAAATTCTTTATTTGAGGCAGTTTCTGGATTTACTTCAACAGGTTTTACTGTCTTTGAAAATATTAAACATATTGATCAAGGCTTAATTTTATGGAGATCATCGATACAATGGATAGGTGGGTTATATTTTTTATATTCTATTATTTTTTTAATTGATATTTATGACGAAAGTTTAAAAAAATCCTTAACTAATTTTTTATCTTTTAATTCTACTGAGATTTTAAAACAATCAATTAAAATTTTTTTACTATATTCAGGATTAACTATATCAATTTTTATTATTTTAAACATTCTTGGAATTAGATCATTTAATTCACTGAATCTAGCAATGACGATAATTTCTTCAGGAGGATTTCTACCTGTGAATGAAATTTCATCAATTTTAATAAATGATTTTCAAATAATTATATTTTCTTTTTTAATTTTGATTTCTTTTTTTAGTATTTTTTTTACATACAACTTAATTTTTTTAAGAAATAAAAATTTAAATTTTTTCTATGAAGATATACATTTATTTTTATATTTCATTGTAGTTGTAAGTATATTTTTTGTTTTCTTTAGTTATGATTCCAATTTCACATTCAGTTTTTTATCTTTAGTAAGTAGCATTTCTAATATTGGTATTTCTCTTAGAGTTGATCAAGCTAACTTACATTTTATATATATCTTACTTGTAATTATTGGTGGATCTTTTTTTTCTACGAGCTCAGGTTTAAGGTTTTTAAAAATATATTCTTTAACTAAATATTCTATTAATCAAATTCTTTCTTTTAGCCGACCGAAAAATGTATTTATGAATAAATTGGTTTTTTCTAAAATTAATTTTGACACAAAAGACATAAATAAATATTTTTTAACAATATTAATTTTTGTTATTTCCCTTTTTTCTTTGACCATCTTATTATCTTTGTCTAACATTCAATTTGAATACTCATTTAAATTAGCTGTATTGACATTGATGAATACTGTTAATTCATCTGCTTATGGTCTATCGGACTTTGATTTTCAAAATTTGCACTTTTTAACCAAATATTTTCTTATATTCTTTATGATTATCGGAAGGGTTGAACTGCTATCTTTATTGTTGATTGCTAAAAAATTCCTTTTTAAAAATTAATTTAGTATTATATATATCAATAAATTTTGCGCCCTTAGCTCAGCTGGATAGAGCATCGGTTTTCTAAACCGAGGGT
>CACHCM010000006.1 GCA_902578325.1 uncultured Pelagibacteraceae bacterium
TTAATAATGCAGGCATTACACAAGATAATTTAGCAATAAGGATGAGCCTAGATGAATGGAAAAAAGTAATTGATGTTAATTTAACATCAACTTTTTTAATGTGCAAATCAGCAATTAAAAAAATGCTTAAAAATAAATCTGGAAAGATTGTTAATATTACGTCAGTTGTTGGACATACAGGTAATTTAGGACAGGCCAATTACACAGCTTCTAAAGCAGGTATAATTGCAATGTCTAAGAGTTTGGCAATAGAATATGCTAAAAAAAATATAAACATAAATTGTATTTCACCTGGTTTTATTAAAACAGCAATGACAGATAAATTAGACGATAAATTTAAAGAGGCTATAATATCAAAAATTCCTTCTGCACGACTTGGAGAACCTGATGATATTGCAAATGCGGTACTTTTTTTATGCTCAAATCAATCAAGTTATATAAATGGTGAAACCTTGCATGTTAATGGGGGCATGTATATGGCTTGACAAAATAGGTTTTTAAACTATTAAGAATTTATAACAAAAAGGATCAATATGTCAGAAGACGTTTCAAGCAAAGTTAAAAAAATTGTAGCAGATCACTTAGGTATTGACGAAGCTAAAGTTACCGAAGAGTCAAGTTTTATTGATGACTTGGGGGCTGATAGTTTAGATACAGTTGAATTAGTGATGGCTTTCGAGGAAGAATTTGGATCTGAAATTTCAGATAGTGAAGCTGAGAAAATTTTAACTGTAGGTGATGCAGTTAAATTTATCGAAGGAAAAGCAAACTAGAAATTTTAATGCCATCAGAAAAAGATGGGGTAATGATAATTTTATCCTCTCCCTCTGGAGCGGGAAAAACTACTTTAGTAAAAAAACTGTCTGAAAAAGATAATTTTGAAATCTCAATCTCACATACCACTAGACAACCAAGATATAATGAAAATAACAACAAAGATTATTTTTTTGTTAATGAGTTAGAATTTAAAAGATTAATTAAAAATGAAGAATTTTTAGAATATGCAAAAGTTTTCAATAATTTTTATGGCACTACAAGAACGCCAGTTATTGACAAATTGAATAAAGGTAAGAATGTTCTTTTCGATATTGATTGGCAAGGAGCTGATCAAATTAAAAATAAAAAATTAGATTATAAACTTATAACTTTTTTTATACTTCCGCCTAGTAAAGAAGTTTTGTTTGAAAGACTATCCAAGCGTCATGTGAGTGATAAATTAATTGCTGAAGAAAGAATGAAACAATTTGAAAGAGATGTGTTGCATTGGATAAACTACGATTATGTAGTTATAAACAACGATCTAAATGAATGCTATAATAAAATAACTAGTTTGATTGCTGCAGTAATAAATGATGGCTCTAAAGATTATGATTTAGAATATATCCGAAACCATGTCGATAAACTAACCTCCTAGTTTTTCATATTCACAAGCTAGTTTGTAATAAGTATCTAAATTAATATTTTGTGGTCTCATAGTTAGATCAATTTTAAGTTTATTTAGAACTCTTTGATCACCATTAAAAATTTGATTAAATGGTTTTTTTAACATTTTTCTTCTTTGATTAAAAAAAATTCTAGTGATTTTTTCTAAGTTATTTGGATTTTTAATTTTAATAAAATTTTCTTTAGGGTAAAAAAAAAGTAAAGAACTATCTACTTTTGGTTTTGGAGAGAATGCACTTGGCTTTATGTCACATATTTTTTTAATATTAAGTTTCCAATTACAAATAATTGATAACCTTCCATAGTTTGAAGAATTAAATTCAGCAATTATTCTATTAGCAACTTCTTTTTGAAACATTAATATCAAACTCTCAAACCAAAAATTATCTTTTAGGTTAATTATCCATTTACTAAGAATTTCTGTAGAAATATTGTAAGGCAAATTTCCAAAAACTGTGACTTTGTCTTTGAAAAGTCTAGTTTCATCTATTTTTAAAATATCTTCATTAATAATTGTTATCTGATTTTTAAATTTTTTTTCAAGATCATTTGCAAGATCTTTATCTTTTTCAATTACAATCATTTTTTTTGGTTTATTCTTAAGAATACAAGATGTAAGGTTTCCAGTACCTGGACCAACTTCAAGAATAATTTTATTTTGAATTTTAGCGGTATTTGTAATTTTTTCTAAAATACGACTATCTATTAAGAAATTTTGACCTAAACTTTTTTTTGCTTTTATCAATTTTTATCCAAAAAATTAATTGCTTGAATAAGACTTAAAGGATCTGATAAATTCTTTCCTAACATTTTTTCATTTGGACCGTGATCTGGTGATATTCTAATAAATGGCAAACCTAAAGTTATATTAATAGCATCATATTCGAACAATGTTTTAATGGGAGTTAATACTTGATCGTGATACATGCCTAAAATGACATTAAATTTTTCTCTATTTTTTTTAATAAAAATAGTATCAGCAGAATAAGGCCCAGATACTTTAAAACCTTTATTGTTCAGATATTTCAAAGCTGGTTTTACAATTTTTTCATCCTCATTAAATTTGTCAACAGTTTCACAGTGAGGATTAAGACCTAAAATTGCTATTTTAGGTTTTATATTTAATTTTTTTTTATAAAAATCATTTATTAATTTTACTTTTTTACAGATGATTTCTTTAGAAATTTTATTTGTTACAAGTTTTAAAGGGAGATGGGTTGTGATTGGACAAACAGACAAACTTTTATTGTAAATTAACATTGCATTATTTTTAACATTAAAGTTTTTTGAAATGTATTCAGTTATACCCAAGTATTTTTTTTGTAAAAATATTTTTTTTACAACAGGACCATTTATAAATTTTTTAATTTTATACTTTTTGATAATTTTAAATGCAATACTAAATGATTGTTCTATGAAAGCATTTGATTTAGAAGAGATTTTTTCAAATGTTCGTTTTTGACTATAATCAATATTAATCAAGTTGATTGTATTGTTATTGATGTTAAATTTGTTTAACTTTTTATAATCTAAGATTTTTATTTTTCTTTTAAAATTAAAATGTTTCATATGTAATTTTAATATTTTTTGTGATGAAATAAGTATTATTGGACTTTTTATTTTTTTATTTTTTAAAGCTTTAAAAAAAATTTCTAAAAAAACACTATTTGGTTCTCCATTTACAATTAATATAGATTTATCTAAATTCATTAATATTAATTTCTTTTTTTAATTTGTTGATATAGATATTAGAGAATTGATTTAGTTGCTTGTTAGCTATTTCTTTTGCTATATTTTCTATTTCTTTATCAAGATTTTCAAGAATTTTAGTTTTTCTTTCTTCTTCAATTTTAAGTATTATAAATCCTCCTGGTATTACAATTGGTTTGGTGAAATCACCTATATTCGTTTTTAAAATTTCATTTTTAATTTTTAAATTTAGTGAATTAAATTTTATCCAACCTAATTTCCCACCATTATTAGCAGAAGTCGAAATACTATACATCATTGCAGCTTCCTCAAAACCTTTCGTTTTAATCTTGCTCTTTATAGAGTCAAATTTATCTGTCAACTTTTCACCATCATTTAAATTAAACACTATCTCAGAAATTAAAAATTCTTCTTGAAAATTATTCTTTGAAAGATTTTTCCTTATTTTTGATTTGTCTATTTTAATATCTTTTGAATATTTTTGGATTATTAATTGATTCCAAAGAAATTCAATTTGAATTTTATTTATTATAGTCTCAAATTTTATATCCTTGTTTTTGATGTAATTTTTAAACTCATCAGTGGTTTTAAGATTTAATTTTTTTTTATAATTATCTAATAAAAGTTCATAATATTCTTTGTCTATTTCAAAAGAATCAAAATAATTCGAAAGTTCAATTATTTTGATCTTTTCTCTAATTAATGAGTTTTTAGTTATTTCAAATATTTGTTGTTGTTCCAATTTTTCGAAATTTTTGTTTATGAGTTTTAAATGTTCAATTTCGTTTAATATATCTATTGATGTTACAATCTCATTATTAACTTTAAAAAGTATTTTATTTTCATATCCAATGGCTTTTGCCAACAGAATTAAACTAAATATAGAAATACTGATCGTTATTTTAATTATTTTCATAAAGATAATTATCTATCAATTTTTTGCTCATAAGTTGTTAATGGAAAAAGAGTAATTGTGAAAAGCAAATCTTCAGTTGGTTTTAGGTCTCTGTCCTCGTAATATGTTTTTTTATATTTTATTCCTGCAATCAAACAATCATTTTTGTATTCATAAACAAGATCATAAAATTCAGTAAGATTAATTTTCTTATTTCGTCTTGTTTTAAAAGTAAAATAATTATTTTCATTAATTTCAAATGAAGTGCTATTCTGAATATAATTTGAATCACCCATTTCCCCTAATTCTTTAAAGTAATTAAAAGATGTTACAAAATTGTTAAGTTTAATTGTTGTATTTATATCGTTATATTCCAATCTGCTTAAATCATTATCAATTGCAAAATTATAACTTAGATTTAAGTTTTCAGAAAAATTGTTTGAAATTGATCCAAATATATTTGAATTTTTTTTATTTAAAGTTGTTTTTGTAGGGATAAAGTCTTCTTCTTTATCTCTAAAGACAGTTGCCAAACTCATTTCAAAATATTTATTTACATTTTTAAGTTTTTCCTTCTTGTAGTCCACACCCAGAGTAATAGATTTTCCAGTCTCAAAAGTATCGCTTAAGCCTAGTCTATCAATTGAAAAAATATTTCCAGTATTTATGGTTCTATTTGATCCACTATAATTCTTCATATCACTTGGATTTATTCTAAATGATAATTTTGGTGTTAGATAATCTGAATAGTTTTTATTTTTTTTTTTCATTGGAATACTTGATTCAAATTCAAATATAGATGAAACTTCAACTTGTGGACTTGATTTATATTCTGACACATTTTTTCCAATAGAATTTAGGTTTTTAAGATTAATTTGAAAATTATTTTTTATCCCATTATTTAAAATATAATCTAAGCTTGAAAATGATAAATTATTTACAATTCTAGATTTAAGTTGATTTGTATTACTTAAATTATTATTACCATTAGAATTTAAAACTATTGAACCTTTTTCAAAATCTTGAAATAAATTTTTATAAAAGTCGTAATAAGGTAAAATATACTGATATCTATCACTATTTTTTTCTATTTGTAAATTTTCAAAAGCTTCAAACCCAGTTGTTAAATTATATTTTTCATGATTTAGTACAAGCTTCAATTGACTTTTTAAATTTGTCGAACTACCAGGTTTTAGTGAAGTGCTATTTTCAAGTAAATTTGTATCAAAAATTTTTAAAAAAGTGTCATTAGTAATTTTCTCAAGTGAAAAGTACAATTTGCTTGAATTATATTTTTCAAAATCTAAATCAACATCCAATGTGGAAAATAAATAACTTATATTTTTCTTTTTATTAAAATTTTTTGAAAGGTAGTCTCTTGTATGTCCAAAATTTCCTAAAAAGTTAAAATTCTTTCCAATCTTTCTATATTCATTTTGGATCATTTTTATATTTTTATCAAATAATGTTGGTGTAATTGTTATATCGCTATCATCTGAAATCACATGATAATAAGGCAGTGTAAACGAACTACCTAAAACATTTGAATCATTTAAAACTGGTTTTAATATACCTGATTGTCTTTTTACCGTTGGGTCTGGATGAAAAAATTTTGGAAAATAAAGTATTGGTATCTCGTACAATTTTAAAATTGCATTAGAATAAATTAATTGCTTTTTACTCTTATCATGTTTAATTTTTTTTGCCTCAATAGCCCAAGGAGGGCAATTATCGTTTAATTTACAACTTGTAAAAACACCTTTATTAATGACTGTAATATCTCCTTTTTTACTTGATGACACACCTTTAATTCTTGGATCGTTATCTGTATTATCAAACACATCTTTATGAATCTTTATTTCTGTATCTTTAGCTAGGAAGTTGTTATTTTCTAAATCAATTATTGCACTACTAAAATAAAATTTATCACTTTTAGGTAATTTATAATTAGAATTAATAATTATATTTTCACCTCTCAGAGTTTTTTTTTCTATTAAGTATTTAAATTTATTTAAATTATACAAATTTACTTTATCTGTTAAGGTAGTCTTTTTTTCAGATGATAATTCCATCAAATTTTTTTGAAAAGTTACATCTTTAGATTTAAAAGAGTATTTTGAGTGTATTGTGGCTGAAGTATTACCTTTTGTTACAATTGTTTCTTCATTTTTAAAATATTTTATGAAATCAGATATAATTATATAATTTTCAACTTTATTCTCTATAAATACATCTTTTTTGGCAATCAGAATATTTTCGATTCTTCTGTATTCAAAATAATGAGCAGTGATCTTTATATTGTCTGGTAAGCTTACTGCTTCAGAGTTACCTTCTGTAAAAATTACATTTTCATTTTTATTATAAACAATTTTATCTGTATTTATTATTTGTTTATTAATATTATCATTAATTTTAACATTACCGCTTGCGTTTAAGATATTTAAATTTTTATCATATTCAAATTGGTCAGCATCAATAATTATATTATCGTCAGTTGTTATTGTTCCTCTTTTAGTTCCGATAAACTTGTTACCATCTTGAAGAATTTCTACTTCAGTTACATCAAAATTAAATTGCTCAACACCATAGGCTTTAGATAAAAATAATAAAAAAAAGAATAGTGAGATAATTTTGATAAAATTATTTTTCATTCACTCTATATAGCATCAATGTATTGATACTTGCCAATAATACTAAGGGTAAAAATACAGAGAAAAATAAAGATATTTTCTCTGTACTGCCGAGTACATAAGAAAAATTATTTAAATAATAAATTATGACCGAAAAAAATAAACCTATCGATATCTTAAATGTTGAACTTTTTATTTCTTTAATATTAAACATGATTAATGATGAGAATAGCGCGATTAATAATAAGTAAAATGGATATGCAAGAAGTTTTAAAAAATGTAAATTTATATCTGTAATAGAATAATTTAGGTTTTTATAATTTTCCCTAAGTTCATATAACTCAAATATATTAAGTGCAGATAAGTTAGAGTATAAAGTACGTATTCTATCAGAATTAAAATTTGTATTTAATTTTATTGAGGACGACTCAATATAATTATTTTTCTGATAAATTTTTGGATTCAAAATTTCCCAATTTTTATATTTTATATTTATTTTTTTACTTTGAATATTTCGAATTACATTAAAATTATTATCAAATTCAGTAATAAAATTATTTATTAAAAAGTTTTTTTCTATTGAATGAGAGTTAGTGATTATAATTTTATCGTCTATTTTATCTTTAATCCAAAGTCCATTTTTTGTTATAACAGCTAGATATTTACCATCACTTGTATAAGGAGATTTTAGTTCTAAATAAACATTTTTTAAATTAGATGAAAAATTATAAAAAATTGAAACAACCACAATACCAGTAATAATTGACAAAGAGCTTAATATAGCAAGAATATTTGAGTTTTTTAGTCCTGAGTATTTAAAGACATCCATTTCTTTATTCTCAAAAATTTTAATAAAAAATAGTTGAATTGTAAGCAATAAAATAAAAGGAAACATCTCAAATATAAGTGCAGGAGAATTTAAGAAGGATAAAAATAATGTAAAACTAACGCTTACATTTTCCTCTTTAAAAAATTCTAATTCACTCAATAAATTTAATATAAAGACTAAACTTGCCATTATAAAAAAAACAAAAAAAATAGATTTTAAATAAATTGATGTAATGAATTTTATATAAACTTTCATTATATTAAACCTTTTACGTTAATTTTGAATTTGTAAAAAAGAAATGAATAAAAAAAAATAAATAATATTGCAGGAATCATAATTAAACTAAAATTATGTAATAATGTATCTGATATAAGTCTAATTGTAGTTTCAGAGAAAATTATAATAATCAATCCTGCTGAAAATGTAAAAAGTCTTAATTTTTGGTATTTAGAATTTTCTTTAGAAGTGGTAATTAATAAAAAAGGTATTAGAGTTAAAATAGGAATATAAAATGGTATTACGAATCTTTTATAAAACTCTTTAAATATATTTTTTATATTTTGCACAGAACAATTCTCAATACTTTTTGCTATTAAATTAAATTGATTTTCTTTCAATTTATAAAAATCTTTAATACATTTAAGTAATTTGAAAGATGAAATCTCCTGAGTTTTTTTATAGGTAGTTGTATTAGTTTCTAAATTAGTTAGTGCAAAATCTGATTTAGAAAAAGAAATATTTGTAATCTCATCATTTTTAGATGTAATAGTGGCTCCATCGTACAATACAAGTATTGGTGTATTACCTATTTTTTTAAACGTACCTTTTTTTGCGTAAGTTATTTGAAATTCGTCATCTTTTATTTCTTTTTTTAAATATAAATTTTTCAAATTACCGTCTAAGTCTTTTTTATCACTATAAATTGTAACTCCCTTAATTGTGTCATTGAATTTTTGAGGTTTAATAAAATTATCAAAAAAATTAACAGTTGATGATCTTAAAAATGATCTAGCTAAATCCTGTGATTTTGGAACAATTAAACATGTTAGTATCATTTGAATTAGCAACAATATGATTGATATCTTTAGTATAAAATTAATAATTTGCATTTTATGGACTCCAAAGTTCCAAAAAATCATTAATTCGTTCTTAAGTTCATACCTAGTTGTTACATAAAAAAGACTAAAAAACATAACAAATGGAAAAATTTTGCTTAAAATTTTAGGAAAATTTAATAAAGAAAAGTTAAGATAAACTGCGTAATCTCTTCCGTCTTCAATCATTATATCTAAAAAATTTACTGCTTGGAAAACCCAAATGACTATTGCTGTACTAATTAGGGATATTAACAGGAAACTTAAATAGTCTAATAAAAGTTTTCTAAATAAAATTTTTTTCATTGAAATATAGTATTTTTATTCATATATAACATTCATCACGTATAGAGTGTATTAAAATTTATGACAATCTCAATTAATTATAAAATCAATCCAATTAAAAAAAACTACCCCAATACAGTTTTATTTGTAGATGAAAAGTTTAACATTTCCTCTATAAAAAAATATTTAAAAAGTGGTGAATATTTATTTATTTCTGACTTAATTAGGTCTAAAGACTTAAAAAAAAAAATATTATTTTTTGATGTAAGTTCAAAAAAAAAAATAATTTTAATCTCTTTAAAAAAAAATTCTTCTAATATTAATATTGAAAATTTAGGTGCAAAATTTTATGATTTATTAAAAGACATCAAACAGAAAGAGTATGAAATAAAATCTGATACTTTATCTGGCTCACTGAAAAATTGTATTGGGTATTTTTTACATGGGTTTAAATTAAAGTCTTATAAATTTGAGAAATATAAAACTAAAAAAATTAAAAAAAATATTTCTATATTTGTAAGTGGCAAGAATGTTCCATCTATAAAAAATCAGATTAAATTTAAGGCAATTGAAGAAGGAGCTTTCTTTACTAGAGATTTAGTATCTGAGCCAGGAAATATCCTGCATCCTGATGAGTATGCTAAAAGATTAAATTCATTAAAAAAATTCGGACTTAAAGTAAATATTTATGATGAAAAGAAATTAAAAAAACTTGGAATGAATACTTTACTTGGAGTTGGTCAAGGTAGTATTAGAGGCTCATATCTTGTGACAATGGAATGGAATGGTTTGAAAGATAATTCTAAACCTTTGGCATTCGTAGGAAAAGGTGTTTGTTTTGATACAGGTGGTATATCTTTAAAACCAGCAAAATTTATGGAGGACATGACTTATGATATGGCAGGCTCAGCTGTGGTTGTTGGTTTAATGAAAAGTTTAGCTTTAAGAAAAGCAAAGATTAATGCAGTTGGAGTAGTTGGACTTGTAGAAAATATGCCTGGTGGCAATGCACAAAGACCTGGAGATATAGTCAAATCATATAGTGGTAAGACTGTTGAAATTTTAAATACAGATGCAGAGGGAAGATTAGTTTTAGCTGATGCATTAACATATACTGAAGAAAAATTTAAACCTAAATTTATAGTAGATTTAGCTACACTTACAGGGGCAATCATTGTTTCTTTAGGTTCAGAGTATGCCGGTTTGTTTTCTAACGATGATAAATTGTCAAAGCAGTTGACCGATGCGGGAGAAAATGTTGAGGAGAAAGTTTGGAGAATGCCTTTAAATCAAAATTTTGATAAATTAATTGACTCAAAAAACGCAGATATGCAAAATATAAATTATGTTGGTGGTGCAGGATCCACAACAGCTGCTCAATTCTTACAAAGATTTATTTTAAACAAAACACCTTGGGCGCATTTAGATATAGCTGGAATGGCTTTTTCAAAATATGGTGGAGCATTAAATTCGGGTGGCGCCACAGGTTATGGAGTAAGATTGTTAAGCAAACTAATAGAGGACAATTATGAGTAATTTAGAACAAACTTTATCAATTATTAAACCCGATGCTGTCGAAAGAAATCTTGAGAATGAGATTAAAGAAATGTTTAAAAATAAAGGGTTTTCAATATTAAAAGAAAAAAAAATTCAAATTGAAAAATCAGAGGCAGAAAAATTTTATAAAGTTCATGAAACAAAACCATTTTATAATGATTTATGTGATTATCTGTCATCAGGTCCAATTGTAGTTATGGTTCTTGAAAAAGAGAATGCTGTTCTAGGCAATAGAGAATTGATGGGTGCTACAAATCCAAAAGACGCTGAAGAGGGCTCTATTAGAAAAAAATACGGGATTTCAATAGACAAAAACTCTGTCCATGGATCAGATAGTGTTGAAAATGCTAAAATTGAAATAGATTTTTTCTTTAAAGATTAAAAACTTTTAATATAGCTTTTGGGTACAGTTTATGCTCTTGAACTAAAATTTTTTTTGCAAGAGAAGACTCAGTATCTTTTTTTGAAATTTTTATTTTCTTTTGTAGAATTATCTTTCCCGAGTCCAATCTAGCATTTACAAAATGAACAGTGCATCCCGAGTATTTTTCCTTATTTTTTAATACTCTTTGGTGAGTATTTAATCCTTTATATTTAGGCAGTAAAGAGGGGTGTATATTTAAAATTTTTCCTTTAAAGTTTTTTATAAAATTTTTTGACAAAATTTTCATAAATCCAGCTAGACAAATCATTTCAATATTATTTTTTTTTAAGATAGACAGTAGCTTATTTTCACTTAATTTTTTGTTTTTAAAATTTAAAATTTTTTTTTTAATTTTAAATTTTTCGGCATAATCTAAACCCTTTGCCTTAGAGTTATTTGAAACAATAAAGTTAATTGATATAGGAGATAATTTAGTTTTAGAAAATTTTATTAAAGATTTTAAATTACTGCCTGTCCCTGAAATAAATACAGCTGTTCTAATTCTATTGATACCAGTTGATAGAACCATTTAACTTAACTTTATTTTTACCATTAAAAATTTTTCCAATAATATATGGTTTGTATTCTTTTGAAAAAAATTTACTTATTCTTTTTAAATTTTTACTTTCAACAATAAGACAAAAACCAACTCCACAGTTAAAAGTTTTAAGCATTTCTTTATCAGAAATTCCATTATTTTTAAGCCAATTAAATATTTTAGAAGTTTTAATTTTATCTAAACTTATATTTGCAGAGAGTTTTTCTGGTATAATTCTTTTAATATTATCAGACAAACCTCCCCCAGTTATATTTGCACAGCCATTGATTAAATTGTTGTTTATTAAATTCATTATTTCTTTAACATATATTTTAGTTGGTTTTAAAAGCTCAGATTTTAAAAACTTATTTTTTTTAATATTTATTTTTTTTTGTTTTAATAAATATCTTACAAGAGAATACCCATTAGAATGTAAACCGTTGGATGGAATTGCAACTATAAGATTATTTTTTTTTATTTTATTTTTATTTAAAATTTTATTCTTTCCTACAACTCCTACAGCAAAACCTGCGATATCAAATTTACCTTTTTCATACGTACCTGGCATTTCAGCAGTTTCTCCTCCGACAAGCTCACATTCTGATTGATTACAGCCATTGTTAATCCCTTTTATTATTGCTTTAAGTTTTTTAAGATCAATTTTATTTATTGATATATAATCTAAAAAAAGTAAAGGCTTAGCTCCTTGCACGATTAAATCATTTACACTCATAGCAACCAAGTCAATTCCGATGGTATCAAATTTATTTAACGTATTAGCAATTTCAATTTTGGTTCCCACACCATCTGTACAAGCTACGATTTTAGGTTGTTTAATATTACTTGGTATATTTGTTATTGACCCAAAACCACCTATATTTGAAAACTTTTTTTTGCCTCTTTTTTTTGCTGAAACTGTAGAAATGAAATCAACAAACTTGTCTGCAGCTTTGATATTAACTCCACTTTTTTTATAGGTAAAATTTTTTTTATTCATTAATATGTTTTATGAAATTAATTTCTCAACTTTATAAAATAAGACTTTTATATAATTTTTTTTTATTTCTTGCTTTAATAAATATTTTCTTTTCCACAGGAAAAAGTCATGCAGAGACATTTTCTGTAAATGATATTGAAATTTCAACACCTTTTGAAATAAATTTTAATAAAAATGAAATTATTGATAAAGGATTTGTAAAGGCATTTAATGAACTAATCTTTTCAATTGTCCAAAGTAAAGATCAAATTAAATTAAAAAATACACAAATAAACCAAATAAAAGGAATGATTGAAACTTTCTCAATTAAAGAAGAGAAGTTTATTGATGAAATTTATTATCTTACCCTTAATGTTTCATTTAATAAAAAAAATATATTCGACTTGTTAGAAACAAAAAATATATTTCCTTCTTTACCTGTAAAAAAAGATTTCTTATTCATTCCTGTTTTTGTTGATCAGAACAAAAATCAAGTTTCAATGTTTTCTGAGAATATGTTATTTTCTAGCTGGAATTTAAATAACAAAAGCTACAGTCTTTTAAATTATATCTTACCAACTCAAGATCTTGAGGATTTTAGTTTAATAAAGAGAAATATTAATAATTTAGAAACTTATGACTTCAAAGAAATTATAAATAAATACAATATAAATGATCACATAATTATGATTGTGTTTAAAGATGATAATAAAATAAGAGTATTTAATAAAATTTTTTTCAATCAAAAAAACAATTTAAAAAATTTAAATTATACTGAAGTTAATTTTGATGATGAAAAACAGATATTTAAATTTATTGATAATTTAAAATTAGTTTATGAGGATTTTTGGAAATCTCAAAATCAAATTAATACTTCAGTAAAACTATCATTAAATATTTCTATAGATAATTCAAATAATATAAAAATTAATAATTTTGAAAAAATTTTATCTAATATGGATTTGATATATAATTCATATATTTATAAATTTGATAACCAAAACAATTATTATAAAGTTATTTTTAATGGAACACCTGATAAATTTTTAGAAGTCATGAGTTATCAAAATTATTATTTTGAAATTAAAAATAAAATTTGGGTTTTAAATGACAAATCTTAATCAGCAAATACTTAAATTTGATTACGAGCAAAACTTTAAAGATCAGGATTTTTATGTTTCGAATAGCAACGAACATTCTTTTAGTCTTTTAAATAATTGGCCAAAGTGGGATAAAAATTTTATAAACTTGATAGGTGAAAAGTTTTCAGGAAAAAGCCATTTAATAAATATATTTTTAGAAAAGCATGGAGGAATTAAAATAAAAGCAGAAGATATTAATAATGATTTTCTTCAAAAAATTAAAATATATGAAAATATAGTTGTTGAGGATTTAACTGAAAAAATTAATGAAAATTTATTATTTACACTTATTAATATAATAGATCAGGATAATAAGTATTTAATAGTAACCTCAACAATACCAATATTTGACTTTAAATTTAAACTTAATGATCTAAGTTCAAGATCTGCTAATTTTATTTTATCTCAAATTGAAAAACCCGGTGATGATTTAATTTATGCATTAATACTAAAAAATCTTTCCGATCGTCAAATATCAATAGACCAAAAACTTATTGAGTTTATAATTAAGAGAATTGATAGAACTTATGGCAAAATTTCTGATTTCATATATAAAATCGACGAAATTAGTTTAAAAAGAAAAAAACCAATCGATTTTAAAATTATTAGAGAAGCATTAGAGGTTTAATTGAGTAAATATAGAACACATAAGTGCAATGAACTAAGAAAAGAGCATGTAGATAAAAAAATTTCTCTAGCAGGTTGGGTAAATAAAAAAAGAGACCATGGGAATTTATTATTCATTGATTTGAGAGACAATTACGGGATTACCCAATGTATAGTTAATAAAGATAATAAATATTTTTCTGAATTAGAAAAAATGCAATTAGAAACAGTAATTAAAGTTGAGGGAAAAGTTGTTTACAGATCAAAAGAAACAATTAATTCTGAAATTGATACAGGTGAAATAGAAGTTGTTATTGAGAAACATGAAATTTTGGGAACTTGTAAAGAGCTGCCCATGCCGGTCTTTAGCGATCAAGAATACGCAGAAGAAATAAGATTAAAATACAGATTCTTAGATTTAAGAAGAAAAAAAATTCATGAAAATATTATTTTAAGATCTAAAGTTATTTCATATATCCGAAATGAAATGACTAAATTAGGTTTTTTAGAATTTCAAACACCAATTTTAACATCATCTAGTCCAGAGGGTGCTAGAGATTTTTTAGTACCAAGTCGTTTAAATCCAGGAAAATTTTATGCACTACCTCAAGCTCCTCAGCAATTTAAACAATTAATAATGGTTTCGGGCTTTGATAGATATTTTCAAATTGCACCTTGTTTCAGAGATGAAGATGCAAGAGCAGACAGAAGTCCTGGGGAGTTTTATCAATTAGATTTAGAAATGTCATTTGTTGAACAAGAGGATGTATTTAATGTTGTTGAAAAGTTAATGGTTAATACATTTAAAAATTTTTCTACTAAAAAATTAATGTTTGATAAATTTCCAAAGATTTCATACAAGGAAGCAATGCTTAAATATGGTACCGATAAACCAGATTTAAGAAACCCGCTTATCGTGGATGATATAACTGAAATTTTTACAAGAGAAGATGTTTCATTTGAAATATTTAAAAAATTAGTAAAATCTGGATCTAAAGTAAGATGTATTATTACAAAAAATACGAAAGATAAGCCAAGAAGTTTTTTTGATAATATTGATAAATGGGCAAAAGAAGAAGGAGCATCCGGTTTAGCTTATTTTACTTTTGAAAAAGATAAAGATATTTTAGCAAAAGGTCCTATAGGAAAATTCTTTTCTCAAGATGCATTGGCTGAAATTATGAAAAAAACAAACTGTGAAATAGGGGATAGTATTTTCATGGCCTGCGGAAAACAAGACGAATTAGAAAAAATTACTGCACTAGCAAGAGATAAAATTGCAAAAGATCTAGATTTAATTGATGAAAATGTTTTCGCATTTTGTTGGATTGTAGACTATCCAATGTTTGAAAAAGATGAATCAACAAACAAGATTGAATTTAGTCACAATCCATTTTCAATGCCTCAAGGTGATTTAAGTGAAAAAGATTTTGAAAACCCATTAGATATACTTGCTTATCAATACGACATAGTTTGTAATGGTATAGAATTATCTTCAGGAGCTATTAGAAATCATAAACCAGAACTTATGTACAAACTTTTCTCGATTGCAGGATATGATAAAAATCAAGTAGATGAAAAATTTAGCGGCATGATTAATGCACTTAGTTATGGCGCACCACCACACGGAGGAATAGCACCTGGTATTGATAGAATTGTAATGTTACTTGCTAATGAGAAAAATATTAGGGAAGTTACTATGTTTCCAATGAACCAAAACGCACAAGATCTTATGATGAATGCTCCATCTGAAGTTAATCCAGATCAATTGAAAGAGTTAAATCTTGCTTTAAAAACTAAAAAATAATCTACTTTTTACCTTTTAAACTTATTTTTACATCTGAAAGATCAACCAAGTTTTTTTTATAGTTATTTCTAACAAAACCTTTGCTTGTAATGTCTTTGACAATTTTTAGTAATTGATTTTGATCCTCAGAGCTTTGATCTTCTGTATTCAAGGTATCAGTTCCTCCAATAGCAGGGGTGTGAGCCAAATCTTCTCTATTTTGATATGAGATGGCTAATTCTCTAAAAATATAATCTAAAATTGATGTGGCACTTAAAATTCTATCATTGCCATGGACTTTGCCAGATGGTTCAAATTTTGTACCAACAAATGCACTTATAAACTCATCTAATGGAACACCATATTGAAGGCCTAAAGAAACAGCAATTGCAAAGTTATTCATTAAAGCTTTAACAAGTTCACCTTCTTTACTGGTATCAATAAATATTTCTCCAATTTTTCCATCTTCATATTCTCCAGTATGCAGGTAGACTTTGTGATCGCCAATAGTCGCTTTTTGAATATAACCTTTTCTTCTGTCAGGCATGCTAAATCTTTTACCCGAATTATCTTTAGCTAGGTTTATACTTTTTATTACATTTTCTTTATTTATTGGGCTTTTATCATTTGTTTTCTCAACTATCTCTACTTTGTTATTAAGGATTTTATTATTTTTAGGGTCAAGATTTTTTGTCTTTCTATTATCAAGTTTTACATCTAAAACCTCAAATTGACCGTCATCTCTTTTTTCTAAATTTTTTAACTCTGCTTCGTTAATATCATCTAAATAATGATTAACTTTAAAAGTACAGGTATAATAAGTTTCAACTAAATACTTTGACATTTTACCTCAATTTAAATTTTAATTTGAATAATGAATCATTTAATTTATATACATATTCATATTTTAGTCTAATTTAAATTTTACAATTTTTAATTGAATAAATAAAAAATATTATGTTGACACTCTTAAGAAAAATTTTCACATGGTGGAATCAAGATACTTTTGGAACAAGACTAAAAACTATTTTTTTTGGAAAACTAGTTGGTACTGATGAACTAGGCAATAAATACTACGAAAGTAAAAATGGAAAAAGATGGGTTATCTATGCAAATACAATCGAAGCATCAAAAATTCCAGTCGAATGGTATTCTTGGATACATTTTACACCTAATAAAATTGAGAAAAAACATACCTTAGAAAAATACGATTGGCAAAAACCGCATCAAGAAAATTTAACTGGAACTGAAGAAGCATATTATCCAAACAAAAACAAAGATGGTGTTAAAAAGAAATACTCAAGTTGGAAAGAATAATTTTAAATTAATCTATTTAGTTTTTTTATTTTATTTTTTTTTAGTTTTTAACTCAAACTCAAAAATTAACTTAGAAGGAGCATTTACTGATTTAAAAATTTTGGACAAAATAAGTTCAAAAAATACTTTGCTAAAATTAGAAAATGGAAAATTAATAAAATTTCAAGATCTAGAAATAAAAAGCATTAAATGTAAAAATTCTAAATTTGATGATAATCCAGAGATAAAAGCCTACATTCAAGTTAGAGACTTAACAAATAAAGATAACGATGAAGTTTTCGTTTTTAATGGTTGGATGTTTTCATCTAGTCCTTCAATCGAACCTTTTGACCATCCTGTCTATGATGTATGGTTGATAAGCTGCTATTAAATGATTTTTTCTTTATCTATCCAACTTACGTTGAAGTCAGACTCAATAAATTTTTTATGACTTAATAATCTTTTATGTAAAGGAATAGTTGTTGTTATTCCTTCGATAACAAATTCATCTAAAGATCTATTCATTCTTTGAATTGCCTCCGATCTATTTCGACCATGACAAATTAACTTACAAATCATGCTATCATAATAAGGTGTTACTTTATAACCTTGGTATATAGCTCCATCTACTCGTGTTCTGAAACCAGAAGGCTGATGACATAAACCGATAGTACCAGGAGATGGTTGAAAGTTTTTACTTGCATCTTCAGCATTAATTCTACATTCAATTGCATGTCCTCTAGGATTTATATCACTTTGTTTCAAAGCTGTTTCTCCTGAAAATGCAATCCAAATTTGCTCTTTTATAATATCAATTCCTGTAACCATCTCTGTAACTGGATGTTCTACTTGAACTCTAGTATTCATCTCAAGAAAATAAAATTTTCCATCTTCATATATAAACTCAACAGTACCAGCTCCCATATAACCAATATTTTTCACCATATTTACAGTTTTTTCAAAAAGATCTTTTCTAACTTCGTTGTTTAAAACTGGACTAGGCGTTTCCTCAATAAGTTTTTGATGCCTTCTTTGTACTGAACAATCTCTTTCATGAAGATGTACAACCCGATTCTTACCAGCAAGAATTTGTACTTCAATGTGTCGTGGGTTTTGAAAAAATTTTTCAATATAAACTTCATCGTTTCCAAAATATTTTTGTGCTTCTGATTTAGCGGTAGAGAACAATGCTTCAAATTCTTCTTCTTTATAAACAATTTTCATACCTTTTCCACCACCACCACCTGATGCTTTAATTAGAATAGGAAAACCAATTTTT
Organism: uncultured Pelagibacteraceae bacterium; assembly: GCA_902578325.1. Classification (GTDB taxonomy): domain Bacteria; phylum Pseudomonadota; class Alphaproteobacteria; order Pelagibacterales; family Pelagibacteraceae; genus Pelagibacter. The sequence goes on from CACHCM010000006.1 coordinate 18,491, forward strand.
TTACAAAGCTCCTCAGCTTGAGATATATCCTTAACTCCACCCTCAGAGCCCTCGATTACTGGTAATCCATTTTCTTTTGCAATTCTTTTTGCTTGAATTTTGTCTCCCATCATTGCAATTAATTTGGAAGAAGCTCCAATAAATTTAATTTTATTTTCTTCTAATATTTTTGCAAAATTTGTATTTTCTGAGAGGAAACCATAACCAGGATGAACAGCTTCAGCATTAGTTAATTCTATAGCTGACATCAACGCAGGGATATTCAGGTAACTATTTTGAGGTTGATGTGAGCCTATACATACGCTTTCATCAGCAAGTCTAACGTGCATACTATCTCGATCTACGTCAGAATGGACAGCAACAGTTGATATTCCCCATTCTTTGCAAGCTCTTATAATTCTAACTGCAATTTCTCCACGGTTTGCAATTAAGATTTTTTTAAACATTATTTTATTCTAAGATAACAATTGTTTGACCAAATTCGACAGGCTGACCATCTTCAACACAAATTTCTTTTACTACACCATCTGCTGTTGAAGGAACGTGATTCATTGTTTTCATTGCTTCAACAATCATGATTGTATCACCTTTTTTAATTTTTTTTCCAATCTCAACAAACTTTTTAGCACCAGGTTCTGGAGCGTGATAGGCAGTTCCAATTATAGGTGAAGTAATTTCAGTTCCTGATTTAATATTTTGGGTTTGAGTAGGTGTTGAACTTGATGCAGGAGACGAGGACGAAGTAACTTGAGGTTGATTACTTATTGAAACATTATTTTTTGATACTTTAATTTTTGTATCCTTTTCAGTTATCTCTATTTCAGTAAGATTAAATTCTTTTAAATAATCACTTAACTCTTTAATTATTTTTTTATCTATTTTCATTATGCAAAGTCTTTTGTAATGAAATTATGGCCAAAATATATCCTTCAGCTCCTAATCCAAAAATTCCTCCAGTTACCACATCACTTATAAGTGATTTATGTCTAAATTCTTCTCTTTTATAAATATTAGATAAATGAAGCTCGATTATTGGTTTTTTAAATAAATCTAGGGCATCTCTTATAGCTACAGAGGTATGAGTAAATGCAGCAGCATTTATAATCATTCCATCAAATTTTTTCCTAGCATCTTGAATAATGTTAACAAGCTCTCCTTCAACATTAGATTGAGCAAATTCAATATCAATACCAATTTCTTTTGCTTTTTTGGAACAATTTTCTTTAAGTTGGTCATACGTAGTTGATCCATATTGTGATTGTTCTCTTTCTCCTAATAGATTAAGATTTGGACCGTTAATAATAATTATTTTATTATTCATTCAGCACTTATATACGATGAAAAAAATAAAAAAAATAAAAATCAAAATAAATGGTAAAATCAAATCTATAATTCAAGATTCTAATCTCTCTATGGTGTTAAAAAATCTAAAAATACCATTAAATAAAGTAGCAATTGAGCTTAATGAGGAAATAATAGATAAAAAAAAAATTAATAAAATAAAATTAAATAAAAATGATAAAATTGAAATAGTTCATTTTATTGGAGGTGGTTAATTTGAAAAAAGATAGTCTAATTATTGCAAATAAAAAATTTAATTCCAGATTAATTGTTGGAACAGGAAAATATAAAAGTATGTCTGAGTGCGCAAAAGCAATTAAACTTTCTGGAGCAGAAATTGTAACAGTTGCTGTAAGGAGGGTTAATATTTCAGATAAAAATAAGCCTTTGCTTATGGATTATATTGATCCAAAAAAAATTACATATTTACCAAATACCGCTGGATGCTTTAATTCAAAAGAAGCTTTGAGGACTTTAAGATTAGCAAGAGAAATAGGAGGTTGGAAGTTAGTTAAATTAGAAGTTTTAGGAGATAAAAAGAATTTATTTCCAGACATGATTGAAACTTTAAAATCCACAGAAGTTCTCGCTAAAGAAGGTTTTAAGGTTATGGTTTATTGTAATGATGATCCCTTAATGGCTAAGCGTTTAGAGAATTCAGGTGCTGACGCAATTATGCCCCTAGCTGCACCAATAGGATCAGGACTTGGTATACAAAACAAAATTAATATTCAAATAATTAGAAAACAAACCAAACTTCCATTAATTATTGATGCAGGTTTAGGTCAAGCTTCAGACGCTACAATTGCAATGGAATTAGGATGTGACGGAGTGCTTGTTAACACCGCTATAGCAAAAGCAAAAAAACCATTTGAAATGGCTTTAGCTTTTAAAAATGCCGTTATTGCAGGAAGACAATCTTACAAAGCTGGAAGAATAGATAAAATTTTAATGGGTAATCCATCCTCACCATCAAAAGGAATTATTTAGTCTTTTTATAATACCTTTTTTTATTATATTTTTTTTTATTAATCTTTTTATTTTCTTTTTTTTCTGAAAATTTATCTTCTTTATTTTGTGTTTCTAAATTTTTTAATTTTTCGTAATATTCTATTAGCTCTATCGTTTTTTTTGATTTATTTTTTATATCTATAATGTACTCAGGTATAATTAAAGAATTATCGCTAATAATATCTATTTTCATTTTATTTTTTTTCTCAAAATAAGTTAAGTCATTAATAAAATTTTCTTTAAGGAAATCTGAAATTTTTTCACAAACTTTTAATTCAACAAATTTAGCTTTGCTAATTACAGCTTTTAATTCAACAATTTTTAAAAGTTTTTGAGCAAAAGACTCGTCTGTTAATGTAACTTTCCATTTTATTGCACTTTCTCTCAGTCTTTGTCTTGACATCTCCAGAAGACCAAAATTACTTATTCTTCCAATTTGAATTCTAGCTCTATCTGACCTGCATTTTTCTTTAAGTTTTCTTTCTACTAACCTCCTATTTCCATAACTTAGCATATCAATAAAATCTATAATGATTAAACCAGACAAATCTCTTATCTTTATTTGTCTTGCAATTTCTTCTGCAGCTTCAATATTTGTATCTAAAGCAGTGCTTTCAACATTTTTTCCTTTTATTGAACTTCCAGAATTTATATCGATAGAAACTAAAGCCTCTGTCGGGTTAATAACCAAATATCCTCCTGACTTTAGTTTAATTTCAGAGTCAAAAATTTGATTTAACTTTTGCTCGATATTTTCTTGAATAAATAGTGGAATTTTTCCTCTATATTTTTTTACCTTTTTTACATTTGACGGCATCATAGTTTTCATGAATGATTGAGCTTTTTTATAACCCTCGTTACCTTCTACAATTATATTTTGGGTATTTTCATCAAACATATCTCTTAAAGTTCTTTTAATTATTTCACTTTCTTGATGAATTAAAGACGGAGCAATAGAGTTTATTGCATTTTCCTTTATTTGACTCCAAGAATTAATCAAAATATCTAAATCACTATTTATTTCATTTTTTGTTTTATTGCTTCCAGCAGTTCTTACAATTAATCCCATCTCCTTAGGTATTTTAATTTCATTTAAAATTGTTCTTATTTTTTTTCTATCAGCAGGATTAAATATTTTTCTTGAAATGCCTCCTCCTTTAGGAGTATTTGGCATTAATACTATATATTTACCAGCAATAGAAATGAAAGTGCTTAAAGCTGCACCTTTTTGACCTCTCTCGTCTTTAATTACTTGTACAAGAATTACCTGGTTAGGTTTAATTACTTCCTGAATTTTATATCTTTTAAATTTAAATCTATGCTCTTTCTTTTTTTCTTTTCCATCATCTAAATTTTCTTTTTCAGCAATATTTTCTTTATTATTTGAATCTTCTTCTATTTGTTCTTCTGATATTTTTTCTATAGGATCATCAATTTCTAGTTTTCCTTCAGCAATATTTTCCTCTTCTTTTGCCTCAACTTCTCTTGAAAGTTCTTCTCTAGCTTTTTCTTCTTCCTCTTTAATTCTTTCTAAATCTGCTTTTGGTATCTGATAATAATCTGATTGAATGTCATTAAAAGACAAAAACCCATGCCTCTCTCTTCCAAAATCAACAAAAGCTGCTTGCAAAGAGGGTTCAATTCTACTTACTTTGCCTAAATAAATATTATTTTTAATTAAGTTATTTTTTAAACCTTCGTACTCGTAATCTTCAATATTTTCGCCTGATTTAAGAACAACTCTAGTTTCGTTAGGATGCGAAGCATCGATATATAAATTTTTTTCCATAATTTTGTGAATGTTAATTTCATTAGTAATTTAATTTTTAAAATTTTGTTTAATTTTCTTGCCATATCTTTAACAAATTCCAAGATATAATGAAATTAAAATGAATAAATTTTTTAAAAATATTTTTATATTAATTACTTCTTTTATTCTATTATCAGCAATTTCGATAATAAGTGTTTTATGGACTTATTCTAATGATTTACCAGATTATAAATTTCTTAATAGTTACAAACCTCCTGTTTCCAGTAAAGTTTACTCTGGTAATGGTGATTTGGTGGCAGATTTTTCAAAGGAAAAAAGAGTATTTGTTCCATTTAATTCAATTCCAAAAAATGTAATTAACGCATTTTTATCTGCTGAAGATAAAAATTTTTTTAAACATCCAGGCGTTGATGCTAAAGGTGTTATTAGAGCTGTAATAAATAATATTTCAAATATTTTATCATCTAAAAGGTTAGAGGGAGCATCTACAATTACTCAACAGGTAGCAAAAAACTTTTTATTAACAAATGAAGTAAGTTTAAATAGGAAAATTAAGGAAGCAATTTTAGCTTTTAGAATAGAGAGAGCTTTATCTAAAGAAAGAATTCTAGAACTTTATCTAAACCAAATTTATCTTGGAAGCGGAGCATATGGAGTAGCTGCAGCAAGCTTAGAATATTTTGATAAATCTATTAAAGATTTAAATTACTCGGAGGCTGCTTTATTAGCAGCTTTGCCAAAAGCACCTAGTAGATATAATCCATATAGAGATATTGAGGTAGCAAAATTTAGAAGAAATTTAGTTTTAAAAAATTTGTTAGATAATAATTATTTAAATTTAGAATGGTATGAAAAACTTACAAAAGAGGAAATAATTCTAAAAAAAAATAAAAAAATTTATTTAGAAGATGCTCAATACTTTATTGAAGATGTGAGAAAGAGCGTAATTGAAACTTTAAGCTATGATAAAGTTTACAAACAAGGTTTTAATATCAATACTCCAATAGATTTAAATTTACAAACAATTGCAACAAAATCACTTAGAGATGGATTAATAGCATATGATAAAAGAAAGGGATGGAGAGGATCACTTACCAACAAGATTTATAATTCAGAATGGAAAAAAGATTTAGAAAAGTATAAATTAGAAAATTCGATTAATTGGAAACTAGCAATAGTCAAAAAAATAAATAAATTTTCAGCAGAAATAGAAACTGAAGATAATATCGAAGGTGTTATTGAATATCAGAGTATTTCTTGGACAAAAAAAGAATTTAATAAATTATTAAAACCTGGAGATGTTATTTATGTTAAAAATCTTAAAGAAAATATTTTTAACTTACAACAATTACCAAAGGTAAATGGTGGAATTGTTGTTATGGATCCATTTACTGGAAGAGTTTTAGCATTAAGTGGTGGTTTTAGTTTTAAACAAAGTGAATTTAATAGAGCAACTCAAGCAAAAAGACAGCCTGGATCTGCTTTTAAACCATTTGTTTATGCATTAGCCTTAGAGAACAATTTTACACCAACATCATTAGTTCTAGACGCACCACTGGTTTTAGACCAAGGAACTGATTTAAAAATGTGGAAACCAGAAAATTATGGAAAAAAATTTTATGGGCCTTCGACTTTAAGGGTTGGTTTGGAGAAATCTAGAAATTTAATGACAGTAAGAATAGCCCAAAATCTTGGTGTAGAGAAAATAGTTGATTTTTCAAAAGCATTAAAAATTTATGATAATCCAGAAGAACTTTTATCCATATCTTTGGGATCTGCTGAAACAACTTTATTAAAACTCACATCTGCTTATTCAGTTTTTGTTAATGGAGGAAAACTTGTTGAACCAATACTGGTAGATAGAATTCAGGACAGTGAGGGAAATACTATTTTTAATAATGATAAAAGAAAATGTATTAATTGTGATCAAATTTCTTATTTAACTAACGATTATCCAGAAATTAAAAATAACTATATACAAATATTTTCTCCAGAAACAGCTTTTCAAATGACATCAATTTTAGAAGGAGTTGTCCAAAGAGGTACAGCTAAAAAACTAAAAGACTTAAATTTAAATATTGCAGGCAAAACTGGAACAACAAATAAAAATACAGATACTTGGTTTATAGGTTTTACCTCAAATGTACTAGTTGGTGTTTATGTTGGTTCAGATAATCCAACTCCATTAGGAAAATATGAAACAGGATCTAAAACGGCTTTGCCAATATTCAAAAGTTTTATAAGTGATTCTATTAACAAAAATGATGCAAGACCATTTAAGGCTGCTAAAGGTACAGTGATGATGGTTGTTGACCCTTTAACAGGTCAAAAAGCAAAATTTAACTCAAAGAATACTATTATTGAGGTTTTTAAAAAAGAAAATGTGGTTGATGGAAAAGTACTTTATTCAAATTCAGATAGATTAGATTCAAATAATATATTAAAGTTTTACTAATGGATAATAATTATCAAAACTTAAAAGAAGAGATTGAAAAAATAAATCGAAAAATACAGGAGTATCTTTGAAAAAAACAATATCCATTCAAAGCTACAATCTTTAAACTCACAAATGCTGAGTGCCGATTTTTGGCAAGATAAAAATAATTCTCAAAAAGTAATCAAAGAAAAGAAATTTTATGAAGATTTAACTTATTCTTTAAATAATAATGTTGAAAAACTAAAAGATTTAAATGATTTGAATCAACTGGCACTTGAAGAAGAAAATTCACAAGTTCAAAAAGAAGTTCTCCAAAATATTAAAGACTTAAGAAGTGAAGTTAAAAAAAATGAAATTAAATGTTTTTTATCTAATGAAGCAGATCCTTTAAATTGTTACATAGAAATACATGCTGGTGCTGGAGGTACAGAAAGTCAAGATTGGGCTGATATGCTAAGAAGAATGTATTTAAAATGGTCCGATAAAAAAAATTTTAAATCAAGTCTGATTAGTGAACACAGAGGTGACGAGGCTGGGATAAAATCTGCAACAATTAAAATAGATGGTGACTATGTTTTTGGATGGTTAAAAAAAGAATCAGGGATACATAGATTAGTTAGGATATCTCCATTTGATTCTGGAGCAAGACGGCACACAAGTTTTGCAAGTGTTTGGATTTATCCAGTTGTAGATGAAAACATAAATATAGAAATTTTAGAAAAAGATTTAAGAATAGACACCTATCGTTCCAGTGGAGCAGGTGGCCAGCACGTTAACACTACTGATAGCGCAGTCAGAATAACACACATTCCGTCAAAAATTGTTGTTCAATGTCAAAATGAAAGATCTCAACATAAAAATAAAGAAACATGCATGAATATGTTAAAAGCGAGATTATATGATTATGAAATTAAAAAAAGAGAGGAAGAAAATCAAAATGTTGAAAGTTCTAAATCTGAAATAGGGTGGGGGCATCAAATTAGATCTTATGTTCTTCAACCTTACAGGCTTGTAAAAGATAATAGAACTAGTTTTGAAAGTACTAGTCCAGATAAAGTCTTAGATGGTGATATTGATGAATTTTTGGAACAATCTCTTTATAAATTAAATGAAAAATAATATTTTAAAATATTTTATTTTACTTTTATCATTGTTAGTTATTTTGACATTTTACCTTAGCACCGTAGGTATAGAGACAAATAAATTTAACGATCATATTAAAAAAAGAATTTCACTAATAAATAAAAAGATAGATATAGATTTAAAAAAAATTAAATTAACTCTAGATCCATTTAAACTAAAAATTTATGCAAAAACAATTGGTACCACAGTATATTTTTCAAAAAGACCTTTAGCATTAGAAAGCATAAAAACTCAAGTATCACTTGGTTCTTTAATTAAAAAAAAGATTTCGTCTTCAAATATTGAGGTAAAAACTAAGTCTATATTATTAAATGATTTAATTAAATTTATTAGGACCACAAATAATAAACCAGAATTATTTATATTAGAAAAAATTGTAAAAAAAGGTCATGTAATTATAGATCTGAGTTTGAACATCGATGAAAATGGTAAACTTAAAAATGATTATATCATTGAAGGTTTGATAAAAGATGGAAGTATTAATTTTTTAAACAAGGCTAATTTTAAGAATGTAAATTTTAATTTCAATATTCAAAAAGATAATTATCATTTTGATGAAATAAATTTTAAAACAGAAGAAATAAAATTTATTTCAAAAAAACTTAACATAAAAAAGAAAAAAAATAGCTTTTTAGTTGATGCTATTGTTGAAAACGATCAATCGAGTTTAAATTCAAATATATTAAAAATATTAAATTTAAGTTTTAAAAATATAATTGTTGATGATGCTAAATTTAAAACAATTAATGAATTTTCTTTGGAAATAGATGAAAAATTCAAAGTTAAAAACATTATTTTAAATTCTGATATAAATATTACTCAGCTAAAATATAAAAATTTAAAAATAATTAATAAATATTTTTCAGAAGTTGATGATCTAATTTTACTCGATAATCATAAATTAACTTTAAATTATAAGAACAAAAATTTTAAAATTAATGGTGAGGGACAAATTCAGTTAAATACCGGAGAAATAGATGAAATTAAATATTTTATAAATAAAAAAGATAATGATTTAAGTATAGATTCAGAATTATTTTTAAAAAATATAGTTTTAGAGCAGCAAGATTTTTTAAAAATTTTCTTCCCTCAAACTAATGAAAATATAAATTTTAATAATCAAAAATTAAAAATTAAATTTAACAATAATAATCTAACTTTTTCAGGTTCTGGAAAATTTAAAATCGATAAAAATTTTGAAGAAATTGATTATTTAATTGAAAAAGAAAAAAATAAATTAAGTTTTAATACTAATTTAAATATAAAAAATACAAAATTTAAAATTGATAATATTAATTATAAAAAAAAAGATGATAGCCAAATGTATCTTCAAATTAATGGAGAAATAAAAAATAATAAAAATCTAAATATAAATAACTTTATTATTAAAGAAGAAAATAATAACATTAAAATTAAGAATTTATCTCTTAACAATTCTAATCAAATAATCAATATTGATCAGGCAAATTTCAATTATGTAGATACAGAAAATAAAAAAAATAATTTCAATATAAAAAAAGTAGAAGGCCAAAAATATTTAATTGACGGCACTTCATTTAATGCAAATTCTTTAATTTCTAATTTGTTAGATACAGATGATAAAAAAGAAAACAATCTTTTTGAAAATAACGTAAGTATGGACCTAAATTTTGACGAAGTTTACTTGGATAAAATATACTTTGTTAAGAATTTAATTGGAAAAATTAATATTATTAATAATAAAGTTCAAGCAGCAGATATTTTTTCTATTTATAACAATTCACAAAATATAAAATTTACAATTAAAACAAATGAGCAAGGTGAAAAAATTACTACTCTTTTCTCATCTAAGGCAAAACCCCTAGTAGATAGATATAAATTTATTAAAGGATTTAAAGATGATAGAGAAGGATATTTAGACTTTTACTCTTTGAAAAAAGATGGAGTTTCAACTTCTAAATTAGTAATTGATAATTTTAAAGTTAAAGAAATTCCAGCGTTAGCAAAATTGTTAGCTCTTGCATCTCTTCAAGGAATAGCGGACTTACTTACAGGAGAAGGGATTAGGTTTACAGATTTTGAAATGAATTTTACCAATCAAGATAACCTTATGAAAATTCAAGAGTTATACGCAATTGGGCCAGCAATATCTATTTTATTAGAAGGATACATTGAGGAGGGTAAATTAATCAGTTTAAGAGGAACCTTGGTTCCAGCCACAACAATTAACAGATCAATTGCTTCAATACCTTTGCTTGGAGATCTATTGATTGGAAAGAAAGTGGGCGATGGTGTTTTTGGGGTCAGCTTTAAAATTAAAGGCCCCCCTAAAGATTTAGAAACCACTGTAAATCCTATAAAAACTCTAACACCCAGGTTTATTACTAGAACTTTAGAGAAAATTAAAAAAAATTAATTTAATTCTATTTTAATATGTCTTTTTTTTCCAAGGGAAAGTTTAAGATAATTATCTTTAAATAAATTTTTATTGATTTCGAATTTTTCATCTGAAATAACATCGTCATTTATTTTTACTGCATTCCCTTTTATAAGTCTTCTGATTTCGCTTTTCGAGTTTTCTAGTTTAGATAATAAAATAAGCTCTACTATATTTATTTTTTCTTCTATCTTATTTGATTGAATATTAACTTTAGGTAAGTTCGAACCCAGAGTGTTTCCAGAGAAAGCTTCTTTTGCTGCTTGCTCAGAATTTTTAGCTGCTTCCTTTCCATGTAACATTTCCGTGGTTTTGTTCGCAAGTAGTATTTTTAATTCATTTATATCTTTATCTTTAATTGTTTCTATTTCCTTAATCTCAATTTCGGTAAACATTTTTAAAAATTTAATTACATCTCTATCATCTACGTTTCTCCAAAATTGCCAATAATCATAAGCTGATAAATATTTTTCATCTAACCAAATAGCCCCACTTTCAGTTTTTCCCATTTTAGCACCAGTTGCTAGTGTAATTAATGGAGTTGTTAAACCAAAGGTTTGATTATTAGAATATCTTTTAATTAGCTCAACACCATTAATAATGTTTCCCCATTGATCTGAACCTCCAATTTGTAAGACACAATTTTCTTTCTTATTTAATTCAAGAAAGTCATATGCTTGTAAAATCATATAATTAAACTCCATGTAGCTTAACGACTGCTCTCTATCTAATCTAAGTTTTACACTATCAAATGTTAACATTCTATTTATCGTGAAATGTTTTCCTATATCTCTTAAAAACGAAATATAATTTAAGTCTTTAAGCCAAGTATAATTGTTTACAAATATTGGTTTTGTATTCGGATCATCATTATCTAAAAATTTTTTTAAAATATTTTTGATATTTTTAATATTTTTTTCAATCTCTTCTTCAATTAATATTTTTCTAGTTTTATCTTTACCAGAAGGATCCCCAATTCTTGTAGTTCCTCCTCCAAGTAAAACTATTGGTCGATGTCCATTTTTTTGAAGTAGTCGCAAACACATAATTTGCAATAAGCTACCCACATGTAAGCTTTCAGCCGTACAATCAAACCCTATGTAACCTTTTATTTTTTCTTCATCTAATTGTTTAGATAGTTCATCTTCACTTGTGCATTGATAGAAAAAACCTCTATCTTTAAATTCTTTTAAAAATTTATTCATAAGTTTATAGTTACAATATACAAATTTTTTTTAAAAAACATATTAATGAAAAAAAAATTATATACTGCAATTGGACTAATGAGCGGAACATCTATGGATGGTATTGATTTATCTATAATTAGTTCAGATGGATACGATGAATTTTCAAACATTTTAGATGATTATTATGAGTATAATAAAAATCTTAAGGATCAGTTAGTTCGATTAAGAGATTTAGTCTTAACAAAAAAAGACCTTTTACAAAATTCAGAAAAATTAAGAGAATTAGAGCGTAATTTAACTCTTTTTCATGCCGATGCAGTTAATCAATCATTAAAAAAATATAGAGATCCTATTGATTTGATAGGTTTTCATGGACAAACAATTTTTCATAACCCAAATGAGAAAATTACCAATCAATTAGGAGATGGGAAATTGTTATCTCAAATGGTCAAAAAAAAAGTCATATATGATTTTAGACAAGCGGATATTCAAAATAATGGCCAAGGTGCACCCTTAACACCAATTTTTCATCATATTTTATCAAAAAAAATTAATCAAAATTTTGATATTAAATTTCCAATAGGTTTCTTGAATATTGGTGGTATCGCAAATGTTACAAAAGTTATTAATGATTCAGATAATTTTCAAAATAACCTTTCTGCTTTTGATATAGGTCCTGGTAATTGTTTAATTGATGAATGGGTAAGAAATAATTCCAATAAAAAATTTGATAAAAATGGTGAACTATCTAAATCAGGAAAAGTTAATCAACTAATTCTTAATCAAGCAATAGATAATTTTAAAATAAATTCTTACTCACAGTCATTGGATATTAAAAATTTTGATGTATCTTTTGCAAGAGGTTTATCGCTAGAAGATGGTTGCGCTACTATAACTGAATTTACAGCATATTTGATTGCAGAAGGATTAAAATATATTGGTAAAAAAAATAGTATTACATTTTTACTCTGTGGTGGTGGAAGAAAAAATACTAATTTAATTAATAGATTAAAAAATTATATATTAAATGAAAACAATATTATTTTGGAAAGAATAGATAATTATAATTTAAATGGTGATTATATTGAATCACAGGCATTTGGATTTTTGGCCATAAGGTCTTTTTTAAATTTACCAATTTCTTTTAGTACGACAACTGGATGTAAAGAATTTACAGTGGGTGGAAAGCTGGTAGAAAATTTTTAATAAAGTGCTGTTTCTTTCTTTATATATTTATCAAGATGCTTCACTAAAGCATCACTTGTTTTTGAAAAGAAATGATTAGCCTCTGATATTGCATTAAATTCTACTTTAATTCCTTTTTGAGCACTTAATCTTTTATCTAATTCTGTAATATATTCTACCGGTACTAATTCGTCTTTTTTACCATAAGCAACCAATCCTGAAGTTGGACATGGAGATAAAAAAGAAAAATCATAAACATTTGGTTGAGGTGAAATAGCTATAAATCTGTTTATTTCTGGTCTTCTCATTAATAATTGCATTGCAATTAAAGATCCAAATGAAAATCCTGAAACCCAACATTGTGAATTGTCAAAATTTTCTCTTTCTAACCAATCTAAAGCCGCTGCAGCGTCAGCAAGTTCACCTTGACCATTATCAAATTCTCCATCGCTTTTGCCAACGCCTCTGAAATTTACTCTGCAAACAGAAAAATCATTATCCATAAATGCATGAAAAGTATCTACTACTACTTTATTATTCATAGTTCCTCCATATTGAGGGTGGGGCTGTAATACTAAAGCAATTGGGGATGTATTTTTTTTACTTTTAAAATATTTAGCCTCAAGTCTTCCTGCAGGGCCTGGTATAAATATTTCTAAAATTTTGTTATCCATAAGCGATATTGATTATTATTCTCAAAAAAAATGTACGTTTATCACAAGTAAGCGACAATATGTTAGTTTTTTTTTATACTCTAAACTTGACCATTTTAGTCAGGTATGTATAAAAGCCCACAATTTAAGGGTAAATTATGAAACTTACATCAAAAGGTAGATATGCTGTAATGGCATTAGTAGACTTAGCTAGATTTGATAATATCAATCCAGTATCACTAAGAGATATATCTTTAAGACAAGGTATATCTTTAGACTACCTAGAACAGATTTTTTCTAAATTAAAAAAAAACGAAATTGTTAAAAGTATTAGAGGAACTCAAGGAGGATATGTTCTTAATAAAAACCCAAACGATATTAAATTAACAAATATTTTTCATGCAGTAGATGAAAAAGTAAAAACTGTTCAATGCAAAAAAGAATCTAAAAAAGGATGCAACGGCAAAGCCACAAAGTGTATTACACATAATCTATGGGATGAATTAGAAATACACATAAATACATTTTTTGCAAATAAAAGCCTAAAGGATTTATTAAATAATAATAAAGAAACAAGAGTTTAGAATGGATAACAGACAAAAAGAAATAAATAATTTAAAAGATTATAAATATGGTTTTTCAACGGATATAGAAAATATCCAAGCTCCAAAAGGTTTGAATGAAGATGTTATTAAATTTATTTCTAATATTAAAAAAGAGCCTGCATGGATGCTTGAGTTTAGATTAAAAGCTTTTGAAAGATTTAAAGTATTAAAAGAACCTGATTGGCAGAAACCTAAATTTCCAAAAATAGATTATCAAGATTTATATTATTACTCTGCTCCTAAAAGTATGAAAGATAAGCCAAAGAGTTTAGATGATCTGGATCCTAAACTTTTAGAAACTTATAAAAAACTTGGAATTCCTTTGCAAGAGCAGGCAAGATTAAATGGAATAGCCGTTGATGCTGTATTCGATTCAGTTTCTGTAGCTACTACTTTTAAAGATGAATTAACAAAACAAGGAATTATATTTTGCCCTATATCAGAGGCAATTCAAAATCACCCTGAATTAGTTAAAAAATATTTAGGCTCTGTAATCCCAACAAGTGATCATTTTTTTGCAACATTAAATTCAGCAGTTTTTACAGATGGTTCTTTTGTATACATTCCAGAGGGTGTTACATGTCCAATGGAACTATCAACTTATTTTAGAATTAATGCATCAAATACAGGTCAATTTGAAAGAACCTTAATTATTGCAGACAAAGGAAGTTATGTAAGTTACCTAGAAGGATGTACAGCTCCAATGAGAGATGAAAATCAATTACATGCTGCTAATGTAGAATTAATTGCACTTGATGACGCGGAAATAAAATATTCAACAGTTCAAAACTGGTATCCAGGTGATAAAGATGGCAAAGGTGGAATTTATAATTTTGTAACAAAAAGAGGTTTATGCAAAGGAAAAAATTCAAAAATTTCGTGGACACAAGTTGAAACAGGTTCTGCAATTACCTGGAAGTATCCTAGTTGTATTCTTAAAGGAGATAATTCTGTTGGGGAGTTCTATTCAATAGCAATTACTAACAATCATCAGAAAGCTGATACAGGTACTAAAATGATACATCTTGGTAAAAATACCAAAAGTAAAATAATTTCGAAAGGAATATCAGCTGGTAGTTCAGATATGACTTATAGAGGTTTAGTTGATATTTCATCAAAAGCCAAAAATTCAACAAATTATACTCAATGTGACTCTTTATTAATGGGTAACAAATGTGGAGCTCACACTGTTCCATATATAAAAAATAAAAATTCGGAGTCAAATATTGCTCATGAAGCAACTACATCCAAGATTAGTGAAGAGCAATTACATTATTGTCAGCAAAGAGGATTAAACCCAGAGGAAGCTGTTGGCTTGATTGTTAACGGTTTTTGTAAAGAGGTATTGCAACAATTGCCTATGGAATTCGCTGTAGAAGCCCAAAAACTTGTAGGTATCAGTCTGGAAGGAAGTGTAGGTTAATATGCTTAAAATAAATAATTTAAATGCAACGATTGATAACAAGTCTATTTTAAACGGTCTATCCTTAGATATAAATCCTGGTGAAGTTCATGCAATCATGGGTCCTAATGGATCTGGAAAAAGTACATTATCAAATATTCTTTCTGGAAAAAAAGGCTATGAAGTTTCTGGGGAAGTTCTTTTTGAAGAAAAAGATTTATTTGAACTTGAAACAGAGGAAAGAGCACACAAGGGTATATTTTTAGCTTTTCAATATCCTTTAGAAATTCCAGGTGTAAATACAAATATATTTTTAAAAACTTCCTTAAATGCTGTTAGAAAAGCTAGGGGCGAGAAAGAGCTTGATGCTATTGAATTTCTAAAGTTGGTAAAAGAAAAATCTAAAGAACTAAAATTTGATGAGGAAAAATTAAACAGACAATTAAATGTTGGTTTTTCTGGTGGTGAAAAAAAGAAAAATGAAATTTTGCAAATGTCATTGTTAGCACCAAAATTATCAATTTTAGATGAAACTGATTCTGGTTTAGATATTGATGCTTTAAAAATTGTTGCAGATGGAGTTAATACATTAAGAGATAAAAATAATTCATTTTTAATTATTACACACTACCAAAGATTACTTGATTATATAAAACCTGACTTTGTTCATGTTTTGATGAATGGAAAAATTGTAAAATCTGGTGGTCCAGATTTAGCTTTAGAATTAGAAAAAAAAGGATATGAAAATTTTAATTAAATGAAAGAACAATTACAAAAAGATTTTGATAATAGTATAAAAAATTTAAGTTTATCTCAAAAAGATATTGAAATAAAAAAATTTTGTTTAGATAAATTTATAGACAAAGGTTTTCCAAACAGAAAAGAGGAAGATTGGAAATTTTCAGATCTGAGTCAAATAATAAAAAGTAATATTGGAGAACTTAGTTTTTATAATGATCAAGCATCTACTAATAAAGTCGATACCTCTGTATTTGTAGATGGATTAGAGCATAATAAAATAGTTTTTATAAATGGTAGAATTGAAAAAATTGATTTTGATTATGAAAAAAAAGATCAAATAGAAATAATTGATCAATCAGAAACTATAAATGAATTTAAAAATAGCAATTCGTTATCAGACTTGAACAATGCCTTTACTAATAAATGTTTTAAAATATTGGTAAAAAAAGGTTATCAATTAGTAAAACCTCTCATTATTTACCATACAACAAATTCAAAGATTTGGTCAAAAAATATTAATTTACGACTCAATTTTGAACTAGATAAAGATAGCTCATTAAGATTAATTGATTTGTTTAAAGATACATCTGAAAAGAATTTTTTAAATATATTTTATAACTTTGAGTTAAAAGAAAATGCAGTTTTAAAAAATTATAAATTAGATAAATTTGAAAATAAAAATATTAAATATTCTTTCAATAATATCGATCAAGATACGAACAGTATTTCAGAAACATTTATTTTATCCTCTGGATCAAATTTTTCTAAAAATGAGATAAATTGTAATTTAAATGGTAATTATGCATCAGCTTTTGTAAACGGTGTTTTTTCATTGAATAATGATAAACATCACGAAGTCAGATCAATAATTAATCATCTAACAGAAAATACAAAAAGTTATCAACTAATTAAAAGTGTATTAGACGAAAGTTCAAAAGCAGTATACCAAGGAAAAATATTTGTAAATTCGGACGCTCAGAAAACTGATGGATACCAATTGAGCAAAGCAATATTGTTAAATAAAGAGTCGGAGTTTAATGCCAAGCCAGAATTAGAAATTTATGCCGATGACGTTAAATGTTCTCATGGTTCAGCGTCAGGTAGTTTGAATGAGGACTCTATATTTTATTTAATGTCTAGAGGTTTAAGTTATCAGCAGTCAAGAGAGTTATTAATTAATGGTTTTTTACTAGATGTTGTCGAAAAAATTACTGACTCGGAAATAAAAAACTTAATAAAAAATATGATTGGAATTAAAGAATGAATATTAATCAGATAAAAAAAGAATTTCCAATTTTTGATGAAAAAATTCAAAATAACGATCTAGTATATTTAGATAGTGCTAACTCATCTCAAAAACCTAAAGTAGTTGTGGATAGAATTAATGAATTTTATACCAAACAATTTTCAAATGTTGGTAGAAGTGTTCATTATCTTGCTGTAGCAGCAACTAATTTATACGAAAATACAAGAACATCTGTTCAAAAATATATTAATGCTAAAGATAAAAATGAAATTGTTTTTACAAAGGGTGCTACAGAAGCATTAAATTTAGTTGCTAATACATTAGGCCAAAGTTACTTGCAGGAAGGTGACGAAGTATTAATTACAGAACTTGAACATCATTCAAATTATGTTCCATGGCATTTCTTAAGAAAATCAAAAAATATAAAAATTAATTTTGCTGAAATAAATGAAGAAGGTGAAATTACTCTTGAAGAAATCGAAAAGAAAATAACTCCAAAAACAAGATTAATTTCAATTACTCATTTATCGAATGTAACAGGTGCAATTTTACCAGTAAAAGAAATTACTCAGCTTGCCCATTCAAAAGGAATAATTGTTGTAGTTGATGGTTGTCAAGGAGCTCCACATTTAAAATTAGATATGCAAGAATTAGATTGTGATTTCTATGCAATTTCATGCCATAAAATGTATGGACCTACAGGTTTGGGGGTTTTGTATGGTAAGAAAAAATGGTTAGAAGAATTGCCTCCATACCAAGGTGGAGGAGGAATGATAAATGAAGTTAAAAAAGATAGGATATCCTACGGTGAATTACCTAATAAATACGAGGCTGGTACTATGGCTACAGCACAAGTCATTGCTTTTGATCAATCAATAAAATTTTTAGAAAGTATTGGTATCGAAAATGTCATGAAACACGAAGCAGACTTAGTTGAATACGGACAAGAGCTCTTACAAAAAAATAACTCAGTTAAACTTATAGGAAATCCAAAAAATAAAGGAGGGGTTTTATCATTTGTTATAGAAGGAGTTCACCCTCATGATATTGCAACTATCTTGGATGAAGACGGGGTTGCGATAAGAGCAGGACACCATTGTTGTCAAATTCTTCATGATAAATTAAATATTCCAGCAAGCGCAAGAGCATCAGTTGGTATATACAATACAAAAGAAGATTTAGATCAGTTAAATGAATCAATTAACAACTGTAAAAAAATATTTAATCTATAATGAATTTAAAAGAACTTTATCAAGAAATTATATTAGAACACGGTAAGAACCCAAGAAATCTTCGTAAGACAGAAGATTTTAATAAAGATGCTAAAGGAAACAATCCTCTCTGTGGAGACAATGTTCATGTTTATTTAAAATTAAATGGACAAAAAATTGTAGAGGATATTTCCTTTGAAGGTAGTGGATGTGCAATTTCAATGGCATCAGCTTCTATAATGACAGATTTAATTAAGGGTAAAAACGAACATGAGGCTAAAGAAATAGTAGAAGATTTTTTAGGAATGATTAAAGAAAATCCAGAATTAATGTCAGAGAATTTAGATGAAGATGAAAAAACTAAGTTGATGAGTTTATCTGGAGTAAAACAGTATCCAATGAGAGTTAAGTGTGCAACACTATCATGGCACACTTTAATTTCTGCTTTTGATGAAAATAAAGAAGAGGTAAAAACAGAGAATTAAAATATGTCGAAAAAAGAACAAATTATAGAGGAGATGAGAAAAATTTATGATCCTGAGCTACCTGTAAATATATACGAATTAGGATTAATTTATGATATTAAGATAGAGGACGATAAGTTTGCTAAAATTAAAATGACTTTGACTTCACCAAATTGCCCAGTTGCAGAAAGTTTACCTAAAGAAGTAAAAGATGGAGCAATGCAAGTTGAAGGTATAGAGGATGTTGATCTTGAGTTAGTTTGGGATCCACCGTGGAACAAAGATATGATGACAGAAGCAGCAAAATTGGAACTGAATTTATAATGAGCCCAATAATTAAATTAAGTGATAACGCAGCATTAAGAATAAAAGAAATAATGGCTAATGCTGAAAAAGATTCTATTGGAGTTAGAGTATCAGTTAAATCAGGTGGTTGTGCAGGGATGTCTTATGTAATGGAGTATACAAAAGAGTTAAATCCTAATGATGAAGTTATTGAGGATAAGGGTGTGAAAGTATTCGTTGATTCAGCTGCTATTATGTATCTGCTTGGCACTGAAATGGATTACAAAAAGGAGGAATTGTCCTCGTCATTTGTGTTTAATAATCCTAATGAAACTGAGCGTTGTGGCTGCGGAGAGTCCTTCAAAATATCATAAGTTGTATTATCCCATTAATTGCATATCTGTATTGCATTGTATGCATATCTAATATATAGATTCTATATGAACAAATTTGAGTTTAAAAATCTTGTTAAAAACTTGAAAGACTCTTTAATGGAGAAAACATTCTTTAAAGAACTACGTAAAGAAGTTGAAACAGGTGCGAACGGCACACAAGATTACGTAGTCAAAAAAGGTGTTAACAAAGATACAATTGCAACAACTAGACAGTAATAAAGTTTATTAGCTACTGTAATACATCTCAAACTCTACAGGATGAGGTGCATGTTCAAATTTGTGAATTTCTTCAAACTTAAGAGCAATGTAAGCATCAATTTGATCATCAGTAAAGACTCCACCCTGAGTTAAAAACTCTCTGTCTTTATCTAAACTTTCCATTGCTTCTCTCAAAGAACCACAAACTGTTGGGATAGCTTTAACTTCTTCAGGTGGTAATTCATATAAATCTTTATCAAAAGACTCACCTGGATGAATTTTATTTTTAATTCCATCAATTCCTGCCATTAACATAGCTGCGAAAGTTAAGTATGGATTTCCTGCAGCATCTGGAAATCTAATCTCACATCTTGCACCTTTTTTACTTAATGTGATCGGTATTCTACAAGAAGCAGATCTATTTCTTGCTGAATACGCAAGAAGAACTGGAGCTTCAAAACCTGGAATTAATCTTTTGTAACTGTTTGTTGTAGAGTTAGCAAAAGCATTAATAGCTTTAGCATGTTTTAGGATTCCTCCAATATAATGTAATGCAGTTTCACTTAATCCAGAATATGCATCTCCCGAAAA
>CACHCM010000007.1 GCA_902578325.1 uncultured Pelagibacteraceae bacterium
TTATATCTTTTTTTGCATATATAGATCTACGGAAAGAATAAAGATTATTTTGTTTTTTTTCACTGTTTGTTAACTTTTTTTTCGTACCAAAATATGTCGAAATTTTTTTTATTTTATCAAGAAAGATATTTACTGATTTTTTATCTAAAGAAATTTCATGATCTCTAAAAGTTTTTTTTTTGATATTATTAGAAAAATGTTTTTCTATAATGTTTGCTCCAGACAAATATGAATATATTAATGTTTCATCACCTATAGTATGATCTGAATATCCAATTTCTAAATTAAATTTGTCTTTTAAATGCTTTATTGTTCCTAAGTTGCTATCATTTGCAGGGGTTGGATAAGATGTATTGCAATGAAGAAGTGCAAGTCTCTTTTTTGTTATATAGGTTTTATCTAATTTTTTTACAAAATCTACTGTCAGCTTTATGTCTTTTAAACTGCATAAACCTGTGGATACTATTAATGGTTTTTTTGTTTTAATTATTTTTTCAATAATTTGAAAATTATGCACATCTCCAGATCCAATTTTAAATATATCAATATACTTATTAAAGCAATTAAAAGTGTTTTTGATCAATCTTTTAAAGAATTAGAATTAATAGTAATTGACGATGGATCTTCTGATATTTCAGGTGAAATAATTAAAAAATATAAAAAAAGAAAAAATTTTAAAGTTATTTATAACAAAATTTCTAAAGGTTTGATCAAGTCTTCAAATATTGCAATAAAAGCAGCAAGGGGAGAATATGTAATAAGGTTAGACGCTGATGATTATCTAGATCCAAATGCCTTGTCAGTGCTTTATAATGCCATTAATAAAGATGAAAACATTGCGCTTGTTTATTCTGATTATTACTTAATTGATAGAAAGAACAATATTTTATCACTAGAAAAACAGCTATTGAGAGTGAATAAAAGTTTAAATCATTTACCAGTCCTTGCAGCCTGCTGTTTAATCAAAAAAAATGCATTATTTTCAGTTAACTTGTATGATGAAAATTTTACTAGACAAGATGGGTATGATATTTGGTATAAATTATTGAATAACTTTCAATTTAAACATGTGTCTTTACCTCTGTTTTATTATAGAAGACACGAACAAAACTTAACATCAGATAAATCTAAACTATATAAAACAAGAACTAAAATATTAAATAAATTTTCAAATTTAAGAAAAATAAAAAATAAACTTAAAATAATCTGCGTAATTCCTGTAAGGGGTAAAAATATTGATTTAAACTGTACTTCACTAGACCTGTTTAATGGCAAACCATTAATATTCCATACAATTAATGAAGCTATTAAAGTTAAAGAATTTAAAAAAATTATTGTAACTACACCAGATATTAATTTGATTAAAAAATTGAAAATAAAATATAAAAATAAAATTTTTATTCAAAAGAGAAAAGAAATGTTGTCTTCAATAAATTTGGATTATAAACCTGCAGTAATTGAAGCTATAAATAAATTTGAGAAAGTAAATCCAGATTTAATTGCAATATTAACTATAGAAAATCCATTGAGGAAGAAATATTATATAGAGCAAGCAATAAGTAATTTAATTGTTCATAAAAGTGATTTAGTAATTGGAACGGTTCCTGATTTTGAAAATAATTACTATAAGTATACCTCAAAAGGAATAAAACCTGTTACAAATCAAAAAAATAGAAAATTAAAACTTGAAAAAAATATAATTCATAAAGATGTAGGAGCTTTTTCGATTATGAAATATTCTTCATATGTGAGTAACAGATTAAACAAAATTACTAATATCGTCATGAATACTGATGACTCATTTATTATAAATAATAAGTCAGATCTTTCGGTTTTAAATAAGATCTCAAAAAAAAAATGAGAATTTTAATTACAGGCTCTGCTGGATTTATAGGTTTTCACTTGTCAGAGTTTTTGTTAAAAAAAGGACTTAAAGTTATTGGAATAGACACTTTAAATAATTATTATGACATAAGTTTTAAACTTAGAAGACTTAAAATATTAAAAAAGTATAAAAACTTTAAATTTAATAAACTAGATATTAGTAACAAAAAAAAAATTGATAATTTTTTCAATAAAAATAAAATTGATATAATTGTAAATTTAGCTGCATATGCAGGGGTTCAATATTCTCTTCAAAATCCTGATATATATTTTAAAACTAACGAGATTGGTTTTTATAACATTTTAGAAAATGCAAAAAGAAAAAATATAAAGAGAGTTTTATTTGCTTCTTCTTCTTCAGTTGCTGGTGATCTTAAAAAAAAGTTATTTTCTGAGTTGGATTTTACCGATTCTCCCATTTCACTTTACGGAGCTACAAAAAAAAATAATGAAATTCTAGCTCATTTTTATGCAATAAATTATAAAATTAAAATTATAGGCATACGTTTTTTCACTGTTTATGGTCCATTGGGCAGACCAGATTTATCGATATTTAAATTTGCAAATTCAATCCAAAAAGGAAGTCCAATCACAGTAAATAATTTTGGGAATCATTACAGGGATTTTACTTTTGTAGATGATGCAATTAAATGTGTATTTAAGCTTTTGAAAATAAAACAATTTCATAAAATTGATAGAAAAAAAAACAAATATTTCCAAATTTTTAACCTTGGTGGAGGAAAAAAAATTAAGATAACAAAACTTATAAATATTTTAGAAAAGCTTTTAAATAAAAAAGCTAAAATAGTTTTAGGCCCTTTAAAAAAAGGTGATATTATATCATCTCAATCCGATATCAAAAAATTAAAAAGAAATATTAAATATTTCCCAAACACATCTTTTGAAAAAGGTTTAAAAAAATTTGTAAATTGGTTTGTAAATGATTTTTGAAATTAATTAGAAAGTTTTATCAACTTATTTTTTTCTAACAACTTGGCAATTGTAAATACTTTTTTGGATTTACTTTTAATTATATTTGCAATACTCGATATAGTATTGCCATCACCATAATAAAGTAAGTTAAACATTATAAATTCATCATTTGTTAAGAAATTTTTAGAAACATTTCTGTATAAATTTCTTTTTGATAAAAAAGGTTCGCATTTTGTTTGGCTAAATACCTTTATTCTATTATATTTTGAATTAATTAATTTTGTAATTTTTAATTTATTATCTACTTTTTTTTTTAAAAATTTATTTTTTTCATAGTTAATTAAATTTATTATTTTAATCAAAAAGTTAAAAGACTCTGTTAGCAATTTCGGATTTGTTATTTGTAAGTTATCCATGGAATTATGATATTCTTTATAATTTCCAAATTTTGTTCTTGTTAAAGTTACTACAGGCAAATTAACTCCAGGAAAATTATATTGTCTTTCATCTGAGCCACATTTTTGAAATTTGTAAACTTTAATTTTTTTTTTGGTTTTTAAAATTTTTTTTGCAATATTATCCGAATAGCTATTTGCATATTTTGATGAAATCATTGAAAAATTTCCCTTGTCACCAAAGCAGGTTATGTGGAATCCAGCTCTGAAATTTTTTTTCAGAGTTTTTAAGTTTTTATTTATGTAAGTAATTGCTCCAATAGTTTCAGGAAGAAATAAAATTCTTAAAGTAAAAAAATTATTTAAATTAGAAAAATATTTTGCCAAATATGCTAAAATTACAGGTGCGCACAATTCATTATTAACCAGTGATGGATGGCAAATGTTTGTACTAAGAATTATTTCTTTTTTAGATTTACCTTTAATTAAAATTTCACCTATAGATAGGCTTCCTTTTTTATTAAAGGATGAGTCAATATAAACCTTGTAGGATTTAAATTTATCAAGCTTTATTCTATCATTATGATTTAAGCAAAAACCCCATCTTTTTTTATAATATGAAGTTATATAGGGAATAGATTTAGGTTTACTTTTTATTGAATAAAGATGTTCATTTAATTCCTTAAAACTAATTTCTTTATTTATTGGTTCTGAATATGAAACTAAGTGTAGATTATTTTTTTTAAAATCAACTATTTTTTCTCCATCACATTTAATAAAAGCATCTTTGACATTCCATTCTGGAGGTATTGTCCAGTCAAATACTTTTTTGCCCGACTTGAACTCTAATATTTTCATTTTTCCAGATATCTTACCTAAAATTTTGAGAGACGCTCTATTTCCATTGCCTGTTAAGCTCCTATTTATTGGAAAAAGTTTCTTGATTGATTTATAGATTTTCTCACCTACATTGAGATTGTTCATAATATTTTTTTATTTTATCTATTCAAACAGTTTAATTTTAAAATTTAATCGATAAACTTATTTATTATTTAAGTTTTTGATATTACAATTATTTCTATATATATAGAAATTTCAATAAATTACTAATTTAATGAATAAAAAAATAGAAAATTTAATAGTATCAAATTTATTTTTAAATCGACAAAGTCATTCTTGGAATAAATTAAAAAATAAACATAATCTTACTTTTCTTGAGATGGGCGAGTTCCACGCGCTTGCAAGTAAAGTTAAAAGTACTAGCACTATAAATATTATATTATTTTTACAAGAAATGACTAATAACAAAGGTTCTTTAAAAATAAATAATATAAAAAATTTATCTAAATTGATTGAAGTTGTATGCTCTAAAACTGAAAAAGAAGTTGTCGTTTCATTTTCTAGCTGGAAAAGTGTTTCTAGTATTAATTATGCCCAAGATAAATCTCAAGAGATTATTAACGTTTCGAGTTTCATTAAATTATTACGTAAAATTCAAAAAAAATCTAAAAATTTATATCTATTAAATTTAGACACTTTTTTTGCAGAAAAGGGATTTGAAAAATGTTTTAGCAATCGAGATTATTATTTATTTTCTTCAAAAGTATCTTCACTAGGACTAGAAATTTTAATAAATAAAATTAATGAGATATATTTAAAAAGTATTTTACCTCAATCTAAGGTACTGGTATTAGATTGTGATAATACTCTTTGGGGTGGCGTATTAGGTGAGGATGGTTTTAACAATATAAAAATAGGTCAAGATGGAATTGGAAAAGTTTATAAAGCATTTCAAAATGAAATTTTAAATTTATCAAAAAAAGGAATGTTATTAACTGTTTCTAGCAAAAATAATTATGAAGATGTAGTAGAAGTTTTTGAGAAACATAAAATGATGACTATAAAAAAAAAAGATATAATTTCTTTTAAAGTAAATTGGCAAGAAAAATACAAAAATATAATAGAAATTTCTAAAGAACTCAATCTTGGTTTAACTAGTTTTATCTTCTGGGATGATAATAAATTGGAAAGAGAAAAAATGAAGAAATTTCTTCCAGAAGTAAATACTATTGATGTTCATGATGATATTAGTAATTGGCCAGAACAACTAAAAAATAATATTCATACTTCTAAATTTAATACAACTAAAGAAGATTTGAAAAAAAATAAACAATACAAGATGGCGGGAAAGTTTGTACAAAATAAAAAAGATATAAGATCTGAAGATGAAGAAATAAATTTTTTAAAATCTATAAAATTAAATCCTAAGATACTAAAAATAGAAAATAGTTTGATTTCAAGAGCTTCACAAATGTCTCAAAAAACTAATCAATTTAATTTTAGAACAATTAGGTATTCTGAAACAAATTTGAAAAGAATAATAAAGGATAAAAATTTTGAATGTAGACTGGTAAATCTTAAAGATCTTTATGGTGATCATGGAATAATCGCAATGTTCATTCTTAGAAAACTAAACAAAGATTACTGTTTTATTGATACAATGCTAATGAGTTGTAGGGTTTTGGGTAGGTTTTTAGATGTATGGATCTTTAATGAATGTAGAAAGCTAGCAAAAAAAAAAAACTATAAATTTATTATTTCTGAATTTATAAAAACTGAAAAAAATAAAACTTTTGAAAAATCGTTAGAATTAAATGGCTTTAAACAGATAGATCAAAAATATTTAGAAAAAATAAAAGTGTCTTATAAATCAAAAAATAAATTATTTGCGACTGAGGTTAATAAATATCAAATTAAACAAAATAAAATATTTGACATTTAATTATGAGAAAAAAAATATACAAAATTCTAGAAAAAGTAGACAAAAGAATTAAAATAAAAAATTATAATTTAGATTCTCAAGTAGGAGATATTAAATATTGGGATTCTTTATCTCATCTAAATTTTTTAATGAGCTTGGAAGAAAAATTTCAAATTAGATTTTCAACATTTGAGATGACTAATATAAAATCAATATCAGACGTAGAAAAATCTTTGAATAAAAGAAAAATTAAATAAATGATTTCTCCTGATTTAAAAAAATCGCTTTTGAAATTAGGTTTAGAAAAAACAGATGTCGTTATGATTCATGGTGATGCGATCGTATCTACTCAATTAAAATTAAAAAATTCTAGAGATAATTTTCTAAATTCTTATTTAGATATGCTAATTGATTTTTTTTGTCCAAAAGGAACACTAATTATACCATCTTTCACATATAATATGACCACAAATAAAATTTTTGATAAATACAAAACGCCTAGCAAAATAGGAATGTTCAGCGAAGCATTTAGAAAAAAAAAAAACGTAATAAGGTCAAATCATCCAATATTTAGTGTGTGCAGTATTGGTAAGCACTCAAAACAAATTACAAGTTATGACTTGAGCGATTGTTTTGGAAAAAATAGTTTTTTTGATATTTTTACAAAGCTTAATGGAAAAATTATTTGCATGGGGTGTCCACTTGAGGCAATTACTTACTTTCATTATATTGAGCAAAAATATAAAGTTCATTATCGTTACAATAAAATATTTTCTTGCACTTATAGGGAGAAATTCAAAAAAAAAAAAATTCAAATTTCATATTATGTGAGGGATTTGAATAAAAATGCTTCTCTAGATTTAAAATTTTTAAGACCAAAAATCAAAAATTTAATAAAAGTATCAAATTTTGGTAGATTCGAATTTACATCTATTGAATCTAAAAAATTATTAAAAAAAAGTAAAACTTTATTAAAACAATACCCAGATATATTTGTAGGAGAAAAGCATGCAATTTAATCATATAGGAATTTTTGTTAACAAAATAAATGAAGGAATTACTGAATTAAAAAAATTTATTAGAATAAAAAAAAAAAGCAAGATTATAAAAGACAAAAATTTAAAAGTTAAAGTAATTTTTATTATCGATCATGATGATATTTGTTATGAATTAGTTGAACCTTTTGGAAAAAATAATCCAGTCAGTAAAACTTTAGAAAAAAAGGTAAATATTCTTAATCACCTTGCTTATGAATCAAAAAATTTTAAAAAAGATTTAAATAACTTAACTAAGAGAGGATTTAGAATTATTACAAAACCTGTCAAAGCAAAGGCTTTTAATAATAGAAAAGTTACTTTTTTAATTAATAATCTAAATTTAATAATTGAGTTAATTGAAAGTGATTAAAAAATTATTTAAACATATTTCAAAACTCATTTTAGATGAAAATGAAAAAAAATTCATAAATTTTTCACATTCAGAAAAACAAAAATTCAAATATAATGCATTGGTAGTTGTTCCAGAAGAATATTACTATGTATGTTATAATTACATATTATCTAATGAAAGGTTAAAAAATTTTAATATTTATGGTTTTTGGCCGTACTTTATAAATTTAAATAGAAAAAGAAATTTTGAAAAATTTCATAATTTAAAAACTAAATTTTATTATAAATTTGTAAAAAAAAAATTTTTTAAAATATATAAATCATTTAATTTTTTTAAAATATGGGATTTAGATGAATTAAATAAAAAATATATCTCTCCAAGTGAAAATTATAAAATTATAAAAATATCAAATAAAATTTACAGCACTATTCGCAACAAAGAGGAAATATTAAATTTAAAAATAGAAAACATTTATTGTGGAGATTTAATTTATGACAGCTATATAAGATTTAGAAATCAGCCCACTGTAGATATTAATGATAAATTTTTAAAAGAGATAATTTATTTGTCCTTACTTGCAATAAGGTGTTATAAAAAACTACAAAGAGATTATTGCTTTAAATATTTGTACACATCATTTGCAACTTATATTCAATATGGACTATTAGTAAGAGTTTTTTTAAATTGTGGTGTTAAAGTTTATTCAGGCAGCACCTTGTCTCAATACAATAAATCTTTATCCAAAAAAGATTTTTATCATGTAGATAATTATAGGAAATTTAAAGAAACATTTAAAAAATTAAAAAATAAAGAAAAAAAAATTATTGAAGGAAAAAAATTCATTAGAAATATTTTTTTCAAAAATAGATCTAATTTAACTTTTAAAGATTATATGAATGTTAATCCGTATAAAAAAAATATTAAAAAGACTAAATTAAAATATGATGGGATTATATTTTTACCAAATTTTTTTGAATCCCAAAGGGAATGGGGAAAGTTAATTTTTATAGATTTTTATGAATGGATAAACTTTACATGCAAATTAATTTCAAATAATAACTTAAATATAGCTTTAAAACCACATCCAAATATTTACAACATTAATAAAGAGTCAGTAAAAGTTGTAGAGCAATTAAAACAAAAATATAAAAACATAAGTTGGATATCGCCTTCTATATCAAATCATGAAATATTTAAATCAGTAAAGTTTGGAATTTCACCATGGGGAACTGTACTATGGGAAATGGCCTATTTTGGAGTAAACGCAATTTCTACAGGAGATCATCCCGCTATTAAATATAATTTTGGTTTTAATCCAAGATCAAAAAAAGAATACAAAGAGATTTTATTATCTGCGTCAAAATTAAGTAAATTTAAAGTAAATAAAAATAAAATTTATGAATATTGTTATATGTATTATATTAATAAGAATGATGCGTTTAAATCTCTAGCTAGAGAAATACAATTACATAACATAAAATTTGAAAACTCAACTTCACTTTTAAAATTTATTAAAAAAATAAAATCTTATGAGAAAATTTAAAGTATTTTTATTTATAATATATTTACCTATATTTATATTTGAGTTAATTATTTTTAAATTATTTACAATTAAAAATTCAAGTGTTTCGTATCAATCTATGATAAATTATTTTATTATTACTAGAGGATGGTCTAACGCGATAATTCATTTCT
Organism: uncultured Pelagibacteraceae bacterium; assembly: GCA_902578325.1. Classification (GTDB taxonomy): domain Bacteria; phylum Pseudomonadota; class Alphaproteobacteria; order Pelagibacterales; family Pelagibacteraceae; genus Pelagibacter. Next base: position 9,058 of record CACHCM010000007.1, read on the forward strand.
TTTTGAAAAAAAATTTACTTAAAAAAAATAAATTTGATCTTCAAATAAATAAATTAAAAAAAAATGGATATTTAATAAAAAAAAATTTTTTTACCAAAAAGTTGGTTTTAGATCTTAAAAAATCTTTAAAAAAAATTGATGGATATTGGATTGGAGATAAATACAAGAGCAAAAGCAAAGAAAAACTTTACAAAAAAGTTAAGGCTGCAAAATTTTTTTATACCGACGATGATTTACTTAAATTAAAACCTGTTCAAGAAATTTTATCTAATGATTATTTGTTTAATATTGCATCAAAATACTTAGATGCAGAGCCAATATTGTATAACATCAATTGCTGGTATAATTTTCCAACTAAATTACCAGATAAAGAGGCTGCACAATTATGGCATTTTGATATGGATCGTCCAAAGTGGCTTAAAATATTTATTTATCTTAGTGATTGTAACATAAATAATGGTCCACATTGTTTTGTTCAAGGAACTCACCTAAACGGTTCTATTTCTCGTGAAATATTAAATTTAGGATATATGAGAATACAAGATAAAATAGTTAATAGATTTTATAAAACAAAAATAAAAGAGTTTAATTTTAATGAGGGAGATTTATTGTTTGAAGATTCTAGAGGATTGCATAAAGGAAAAAAAGTAACTTCTAAAAATCGCTTAATGTTTCAAATTGAATTTACAAGCAGCTTATTCGGTAATAAATATAATATTCCCAGTATAAAAAAAAGAGATTGTACAAATAATTTTTATAAAAAAGTTACATCTAAAAGATATAATTACCAAGGAATTAAAATCATTTAAAATAATTTTTATTTTTTTTTAGGATGTTTTCTAAGTCTAATTTATTTCCTAATGTATCCATTGGAAACCATTTAGATACCTCAAATTCAAGTATTTTATATTTTGCTTTTAAAATCCTTTTAAAAACAGTTGTTTCAAGATTTTCTTTCTCTGATTTAATAAATTCGAATATTTTTTTATCAAATATATAAAATCCTGCGTTTATCTTTTCAAATGTTTTTTTTTCGTTAAAATTTTTAATTAAACTTTTTTTCACACTTAATTGTCCAAATGAAGACTTTTTTTTATATGAAGAAATAATGAAATTTTTTTTATTTTTAAGTTTTAAAGCTTTTTTTAATGAAAAATTTGTAAGTGAATCTCCATAAGTTAAACAAAAATTATTAGATTTAATATAATTTTTAGCTAACAATATTCTACCTGCAGTCGGAGTATTTGAACCTGTATTTAAAACAATCAAATTTTTAACTTTAAAATTTTTATCAATATATTTTTTTAAGTTTTTATATCTGTATCCACCTAAAATTATAAATCGACAATTCTTTTCATCTTTTTGATAGATTTCAATTATTCTCTCTAAAATAGTTTTTCGATTTATAATTACTAATGGTTTATTTATTTTTTTATTACTAATATTAAATCTAGTTCCAAAACCACCGCATAAAATAAGAACATCAATCATGAGTAGTTATAATACCTGAATGAGAATAGTTAAAATTTAACATTTTAAATTTTTTATTATTATTTTTAATAAATTTTTTTTTATTTAATGGATTTTTAAATGTACATAAAACAAATCCTCCACCCCCTGCACCTAAAATTTTTCCAGAAATCATTCCATTTTTTTTTAAAAAATCAAAAATATTTTCAATATGATTATTACTAATTTTTTTTGATAAACTTTTTTTTAAGTTCCAGCTTTCATTCATTAAATCGTTATAATAATCAATAATGTCAGATGATTTATCGTTTAATTTTTTGAAAAAATCTTCCTCCAGTTGCAAAATTCTCTTTGTATAATTAAATATATCTTTCTTTTTGTAATTATTTTTTTGTTCTTTTAAAATATTTTGAGCTTTTCTGTTTTTGTTTGTAAAAATTAAAATTGAATTATTTGAAAGATTTTTTAAAAATTTTAATTGAAATTTTTGATTTAGCTTTTTAACAGATATTTTTGAATTATCATAGAAGGTATATTCATTAAAGCCACCACAAGCTGCAGAATATTGATCTTGGAATCCTGCTTCGGATTTTGTTAAACTCATCTCAATTTTTGATGCATCTTGAGCTAATTGAAGATTATTTTTTCTTTTATTTCGCATTAATATATTTAGAATTTTGCATACACTTACTTGAAACGCTCCTGAAGAACCCATTCCAGTTCCAGCAGGAATGTCTGATATAGTTGCTATATATAGAGGTTCATTGTACTTATAGTATTTTATAGAATTACGAATAATATTATTTTTAATTTTATCAATTTTATTAACGTTTTCTGTTTGGTGATAATTAAATCTGTATTTTTTATTAAAGATTTCTGATTGAATTTTTGCAAAAGTATAAATGTATTTATCAATACTAAAATTTAAGACTTTGCCATAACCATTTTTATTTATAAAATATGGTAAATCAGTACCTCCTCCAAAAATACTAATCCTTAAAGGTGTTATGGTTGTTATTATTTTATTTTTTGAAAAATTAAACATCTTTTAACAATTATAACTAATATTTTAAAATCATTAATGTATAGTTCACCAGGCATGTATTTAAAAGTAATATCTTTGAAAAGAGCAAAATATAGAAAAATTACTCTTTCGCCCTTTTTAGAAATGAATAATGATTTATATATTTTTGATGATTATATTTTTTCACTAATAAAATGTGTATTTTTCTGTTTATTCAATAAAAAAAAAAATATAGAAATTATTTTTTGTGATGGCAATGTAGAGACCTTGAATTTTAAAATAATCAATTTTTTTTTTAGAAATATTAAAAAATCTATTTTATGGTTCAACTCTTTAAATGAAATAAATAATAGTAAACTTATTGATTTTGATCATTATAATTTTTTTCCAGAGCAAAGAAAATTTTTAAATAAAAGTTCGAAGTCTATTTTACCTTTTCCAAAAAAAATTAGATTATCTAATACTAATAAAGATATTTTTATTTCTTATATTTCGGAAGTAAGCATAGAGATTAGTGATCCATCTTATAGTCTCATAAATTCATATAACAGCAGTATAATAAATAAAATTGATAACTTTGTTTATAAAATTTTGAAAGAAAATAATTTTGATATAATTTCTAAATTTGAATTTTGTTATGATTTTACTTCTGAATTATTTAATAATCTTTCACATTATGAAAAAATAAATATAAATAATGAAATTTATAGGCTCATTAAAAATAGATTACGTTATAATTGTGTAAAAAGTTTAAATAAACATTTAAAACAAGATTTTTGCCTTATAGGAAAAAGTTGGAAAAAATTAGGATTTGAAACATTAAGAAATAATTACGATTATTTTGATAATAGAAACAAATATTCAAGTTCAATATTCTCCCTAGATTGTGGCTCAACCAGTGGTGAATATCCAATTTATTTAAGAACATATGAGATAGTTCTAAATTCGAGTTGTTTATTTCAAACCATGACGTCTATGTCATCACAATTATTTGGAGATCTTACTAAAGAGGTTTGCTTTAATAATTTAGAAGATATGATGAAAAAGATTGAAACTCTAAGAAAGTTAGAAACAAATGATGTCGAAAATCTTAAAAATAAAATATTTAATCAAATTAAAAAAAATAATCTTCAGTCTTTGTAGTATATGCAAAAAATTTTATTAACAGGTGGCACAGGTTTTATAGGAAATAATGTTCTTAAATTACTAAAATTAAATCCAGATTATAAAATATTGTCTCTTTCCAGAACAAAACAATATAACAGTAAAGAATTAAAATGGATAAGAGGAGATTTTGGGAGTTTAAATAAAAAAACTATGAAATTAATTTTAGATTTTAAACCTTCAATATTAATTCATTTAGGTTGGCAAGACATTCCAAATTTTAGTAAAAAAGTTTGTACAGATAATTTAAACAAATCAAAAAAATTTTTAAATGATATGGTAAAAATACAAAGTATAGAAAAAATAATAATTTCTGGTTCTTGTTTTGAGTATTTACGTAAATCAGGAGAAGTTAAAGAAAAAGCTGAACTGGATAGAAAAAATTTTTTCCCAAATTCTAAAATAAAACTTGAAGAATTCACAAGAAAAATTTGTTTAAGTTATGATAAGACTTTTTATTGGCTTAGATTTTTTTATGTTTATGGTCCAAATCAAAGATCAGGATCACTAATACCTTATATTGCCAAAAGTATCATCAATAATTCTGAATTAATTTTAAACAATCCAAAGATGACACTTGATTTTATAAATGTTATTGATGTTTCTAAAATAATAAAATTATTTATAAAAAAAAAAATACCCTCAGGTGTCTATAATGTTGGATCTGGAAAAAAAACTTCAGTAGTTGAAATTTATAATTATTTGTTCTTTAAAATTTTAAAGAAAAAACAAAATAAGTATAAAATAGATAAAAATAATTTTTTTATTTCAAATAATAAAAAATTAACAAAAAATATTGGTAAATTTAAATTTACTCCAATAAAAAATGGTTTAACAAATTATTTATTATGGTACAGGAATATTAAAAAATAATTTAATTTAAAGTAGATTTATGAAATTTAAAAAAACAAAAATTAAGAACTGTGTTGAAATTTTTCCAAGTAAGTTAAAAGATAGGAGAGGTTTCTTTCAAAGGATTTTTTGTAGCAAAACTTTCAAAGAAAAAAAATTAAATGATATAGTAGTAAATATAAACAATTCATTTAGCAAATTTAAAGGAACAACTAGAGGCCTGCATTACCAGGTTGGAAAATTTAAAGAAACTAAAATAATGAGATGCATAAAGGGAAGATGTGATCTTTATGTTGTGGATTTAAATAAAAAAAGTAAATCATTTCATAAATATCAGAGATTTACTCTAGACTCAAAAAAAAGAAATATGGTAATGGTCCCTGTAGATTGCGCAAATGGTATACAGACTCTTGAAGACAACACAGAAATCATATATTTTGTGTCGAATTATTACAATCCTAGGTACGAGAGAGGATTAAGCTTTTTTGACCCCAGTCTTAAGATAAAATTAAGATTAAAGCCTAGTGTAGTTTCAAAAAAAGATTTAAGTTGGAAATTCCTTTAAGTACTTTATTTAAATGGCTAGGTTAACATCATTTAATTTTCTTTAAATTTTCATCAAATTTTTTTTTATAATTTTCTTTTAAACAAACCAATCTATTAGTTTTATATCCTATAAAATCTTCATAAGTTAAATTAACTTTTTCAAAAAAACTTAGTAATTCTTTTCCACCACTTTTTAAATCAAATTCAGGTTTATAATAATCTTTTAAACCAATAAGTATCCTATTAAAGCTAACTTTATAAGTTCTACTATCTGTATGTTCGCCAGTAAATTTTAAATTACTATTTGGCAAAAGATCTTTAACTGTTTCAGCAATTTCTTTTACTGTAAAATTTCCATCAGGTATTCCAATGTTAAAGGATTTAGCAGCAACTAAATTAATGGGTGCTTTAATTGTAGCTTCGATGGCATTACAAACATCTTTAATGTGTATTACAGGTCTCCATGGAGATCCATCACTTTTGATAACAATTTCGTTTGTTGTATATGCACATGCAAGAAGATTATTAAAAACTATATCACATCTTAATCTTGGACTTGAACCAAACACTGTTGAAGGTCTTAACGAAATAGTGGTAAAATTTTCATTATTTAATTTTAATATCTCTTTTTCCGCATTCCATTTTGTTTTTGCGTACTCTGTTATCGGGTTTTTTTTGCTATTGTCTTCATCTAGTTCTTTTGTTGTTTCTGAAATCCCATACATACTTTGAGATGAAATAAATATAAATTTTTTAACACCGCTCTCCTTAGCTTTTTTTGCAAAATTAACAGCACCTATATAATTAATATCGTTTGTAATTTTTTTATCAAATTCACCAAGTGGGTCATTAGATATGGCAGATAAATAAACAATTATTTCATAATTTTTTAAATCATTACAATTTATATCTCTAACATCTTTTAAAATCTGTTTATGTGGTAAAGTTTCTTCACATAACAAGCAATCTTTAAATAATCCTGAGTCCATTCCTGTTATATGATAATTATTATTCTTAAGATAATCTGTAAGTACAGTTCCAATGTAGCCTAAGTTTCCCGTTATTAAAATATTTGATTTAAAATTCATTGTAAATTTGATTTTGAAAATTTAATATTATAAATAGATGATAATATCCATATTTAAATGTCAAAATTAATTAATTTATTTAGATCAGAGAAAAGAAAAACTGTAAAACATCAAAATTATTTTCAAGTTTATGATGAATATTTACACAAATATGTTGATAAAAACATTACATTTGTTGAGATAGGTATAGCTAACGGTGGCTCTCTAAAAGTTTGGAAAAATTATTTTAAAAACGCTAGAATAATAGGTATTGATCTTAACGATAAATGCAAAATATTTGAAGAAGAGGGGATAGAAGTAATAATTGGAGATCAAGCAGATCCAAAATTCTGGAAAAATTTCTTTCAAAAAATAGGAAAAGTTGATGTTATTATTGATGATGGAGGGCATACAAATTTACAACAAATTATAACAACTACTGAATGCATCCCTAATATCAAAGACGGAGGCATATTGTTAATCGAAGATGTTATGAGTAGTTATATTTCAAGTTTTGATAACCCAAGTAAGTTTTCATTTATTAATTTTTCAAAAAAACTTGTAGATGATATAAATTTTAATGACCCTTCTCTTGGAAAATTTAAATTTTCCTTAAATCAATATATTCATGCAATTAAGTTTTTTGAAGGAATTGTTATTTTTGAGATTAATAGAAGCAAAATATTACCAAATATTGAAGTAGATAATAATGGCAAAACATTAAATATTGAGGATTTAAGACAAGAAGGAATTGGAAATTATGGAGGATTTGTATCATATATAAAAAGAAAAACCTATTTTTTTAAAAAAATAAAAATATTTATTAAAATTTATAAATTTTTTGCGTTTTTCTTTAAATTTTTTAAAAAAATTAAAAATGAAAAAAAATATAAGAGTTTTTTTAAATAAAAAATATTTCACCAATGTTTAAAATAATCAGAATATTGATTTTTATTATAAAATTGCCAATCTATATTTTTTGTATTTTTTTAAGCTTTTTTTTATTAATAATTAATTTGTTTTATAGAGTAAAAACTTACGAAGTTGATGTTGCAACTTTTGGTCATTTTTTTAATGATTTTAATTTAACTAATATTTATTCAAAAATAAATAAGATAAAAGTTATAGGATCTATTGTTGGATTAAAACATTATCATAATAAATATATTCTATCGGTTGTTAGAAAAGAATTTGTTACATCATTTTTATTTAAGTATTTAGATTTTATAAATAGAAAGATGCCTTGGGCTAAGTTTGTAACCATACCTAGTTTTAGAAAAGAAAGTTCTTTTGATTTAGATGGGTTGGTGTTTTCCAATCCTAGTTTAATTTTTAAATTTAATGATAATGAGGATCAATATTGTTTAAATTTTTTAGAAAATAAGGGAATTAAAAAAAATGATAAATTCATACTTTTAAACTTGAGAGATAATTATTTTTATAATCAAATTTTTAATTATAAGGCAGATAATCTTAATATTACCAGAAACCAAATTAGAATTGAAAATTGTATTAAACCCTTAGAATACCTATCAAGTAAAGGTTTTAAAATTATAAGATGGGGAAGATTTAGAAAGAAGATTCATGTACCAAGTACAATAAATTTTTATGATTTTTCATTAGATGAGACGATACCTCATATTTTAGATGTTTGGCTTCCTAAAAATTGTTCATTTTCTATAGGTACAGATAGTGGACCTGACACAATTGTTGGTAACTTTAATAATTTGATGTGTATATTGGGCATGTGGCCACTATATTATTCAAGAAGTTTTTTTAAATGTATCACTCTTCCAGCTGATGCACGATGGTTAGATAGTAAAAAAAATTTAAATTTGAGGGAAATGTGTGAGTTTCATTCGAATGAAAATTACATAGATGAATTGAAATTAAAAAACATTGAGTTTATCAAAAATTCTGATGAGCAAATCTTCGATGTAATAAATCAAACATTTCAAATTTATGAAGGTAAATATAGCTTTTCTCCAGAACTATTAAAAAAGCAGGAGAAATATTGGTCATCTTTTTTACAATGGGACATTAATTCAGAAAAAAATTATCCTCAAAAAAAAATACAAAAAAGATTTATGGGATTTAAACATCCTTCAGCACTTATAGCTGATACTTTTTTAAAAGAAAAAAAAGAAGATTGGTTTGATATTAATTAAAATAAATTTTAGATTTTGACGTAAAATAATATATTAGTGTCTCTATAACAACTGAAAATAATAAAGTAGAAATTAAAGTATAACCAAAAAAAGGTAATGCCAGTACATAACAATTTGTTAAACCAGCTAAAGTATAACCATAGGATCCGTTCAACCATACTCCAAAATTTGTTAGAATATAAAATATTAATGCACCACCAAGTGCCCCAAATATTCTGAATAATATTGATTTGTTAAAATATTTTGACAGTATTCCTATCAATACCACGCTACCCATTGTAAAAAACATAGTTAAGTGAAATCCAATAACTAAGTCTGTAAAGAATAAAGCCAAAACAACGATAGGTATAAATTTAATCCCAAAAACTGCTGGAATATAAAAACTTAACGCTAAAAGACTTGTGAAATTTGGTGGGTGAGGAATAAATCTACTAGCAGATAATGCTATTAACACTCCAAAGGCAACTTTAAGGTAATTCATCAAATTATAGTACCACATAAAACTTGCAAGACAACAATTTAATAGTTAATTCCAAATTTAAAAATTCTGCCCTCATGATTATACCCGTGGGGTCTTTGATATGACTCATTTAAAGCATTAGTAATTTTAATAAAAAAATCACCGTTATTCAATTTTTTTGAAATTTTAAGGTCTACTAAGTCGGTACTATCCATTTCGATAGTACTGAAATTTGAGGAGTGAGTATCAAAATGTTTTCCATAATGATTATATTTTAAATTTAAATTCAAATTACCGAAAAAATTACTATTAATTATTTTTGAAAAGTTTATGCCATAATTTTTTTCTGGTCTTCTTAATTGGTCAGCACCATTCTCTTTTTCTGATGATAAAAATGATGAGAAAAAATTTATATTAGAATTTTTAAATTTTAAATTTACCTGATTACTAAAACCTGATTGATTTAAATCTATATTATCACTGTCATTTTGATATTTATTATTTAAATATTCGATATTATTTTGTATGTTTGCTCTAAAAGCTCTAAGAGATAAATTTAAATTTTCGTTAAATGATATTTTCGAATAAATTTCATAAGTATTACTTTTTTCAGGATTTAAATCTTTATTACCGGAATAACCAAAGTTATCTGTTCCAAACATTTCGTAAAGAGTGGGATTTCTTAAACCATTCATATAGGAAAACCCTAAATTAAATTTATTAAATTTTTGTTCTAAATTTACTTTATATGTATTATTTCTTTTTGTTTGTTTATGAACATCACTTCTTCCAAATAATGAAATATTTGAATTTTCAAAGATATTCCAACCTAAATTACCGTGTATAGCTAAATTATCTGAATGACCTTTTGTTGATGCTGTATATGATCCTCTGTTGTTAAAATACCCCCAATCGTACTTATATTCTGAGCCTAATCCATAAGATAATTTGCTATTAATTATTTTCGATAAATCATATTTAAAACCAAAAACTTCACTTTTATATGTATCTATGGTTCCTAATTCGTCATATTCTCTATCGTAAATATTGTAATAAAATTTATAGTTATTTTTTTTAGTCTCAGTTAAATTCTCTAAACCAAATTGTATAGACCCCATCTTATTATCACCCTCATAACCAATTTGATTTGAATTACTATTGTCGTATTCCGCTTTTGTTTGTCTTATATATGTTGTTTTATATATTCTTAAATTTTCATTTAAAAATTTTTCATAGTTTATATTTGTAGAATAATTCTCAAGAGCATCTTTTTCATCTTTTGAATTTCCTCTAGCACTTACAGTTGAATTTTTTACACTGCCTACTTTAATATTCAGTGAAGATTCATCGTAAACATAGGTTTTGTTTCCAGATAATTCATAATTTGCACTGTTATCAGTTGTTACAAAAAAAGTATCTTTATAATCACCTGTTAAGATAATATTCACCGCTCCTCCGATTGCATTAGTTCCAAAATGAGTAGCGCTAGAACCAGGATAAATTTCAATTTGTTGAACTGTTTGAATAAAATCAACTCCAAAATCATGTAATCCTTGAGTAGTAGATTGGTCATTAATTGGTATCCCATTTATCATTACCAAGGTATGATTTGATCCAGTTCCTCTCATAAACATAGAGGCTTGTTGACCTTTTGGTCCAGATTGAGTGATGTTAATATCGGGCACAGATTCTAAGACGTCAATTAAATCTACTGCACCACTTTCTTCGATTTGTTTTTTTGTAATTATAGTTTTGTTAATTCCAGACTTTGAAAAGTTTGATGAATTTGGAGTTAAACTAATAACTTCTATACATGGAATTTTATTTTTGTTATCCCATCTACATGTGTAATTAGAATTTTTATCTGCAGCAAATACTAGATTTGAAAATATTAAATTAAAAAGTATATATACAATTAGCCTCGGCATAATTCTCCCTTATATTTTGTTGAGCCTCTGCTAATTTTTCATTGTAGAACTAGACTTTTCCTGGCCTTCATTCAACAAAGGACTAAGTTGGGCGGCACTCGGACTTTAACATTTATTAAGTTATTACCGTTGCAGGAACAGTTAATGATTTTCACATTATTCCCCACCAAGATTCAACTTAATTTTTTAAATATCAAATTTTTAAAATTGTGTCAATCTATAAGTATTTCGTTGGTTTAGTATATAAAACATATGTATAAGAGTGGCTCATGAGAAAAAAAATTCTAGTAACTGGAGGATCGGGATACAAGGGTGTCAAACTTATTAAAAGATTAGTAGATGAAGGCTATGATGTAATTAACTTAGATTTAAATTATTTTGGAAATTACTTTATAAATAGCAGTCATATAAAAAACTATAAATTAGATATTTTACAAATTCAAAAGTTGAACTTAAAAAATGTTTACGCTTGTATTCATTTAGCATGTATAGCAAATGATCCAATGGTAGATTTAAATCCAAGTTTAAGTTGGGAAACATCTGCATTAGGAACAAAGCTATTAATGGATCATTTAATTAAATATAACGTTAAAAAAATTATTTATGCCTCCTCTGGCTCTGTTTATGGCATTAAAAAAGAAAAGAGAGTAACCGAAGATTTAGAATTAAAACCCATATCTACTTATAACAAAGTTAAAATGGTAACTGAGAGAACAATACTATCATACAAAAATGACATTAATGTCGTTATACTTAGGCCAGCTACAGTTTGTGGATTTGCTCCAAGAATGAGATTAGATGTAACTGTAAATATGTTGACATTTCAAGCATTAAAAAATGGAAAAATGACAATATTTGGAGGTGCACAAAAAAGACCGAATGTTCACATTGATGACATAATAAATGCATACTTATTTTTTTTAAAAAAAAATATAAAAGACAATATTTTTAATATTGGTTTTGAAAATTTATCTATTTTAAAAATTGCACAAATGGTTTCCTCTGAAATTCCATCTGACATAAAAATAATAAAAAAATTTGTAGATGTTAGAAGCTATAATTTAGACTCATCTAAATTATTAAAACATGGTTTTAAACCAAATAAAGGTATAATTGATGCAATTAGAGAATTAAAAAAATTTTATGCAGAAAAAAAATTTAAGGATAAGCCTAACTTTCATTCAATATCATGGTTAAGAGAAAAGTTAAAAAAGCATTAGTTATAGGATCAAATAGTTTCTCTGCAGGATCTTTAATTGAAAATTTATTAAAAAAAAATTTTTATGTGATTGGAATTAGCAGATCAAAAATAAATAATAAAAAATTTCAGAGATTTAGTCTTGGTAATAAAAATTATAAATTTTATAAACTAGATATAAATAAAAATAAAAATAAAATTTTAGAGATTATTAAGAGTTTCAAGCCAGGCTTTATAATAAATTATGCATCGCAAAGCATGGTAGGACAAAGTTGGAAAGATCCTGAAGATTGGTTTTTAACTAATTCATTAAGCACAATAAAATTATATAGCGGTCTTTCAAAACAAAATTTTAAATTTAAATTAATTCATATTTCAACCCCTGAAATTTATGGTAATATCAAAAAAAAAGTAATTGAGAATAATAATTACAATCCAACTACACCATACGCTGTTTCTAGGGTTACAGCTGATCAATATTTAAAAATCTTAAATGATGTTGATAAAATTGATTCATGCTCAATTAGGGCAAGCAATGTATACGGTGAATATCAAAGGTTATACAGAATAATACCCAAAACTATTTACTCTATTTTAAAGAAAAAGAAATTAAATCTTGATGGGGGTGGAATATCAGAGAGAAACTTTATTCATATTGATGATGTTTCAAATGCAACGTATAAAATTATGACAAAAGGAAAAAAGGGTGAAATTTATCATATTTCATCTAACGAAATTATTTCAATTAAAAAACTTGTAAAACTAATATGTAAAAAAATGAATTATGATTTTGATAAACTTGTTAATATTGTACCTGAAAGATTAGGAAAAGATAAATCTTATAGCCTTGCAAATAAAAAAATAAAAAAGCTTGGCTGGAAACCACATATATCTTTATCTAAAGGTTTGGATCGATGTATCAAAAATATTATTGAAAATATTAGTGAATTTAAAAAATTAGATGAAAATTATGTTCATAAAAAATAAAAATTTTATAAACTTTTCAGTCTTAATAAACTTTTTTTTATTTTTAAAAATGAATAATTTAGTAGACATGGGTTTGATTTATATTTTTAAGAATATTATCTTTAGAAATTTTTCATATAATATATAGATATAAAATTATAATTACTAAAATAAATGCAAAATAAGTTTTTACTTTCCAAAGATAGATGCAAGTTATCCAGAAAAAGAATCTTGGATATATCGCAACAAGTAAAAGCGATACATGCTGCAGGAGCATTTTCCTCTATTGAGATTGTTGATGCAATTTATTATTTTTTGATGAAAAAAAAGAAAAATAAATTTTTTGATACATTTTTGATGTCTAAAGGCCATGGTTGTATGGCTCAATATGTTGCACTGGAAAAATTGAAAATTTTAAAAAAAAAAGATTTAGATCAGTATTGTACTAAAAATGGTATTCTTGGTTGTCATCCAGATTATGGAAATCCAGGAATTGAAGCATCTACAGGTTCTTTAGGACATGGTATGGGTTTAGCAGTGGGAATATCACATTCAGATGTAATACTAAATAATAAAAAAAAATTATTTGTTTTATTAAGTGACGGTGAATTTCAAGAGGGATCTACTTGGGAAAACATGATGATGGCTGCTAATCTAAATTTAAAAAACTTAACTTGTTTTATTGATCATAATGGTTCTCAATCATTTGGAATTACAAAATACACTCATCCAAATTTTTATCCTTTAGTAGAAAAGATCAAATCTTTTGGATGGGAGTGTAAAAGCGTTAATGGTCATAATGTGAGCTCAATTATTAACGCATACAAAACAAAAAAAACAAATAAGCCTTTAATGATAGTCTGCAATACAATTAAAGGTAAAGGGGTTTCTTTTATGGAAAATAAGCCTATTTGGCATTACAGATCTCCTAATAAAGAAGAGTATAAAATAGCAATTAAAGAAATATTAAAAAAATGAGAAATAAATTTGCAGAGGTGATTTATAGAGAGTCTACTAAAAATTCAAAAATATGTGTAGTTGTTGCAGATATTTCTCCCGCAGGTTCAATGAATCTTTTTAGGTCAAAGTATCCAAAGAGATTTATTAATACTGGAGTTGCTGAGCAGTCTATGATTGGAATTGCTGCTGGCATGGCATTAAGAGGATTAAAACCCTTTTGTTATACAATTGCTACATTCTCACTTTATAGACCATTTGAAATGATAAGAGTTGATTTATGTTATCAAAATCTTCCCGTAACAGTGGTTGGTATGGGAACTGGAACGGTTTATTCCACATTAGGAGGGACACATTTAACTCAAGAAGATATATCTATTGCCAGATCAGTTCCTAATATGAACATTATAGCTCCTTGTGATCCAGTTGAGCTTGAAGATGCTTTAAAGTATTGCTGCAGACAATCAAAAGGACCAATATACTTAAGGATTGGTAAAGCTGGAGAACCAACATTTGTTAATAAAAGAAGTGAAAAATGGAAATTTGGAAAAATAAGAAAAATTGTAAGTGGAAAAGATATCTGTATTTTAACTTTTGGTCCAATTATGGAAAAAGCTTTTAAATTAAGAGAAAAATTAAAAAAAGATGGAAACTCTGTAGAGATTAATAGTTGCCATACTCTAAAACCTTTCGATTACGTTACTTTGAAAAAAAAATTTAATAAATACAAAAAAATTATTACTATTGAAGATCATTCTGAAATTGGTGGATTAGCGTCTATAGTAAAAGAAGCTGCTTATAACAACACTTATAAGGGCAAAATATTTAGTTTTTCTCTAAAAGATAAATTTATTCATTGTTATGGAGATCAAAATGATCTCTTAAATAAACATGGTGTAAATGTTAATAAGTTTTATAGAAAAGTATTGTAAAAAATATGAAGGCTGCAATTTTAAATAAGACAAGATCAGATTTGATAGTAGATGAAGTTACTTTGCCAAAAGAACTTCTATTTGGACAGGTTCTTGTAAAGATAAAATACAGTGGGATATGTGGGTCACAAATAAATGAAATTGATGCTGCCAAAGGAGTTGATAAATACTTGCCCCATTTGTTAGGCCATGAGGGCTCAGGTATTGTAGAAAAAATTGGATCTGGAGTTAGTAAAGTCAAAATTGGAGATCATGTAGTTTTGCATTGGAGGCCCGGATCAGGAATAGAAGCACCACCAGCGAAATATTTATGGAGAGGTCGAAAATTAAACTCAGGCAGGGTAACCACGTTCAGTGAAAAATCAATTGTGTCTGAGAATAGATTAACTGTTATTCCTAAAAATTTTAATTTAAGAGAAGCACCATTATTTGGATGTGCTATCCCAACTGCTTTTGGGGTAATTAACAATGATGCAAAAGTCAAAATTGGACAATCCGTATTGATATTTGGAATTGGAGGTGTGGGTTTAAATATTGCACAGGCTGCAAAAATGGTTTCAGCAAATCCTATTATTGGTGTGGACGTAAATAAAAAAAAATTAAATATGGGAAAGAAATTTGGATTAACTCATGATTTACTATCAGGTAAAAATATTAAAAAAAAAATATTAAATATTGTTGGGTTTTCAGGAGCAGATGTCTGTATTGATACTACAGGTATTCCAAATGTAATAGAAACAGCATATGATTTAACTCATAAGGATGGTAAAACTATTTTAGTTGGCGTTCCTTCAAAAAAGATTAAAATATATTCTTTACCTCTGCATTTTAAAAAAATTCTTAAAGGTTCTCATGGTGGTTCAGCTGTGCCTGACTTAGAAATTCCCAGATATATTAATTTGATAAAAAGAAAAAAAATGAGTTTAAAAAATCTCATAACTCATCAATTTAAATTAGATCAAATTAATTCAGCGATTAAATTACTTAGATCTGGGAATTCTGGAAGAATAATTATAAAAATGAGTTAAATATGGGAAAATTAGTTAATTATATTACTCAATTACATAAATCTACTAAAAGATTATACATTGAGAGAATGCAGGACAATAAAGTTGAATGCATGATCGAAGCAAAAAAATATGATTTTAATTACTGGGATGGAGACAGACGGTACGGTTATGGCGGTTATAAATTTATCGATGGAAGATGGAAGCCTGTTGCTGAAATTCTCATAAAAAATTATAATCTAACTAATGATTCAAAAATTCTAGATGTGGGCTGTGGTAAGGGTTTTTTATTATATGAAATAAAAAAAATTTTACCTGAAATAAAGGTTTGTGGTTTTGATTCTTCAGAATATGCAATTAAGAATTCTAAAGATGAGATAAAATCAAATTTATTAATACACGATGCTAGTAAAAAGTTTCCATTTAAAGACCAAGAATTTGACTTAGTATTCTCTTTAAATACACTTCATAATTTGAAAATTTTTGATTTAGAAATATCTCTTAAAGAAATGAATCGTGTAGCTAGAAATGGATACCTTTGTTTGGAAAGTTATCGGAATGATGAGGAATTATTTAACTTAGAATGTTGGGCACTTACATGTCAGTCATTTTATGCTCCAGATGAATGGAAATGGATATATGATCATTTTGGATATAATGGTGATTATGAGTTCATATATTTTGAGTAAATAAAATAATATGAATCAAAAAAATACTTTTAATCTCTTTTCAAAAAGAAATAATTGCAGATTATGTGAAAGTAAAGATGTTCAGTTAGTTGTTCCTCTTAATCCTACTCCTGTTGCAGAAAAATATCTTTTAAAAAAAGATCTCTCTAAAGAAAATATAGTTTGTCCATTAGATTTATACATTTGTAATGATTGCGGACATGTCCAACTTTTAGATATTGTTGAGCCAAATTTTTTATATAGTGACTATACATATAGTAGTGGAACCTCTAAAGGACTTGTGAAGCACTTCGAGTCTTATGCTAATAGTATTTTAGAAAATTATAAACCAATCAAAAATTCATTGATTCTTGACATAGGTAGTAACGATGGAACACTTTTAAAGTTTTTTAAAAATAAAGGGTTAAGAGTTTTAGGAGTAGATCCTGCGGAAGAAATAGCAAATAAAGCCACTAAAGAGGGAATTGAAACAATACCAAAATTTTTTAATTTAACTTTATCTGAAGAAATACTTCAAAAGTATGGGTCCCCTAAAATTATAACAGCAAATAATGCATTTGCTCATATGGATAATTTGGATGAAATAATGAAAGGTATTCATATGTTGATGGACAAAAGTTCAATTTTTGTTTTTGAAGTATCTTATCTCTTGGATGTTGTTGAGAAAGTATTGTTAGGTACAATTTTTCATGAACATCATTCTTATCATTCCGTCACACCTTTAAATATATTTTTTAATAAGTTTGACATGGAAATAATTCACTTAGAAAGAAATACTATCCAAGGAGGCTCTTTGATTGGTGTAGTACAGTTTCAAGATGGAATGTATAAAAAAGATGAAAGTGTTGATAAAATTTTAGAAATTGAGAAAAAGTCAAATATAACTAAACCAGAAACATTAAAAAAATTTTCAGAAAATTTAAACCATTCAAAAAATCAAATTAATAAATTACTTAATTCATTATTAATAAATAATAAAACAATTGCAGGTTTTGGTGCAGCTAGAAGTGGAACAACATTGATTTCGCAAATGGAAATAGCTAAATTTATTGATTTTATAGTGGATGATAATAAGTTTAAACAAGGAAAATATTCTCCTGCTGGACAAATAATTGTAAAACCTACGGAATATATTTATGAAGCAAAACCTGATTATTTAATTATATTAGCATGGGTACATTCAAAAAATATTATTAAAAATCATCAAAAATATTTAGATCAGGGTGGATCATTTATAGTTTGTTTTCCCGAATTAAAAGTAATTAACAACAGCAACATGAATGATTTGTAAATTTTGCGATATTCAAAAAACTAAAGAATTAATTAACTTTGGAAGCTTTCCAGTGTGTCATAAATTTTCTAAAGGTGATAAAAAAATTAAAACCTTTAAATTAGGTCTGAGTTATTGTGATTATTGTAATTTATTCCAAATTTCAAAACCTTTTCCATTAAATGAGCTTAAGCCAATTCACAACTGGATAAATTATAATGAGCCAGAGGAACATTTAGATAATTTGGTAAATACAATATCAAAATTAAAATATATAAACAAAAAATCTATAATCTCCGGAATAAGTTATAAGGAAATTTCCACTATAAGAAGATTCTCTAAAAAAGGTTATGATAAAAATTGGATTTTAAACCCTTTTAAAGATTTAAGAATAAAAGATAAGAAGCATAATCTAGAAACAATTCAAAAAAGAATTTCATCAATTAAAAATATCAAAAAATTAAAAAAAACAGATGTTTTAATAGTAAGACACATTCTTGAACATTGCTATGATATTAAAAAATTTATTAATAATTTAAAAAAAATGGTTAAAAAAAATGGTTACATAGTTTTTGAAGTTCCAGATTGTGAGCAAAGTCTATTAAGGAGAGATTATGTTATGATGTGGGAAGAACACATATTCTATTTTACAAAAAAAAGTTTTTTAAATTTGTTGGATAAAGCTGGTTTTAAAATAGAATATTTTGAAAGATATAAATATTCTTATGAAAGTATTTTAATTGCTATAGTTTCAATCAAAAATAGTTCAGAGAAACATTCAATTGATTTATCAAAACCAAAAGTTTTTTTTAATAATAAAAATTTAGTCAAAGATAGATTAGCAATAAAAAAGAAAATAAAAAAATATAAAGAGAAAAATTATAATATTTGTATGTTTGGCACCGGTCATTCAGCACTGACTTTTATCAATATATTAAAACTAGAGAAGCAGATAGATATGATTATTGATGATGACAAAAACAAAATTAATATGAATTTGCCAGGAAGTAGTTTAAAAATAAAAAATTCGAAAATATTACAAAATATGAACAAAATATTAATTTTTCTAGGAGTGAATTTTGAAAGTGAGAAAAAAATAGTAAAAAAAATTGATAAACTTAATTTGAAGGTTAAATATTTTTCTGTATACAAAAATAGTAAATATAATCTTTTAAAATATGCATAATTTAAAAAAAATTAATAATGAAGTTTATTTTACAAATAATAAGGAGTTAAATTTTATTAATAAAAGTCATATTAAATTTTTAAAATCTAAAGTTAAAAAAGCTAAAAAGAAAAGAGCTAGAATTTGTTTGCATAAAAGCATAAAAGACAAATTACATGAGATGTTTATTATCTTATCAAAAGAAACCTATATTAGACCGCACAAACATTTAAATAAAGCAGAGTCTCTTCATGTAATTGAGGGTTCAGCAGATGTAATTTTTTTTAATGATTATGGAGAAGTGGTAAAAAAAGTTAGATTAAGTAAAAAAGAGAATTTTTATTACAGACTATCTAATTCTGCCTATCATACTTTTAAAATTAGAACAAAAAATTTAATTTTTCATGAAACTACAGAGGGGCCATTCATAAAGAATAAAACTTGTTATGCAAAGTGGGCTCCTAATGAGAAAAACATTGAAAAAGGAAAAAAGTATATAAACTCTCTATAAGTGTGCAGTTTATACGTTTGCAAACTTATTTAAAATAGTATAATGAAACTTCAATGTTAAAAAATAGTAGAACTGACTTCACATTTGTAATTCCAAATACTAGATGGCATAAAGGAGGTGAAGGAAGATATTGGAATCATATACCTTATCCAGAAGGAATTTTAACAGCTGTATTAAGAAAAAATGGTTATACAGTAAATCATATTGATGCTAATACAGAAAACCTAACAGAGGACGAGCTGTACAATATTTTAAAAGAAAAGGTAGGAAACGTTGTAGGAATTAGTGCTTTAAGCGTTGAGTACAGAGACTCTGTTCATAAAACATTTGAAATTATCAAAAAAGCAGATGAAAGTGTTTTAACTGTTTTAGGGGGTGTTTACCCATCAATATCACCTGATGTTGCGAAAGAAGACGAAAATGTAGATTTTATAGTTATATCTGAGGGAGAAGAAAGACTTGTAAAATTAATGAATGCATTAAAAAATAAAACTGGATTTAAAGGCATTGATGGTTTGCATTATAGAGATGATCATAGAGAATGGCATCACAATCCTAGAAAAGCAATAGGAAACGTTAGAAACTTAGACGATTTACCATTCCCAGATTATAGTGATTATAACACCCAAAAGCTTTTTTCATGGAGTCAAAAATATACGCAGAATTTTCAATTTAGACAATTACCAATGACAATTATGATGACTTCTAGGGGTTGTGTTTATAAGTGTACTTATTGTGGAGCAGGTAAGGATGGAAATCCAATTAACGATGGTATTAAGAGAAGATCTCCAGGCAGCATCATGGAAGAAATAAAACATTTAGTGAAAAATCATGGAATAAGAGAAATTATATTTGTAGATGATAGTTTGCTCTTACCACGAGATAGAATAATTGATATTTTAAAGGGTATCACCAAGCTGCGTGAGGAAGGCTATGATTTAGTTTGGAAGTCAAACAATTTAGATTTAAGACATATTCCTTTGCCGCATACAATTAAAGAGAAAAAAGGGAAAGATGATCTATTGTATTGGATGAAAGAGTCTGGATGTTATCAAATAAGTATTTCTTTAGAATCTGGTTCACCTGAGACATTTAAAAGAATGAAGAGACCAACAAATTTAGAACATGCAATGATTAGATTACATGAGATGCGAAATTATGGTTTTGATGAAATTGCATCAAATTTTATTATTGGAATGCCAGGTGATACTTGGAGTGATATTTTAACAACATTTGAGTTTGCTGACAAAATAACTAATCAAGAAAAAATATTAGATTATTCTTTATTTTCAATTGCAACGCCTCTTCCAGGAACTGAAATGTATGAAGATGCTAAAAGAATGAAGGTAATACCAGAAGATTTAAAACCTGAAGATTTTTATGGATTTGGTAAAGGAGTAATTAATACCGACGAATGGTCAGCAATTGAACTTCAAATTAAGAGAGCATACGAATGGGATAGAATAAATTTTCCACCAAGCAGACCAGAACATCATTTAAAAATTGCAAAAATGCTTGGAATTACTTTAGAGGAATTAAATATTTGGAGAAAAGAAACAAGACAGAATGCAGGTGTAGAGGTTAAAAGTGCAGATAAAACAGATGTTCAGGTCTTTGGAGCAGACGAAAGAAGTAAGAAATTCTTCAAAGAAGAGCTCCCGAGTTTAGAACCTTTAAGTCATTAGTATTCAAACTTTTGAAAAAAAAAAAAATTCTTATTTTAGGTGCCTCAGGGTTAATTGGTGAAGAATTATTCTATTTCTTCAAAACTAAAGGGTTTGATGTAATCGGTACATATAGAAATAATCCAAAAAAAAATTTATTTAAATTAGATATAAATCAAAAAGAAATTAATGAAAAAATTTTTAAAAAAATTTCACATATAATAATTTGTCAAAATTCTTTCAAAAAATTAGATGATTATGAAATAAATTGGAAAACATCAAAAAAAACAGATTTAATTTCTTTATCTTTATTTTTAAAAAAAGCAAAAAAAAAATAAAATAATTCCTATTTTCTTTTCATCCGATGCTGTTTTTGATGGTTTAAAAGGAAATTATAAAGAAAGTGACAAGGTTAAACCTGTTAATAAATATGGATACTTAAAAGTAAAAATGGAAGATTTCATTAGAAAAAATTTTAAAAAATATATGATATTAAGATTTAGCAAAATTTTTTCAAATGATTTAAAAAAAAAAGATTTTATGAGTGATATGATTTTTAATATAGAAAATAATAATTCCGCAACATTTGCTGAGGATGAGTTTTTTTCACCTTTATATCTTAAAGATCTTAAAAAATATATATATAAATTAATTAAAAAAGAATTTATTGGCACAATGCATCTCAGTTCTGTAAATAAAATATCTAGATACAGATTGGCATTAAAAATTAAATCTTTTAAGAAGAGTAAATGTAAAATAATTAAAACTAAAATTAATTCATTAAATTTAATTGCTAAAAGGGGCAAAGACTGTACGTTAAATACTAATAAATATGACAAACAATTTTCAATTAAGAAAAAAACAATAAATTTTTATTTAAATAATTATGAAAAAAAATGATTTAAAAGAAATACATAAATTATCAAAAACAAAAAAGATTGTATTGTGTCATGGAGTATTTGATATTTTGCACTCAGGTCACATTTATTATTTTGAGCAAGCAAAAAAATTAGGCGATATACTTGTAGTTAGTGTAACTTCGGATAAGTTTGTTAATAAAGGCCCAAATAGACCTGTTAATCAATTAAATGAAAGAATTCTTCTTCTAAAAAATATTAAGTCAGTAGATTATGTACTGGAAAGCAATTATATGACAGCAAAAAATATAATTACAAAAATAAAACCTAGTTTTTTTTGCAAAGGCCCAGATTATAACAATAAGGAGAATATAGATATAAAATTAAATGAGGAAATTGCAACTTTAAAAAAGTATGGTGGAAAATTTGTAACTGTAAAACATCAAATGAAAAGTTCTTCAAAAATAATTGATAAGTTAAAATTTGAAAATAATGAAAGTAATAAAAAAAAAATATTCTTATGAGAAGATAAATAAAATTTTGAATGAATTAATTAATAAGAAAGCTTTAATTCTTGGTGAATTAATAATTGATAAATACATATTTGCTGATGCTATAGGTAAGTCAGGAAAAGATTCAATCTTAGTTTATAAACAAAAAAGTGAAGTTGAGTTTTTAGGAGGTGCAGCATATATAGCGAATTTATGTTCTTCTTTTTTAAAAACGCAGTATCTTTTTCATGTTGGAAAAAAAAATACACAACTTAAATTTATAAAAAATAATTTAAATAAAAAAATAAAATATAAATATTTTTACAAAGATGACTCACCAACAATAACAAAATTACGATATTTAGATGACTATAGAAAAAATAAAATAATCGGATTTTATGATATTAATGATAAAGTATTAACGAGATCAGAAGAAAAAATTTTTATTAAAAAAATTAAACAAAACATCAAAAATATTTCAACTTTAGTATTAATTAATTATGGACATGGAGAAATTACACAGAATGTTATAAATTATCTAAAAAATTATTCCGATAAGTTATGTTTAAACAATCAAGTAAATTCATTTAATACTGGACATTATAACATAGGAAGACTAAAAAAAGTTTGTGTTTTGTGCATGAACGAGACAGAATTAAGACACGAATTAAGAGACTCTAATAGTTCAGTTCCTAAGCTGGCGAAGGAATTAAGAAAAAAAATAGATTTTAAATATCTTGTTGTAACTCGAGGAAAATTTGGTTCTTTGATATTTTATAAAAATAAGGAATTATATTGCCCTGCTTTTGAAAAAAAACCTATTGATAGTACTGGATCTGGAGATACTTTTTTCACATTAGTATCGTTATGTTTAACAAATAAACTTTCACCATTATTATCTATTTTTCTAGCCTCAATTGCGGCCAGTTATAGTGTTAAAAATATAGGCAATAAAGATCATATTAATTATAAAAAATTATTGGAACTGACTAAATATTATTTAGTAAATTAAATGAAAAGAAAAAAAATTATATGCTTTGATTTAGATAATGTAATCTGCAGAACACCAATTGATAATAATTACAACAAAAGTATTCCTATAAAAAAAAATATAAAGAAAATAAATGAAATTTATAATCAGGGTTATTATGTTAAAATATTTACAGCTAGATATATGGGCAGATGTAGACAAAATGTAAATTTAGCAAAAAAATTTGGATATAAATTTACCTTAAATCAATTAAAAAAATGGAATGTTAAATACCACAAACTCATTTTTGGAAAGCCTTCTTATGACCTTTTTATAGATGATAAAAATTTAGGTCATAAAAATAATTGGAGTACATTTATTGTTAAACACCTTCCAAGTGATAATTAAAAATAATATAATTTTTGAGAATAATAATTTAATTTTAATATTATTATGAGATTAAGCTCTAGTATAAAATTGTTATTTAAAAATTTGTCTTTAAAATTGAAGGTTAAATTATTTTTTATTTTCACTATTATAATTATCAATTCTTTCACAGAGATTGTTACAATTGGCAGTGTGATCCCCTTAATAACAATTCTTATAGATCCTAGTTATTTAACTAATTTACCTTATGTAAACGAAATTTTAAATTTCTTTAATATTAAAGATCAGAATGTATCTATTTTTATTCTTATTTCTTTTATCTCTTTAATTTTTTTTTCAGCATTCATAAATATTATTTTTATCACAATTAATGTTAATTTTTCAAAAGAAACAGCAAAATTTTTAACAAAGAAAATTTTTTCTAATTATTTAGCGCAAACTTATGAAAATAGTATATCCAGACATACCTCAAAATATTATTCTGCAATTATAGAGAAAACAAATGGAGTATTATTAATCGTTCAAAGTTTAGTGTTAGGATTATCTAACGCTTTTATTCTGTTAATTATTTTTTTGACGATTTTAATTTATGATCAAAATAATAGTATATTAATAGTCATTTTTTTTGGTTTATTATATTTTTTTATAAGTATTTTTTTAAAAAAATATGTAAAAAAATTATCAAAAGATGTAACCCAATTTACCTCAAATAGAAGTAAATTTTTATCTGAGGCATTTAAAATATTAAGAATTATAACATTAAACAAAAATGAAAATCTATTTAAAAATCTATTTAAAAGAGTAGAAGATAATTACAGAAGTGCAGAGTCAAAAATTTTAATATTTAGTCAAATTCCAAAATTTATTCTTGAAAGTATTGGAATTATTACTTTAGTAATTATTGCAATGTATTTGAAAAATTCTGATTTTAATAATGATAATATATTATTTTATCTTGCGGTAATCGCATTTGCTGCACAAAGATCACTTCCAAGAATAAATCAAATATTTACATCATGGTTTAATATTAGATCAATGGAGAACAATTTAAATGATGTTAATGAACTTTCGAAGGTTAAAGTTAAGAAACAAAATTCCAAAAAAACAATTAAATTTAAAAACAAAATTGAATTAAAAAACCTTTTTTTTAAATATACTTCAAACAAGAAAAGTGTTTTAAAAAATATAAATTTTACTGTTAAAAAGGGAGAAAAAATATTTATTTTTGGAAAGAGTGGTAGTGGAAAAAGTACGTTTTTAGATATTATTTTGGGTCTTCTTATACCAAGTCGTGGAAGTGTAAAAGTTGACAACAGAAATGTAACAAAAATTGGAATTTATAATTTTAGAAATTTAATTTCTTCTGTATCTCAAGCAAATTTTCTTTTAGATGACACTATAAAGAATAATATTACACTTAATAGAAGCATTAATAATCAAGAAAACTCTAAGCTGAAATATGCTTGTAAACAGGCAGAAATTTATGAATTTATACATAATTTGGATAAAAAATTAGATACAAATCTAGGTGAAAGCGGTTTTAAAATATCTGGAGGTCAAAGACAAAGAATTGCTATTGCTAGATCATTATTTAAAAATCATCAAATATTAATTTTTGATGAGGCCACAAATTCTTTAGACAGTAAAACAGAAAAGAAAATTATTGAGAACTTAATAAATGTATCGGATTTAACTTTTATTTGTGTTTCTCATAATAATAAATTAAGTAATCTATTTGATAAGACATATAAGTTTAATAATGGAAATATAAAATTACTAAAATAAACTGGATTTTATAATTAAGTTTTTGAAATAAAGTTTGCAAAACGAATATAATGAATTAAAAAAAATAATATGAAGAAAAAAAACAAGTTTCCCAATCAAAAATATAAAAGTGTAAAAAATTTTTTTATTGATTATTTATCAGATTTAAATTCAAGTTTTAATTCACTAGATATAGATATATTAAAAAAAATAATTCTATTATTAAAAAAAAGCTATAATCAAAAAAATAAAAAAATATTTATATGTGGAAATGGTGGATCCGCAGCTTTATCTGATCATTACGCATGTGATCATCAAAAGATATTATTTGAAACAAAAAAATTAAAACCAATTATTATAAGCTTAGTAGCAAATTCTGCATTGGGGACAGCAATTTCAAATGATGTAAATTATAAATCTATATTTTCTGAACAATTAAAACAAATGGCAAGAGATGGAGATATATTGATTGTAATTTCTGCCTCAGGAAATTCTAAGAATGTAATAGAGGCAATTAAATGGGCAAATAAAAATAAAATTACTTCTATAAGTTTCACAGGTTTCGATGGCGGTATAGTAAAAAAAATTTCAAAATATAATTTACATATAGAGTCTAATAACTATGGTGTAATAGAGGCTAATCATCAGTCAATTATAAATATAATTTCACAATATATTAAAATGGATGTTTTAAGTTTAAATCAAATCAGAAAAATTAAATTTTAAAAAATATTTAATTGCTGTTTCAAAAGATTTAAATTTGAACTTTGAATTTTGATCAATTTTATCTTCAATATTAATACTTTTAATATTGATTTTTTTTAGTGGTAATTTTTTTTTTCTGCTAAAAATTATAAAAGATTTATTTAGATTAATATTAAATGTTTTAGTAATTTTTTTTAATATTTTAATTTTATTTTGTTTATTATTTAAATTGTCAAAAGCAATTTCATCTATATAACAATTTTTTTTGCCTAAAAATGTTTCAAATTCTAAAATTTGTTTATTAGTATTGCTAATATTTAATTTATCTTTTTTATTATTATCCATAATCATTATAGTTAAAAATCCATCTTTATTGAGTTTTTTTAATAATTTAAAAGCTTCGTCATTTAAATTATTTTTATCTTTTAAATAAGTATTTTTCTTATCTTTTTTGAAAAAATTTTGATCAAAAAAGAAAGCAGGTTTTTTTTTATTTAAGTTTCCTTTTTTAAATTTATTTGAATTGAATTCTTTTATTGCTGTTTTATATCTTTTGGGTGTACCTATGTCTTTTGTATATTCTCTACTTTTGTACGCATAGACTTTGTAATTTTTTTTTAAGATTTTCGGAAGAAAATCTAAACTAAAGTCCTGGTATTTATTTTTTTTTAGATTTTTAAATAGTTTTGCTTTTATTATGTAAATACCTGCCAAACTTAAATTACCTATTATTCTTTTTTTATGTGGTTTGTGAAAAAAGTTTTTAATTTTTTTATTATGGTTTATTTCTAATAAATCACTATCATAAGGATGATCATTTGGATGAACGAATAGTGTTAAATCACTTTTTTTTATTTTATGAAATCTGATAAATTTTTGTAAGTCTATGTTAAATAAAATATCAGAATAAATCACTAGTAAATCTTTTATTTTATAAGAATTTAATATTTCAAGACATCCTGCTGTACCTAATTTTTTAGTTTCTTTTAAAAAAGTAAATTTACAGGATCTTATTTTATTTAAATGATTTATAATTATTTTGTCATCATTTTTTATAGCAATAAAAATATTACGATTGATTTTTTTTAATTGATCTATTTGAATGTCTAGAATTGTCTTGTTATTAAACTTTAATAAAGCTTTTTGTTTTCTAATAATTTTTTTGATTCTATTCCCGTCGCCTCCAGCAACAATAAAAGGATACATTTATTTATTAAATTTTAAAGTTTTTTTATTATTTAAACTTATACAATATATTAATTAAATTAATATACAATTATTTATTAAGTGTAATTAATTTTTTTAAAATATTAAAAAAAAATATTAAAAAATTTAATATTTAAAATTTAAAAAAAATTTTAATTGATATGATTAATCCCACTAATGCAGCAGGTATACCTCTGCTGAGAAAAAAAATCCCAATCAGCAATATCTCTTCTAAAGTAAATATATTTAATAATAATAATGCTGTTTCTCTCGCACCAACACCGTTAAAACTTATTGGTATAGAACTTATTATTGATATGTAAGATAATATAAAAGCAGAGTGGTAAATATTAGAATTAAACAAATTAAATGAGTGCAAAAAAATTATAAAGTGAATTAAACTCAAAGAAAAAATTATAATATTACAAATCAATAACTTTTTATTTATGTAGAATTCTAACAAAAGCTTAAGGTATTTTGAT
>CACHCM010000008.1 GCA_902578325.1 uncultured Pelagibacteraceae bacterium
TTTCTGAAATAGTTCTAAATAAAACACCCCCATTGTGTTTCATAAATCCAGGCTTAACACTTATTTGTTCAAATTCATTGCTCATAATTTTTTATAATACAAAAGTTAAAATTAATAAAATAATTAAAATAATTAAAAAAAAACAAATTACTGATTTTTGTAAAGATACATTCAAAAGCCAATTAAACATTTACGTTTCCTTTTTGGTGGACCGCCCAGAACTCGAATCTGGAATCTCCCGGTTCGTAGCCGAGCGCCTTATCCAATTTGGCCAGCGGTCCTTTTTAATACTATATCCCATATATCAAAGTTTTTGATGTAATTTAACTTATAAAATATTATGTTAATTACTTTATGAGCAAAAACTATAATGATGTTGTTATTACTTCAGCACTAAGAACTCCAATTGGAAGATACAAAGGGTCGTTAAAAAATCTTAGCGCATCAAAATTAGGATCAATAGCAATTAAAGAGGTAATTTATAAATCAAAATTAGATTTAGAGGAGATCGATGAAGTAATTATGGGGCACGTTTTAACTTCTGGACTTGGTCAAAACCCTGCTAGACAAGCTTCAATTGGTGCTGGAGTACCAGTTTCTAAACCTGCTCATATTATTAATCAGGTTTGTGGATCTGGATTAAGATCTGTTGTTTCAGGATATCAATCAATAAGTTTAGGAGAAAATAAAATAGTCATTGCAGGCGGTCAAGAAAATATGTCTAGAGCAACTCATGCAATTTATTATAGAGAAGATAAAAAATTTTCTGAAAAAAAATTGGTAGATACAATGATAAAAGATGGTCTGTTAGATTCATTTAATGATTATCATATGGGTGTCACAGCTGAGAATGTTGCTGATAAATATAAAATTTCAAGAGAAGAACAAGATAATTTTTCCCTAAATTCTCAAAAAAAAACAGAAAAAGCCTACAGCGAAAATAAATTTAAAGATGAGCTGATTAAATTACAAATTAAAGAGGGTGATAAAAAATTTATCTTTGAAAAAGATGAACACCCTAGAAATGATTTAAGTATAGATGATTTAAAAAAATTAAAAACAGTATTTAAAGAAAATGGAACTGTAACACCTGGTAATTCTTCAGGAATAAATGATGGTGCGGCTGCTTTAGTGTTAATGTCTAGAGAGCAAGCAGAAAAAAAATCATTAGAGCCATTGGCTAAAATTGTATCTTGGGCTACTTGTGGGGTTGAGCCTTCATTAATGGGATTGGGACCTATACCCTCAATTCAAGAAGCTTTATCTAAAGCAAATTGGAAAATAGATGAAGTAGACTTATTTGAAATTAATGAAGCCTTTGCAGCACAAAGTATTGCAGTAATTAAAGAATTAAAAATACCAGAGCAAAAAGTTAACATTAATGGAGGTGCAATTGCTTTAGGTCATCCGATAGGAGCTTCTGGATCGAGAATTTTGGTTACTCTTATTCATGAAATGATTAAGCAAGATAAAAGAAAAGGTTGTGCGGCACTCTGTATTGGTGGTGGTATGGGAATAGCTATGTGTGTAGATAGAAGCTAAAAAGCTTAATATTCATTTATTTTTTTAATTTTTGTATAATAAAAATATAAGATTAACGAAAAAAACTTATTAATGTGATAAAATAAAACCCAATAATGTTTTTTTGGGTATATAAAGCATTTTAAAAAATGAGCGAAAAATTACTTGTTCCTGACATTGGTGACTTTGAAAATGTTGAGGTTATTGAGATACTTGTAAATCCTGGTGATCAAATTAAAGAAAATGATCCAATAGTCACAATTGAAAGTGATAAATCAAGTGTTGAAATTCCATCTACAATTGATGGAAAAGTAGATAGTTTAGCAGTTAAAGTTGGTGATAAAGTTTCCAAAGGAGATTTGTTGCTTAATCTTACACCATCATCAAAAACATCATCTGAAAGCACTCTTCCAAAAGATACAGAAAATATAATTAAACAAGCTGAAGAAGCAATGGCTGAAAAAAAAGAGGAAAAAAAAATTATATCTGAACCTATACTTGAAAAAAAACAATCTACAATTCAAGTAGTTAATGGGACTGATATTGATCCACTTGAAACTCAAGATTGGTTGGAGTCTTTATCTGCGGTAATTTCTAAAGATGGAAATCACAGAGCCCATTTTTTAATAAAAGAATTAATTAATAAAGCTTATCGTGAAGGAGCAAATATTCCTTATACTCAAAATACACCATACATTAATACAATACCCCCTGAGGCTGAAGTAAAGTCTAGCGGTGATCAAAATATTGAAAGAAGAATTAGGTCGTTGATTAGATGGAATGCAGCTGCGATGGTGGTACGGGCAAATAAAAAATATCCTGAGCTTGGTGGACACATTGGTACATTTGCATCTGCTGCAACATTATATGATGTTGGGATGAATCATTTTTGGAGAGCAAAAAATAACAAATTTGGTGGAGATTTAATTTATTTTCAAGGACATAGTGCTCCAGGAATGTATGCAAGAGCTTTCTTAGAAGGTAGATTAAATGAAAAACAATTAGATAGTTTCAGGCAAGAGGTAAAACCTGGGGGTCTATCGTCATATCCACATCCATGGCTAATGCCAAATTTTTGGCAGTTCCCAACTGTATCCATGGGGTTAGGTCCTATGCTTGCTATATATCAAGCAAGATACATGAAATATTTAATAAATAGAGGTTTGATTAAAGATGAAGGAAGAAAAGTATGGGCATTTTTAGGCGACGGGGAGATGGATGAGCCTGAGTCAATGGGAGCTATTGGATTAGCTGCAAGAGAAAATTTAGATAATTTAATATTTGTGATAAATTGTAATCTTCAAAGATTAGATGGTCCCGTTAGAGGTAACGGAAAAATTATTCAAGAGCTTGAGGGAAGTTTCAGAGGATCAGGCTGGAATGTAATTAAAGTTATTTGGGGGTCATATTGGGATCCATTGCTTGCTAATGACAAAACAGGTCACTTAATAAAAATTATGAACGAGACAGTCGATGGTGAGTACCAAGCAATGAAAGCAAGAGACGGTGCTTATGTGAGAGAAAAGTTTTTTGGGAAATCTCCTGAAGCATTAGAATTAGTTTCAAGCATGTCAGATACAGATATCTGGAGACTTAATAGAGGTGGTCACGATCCTCACAAAGTTTTTGCTGCATATGATAAAGCAACTAAACATCAAGGAAGCCCAACAGTGATAATTGCAAAAACTATAAAAGGTTATGGAATGGGAAAATCAGGAGAAAGTGTAAATACTACTCATCAAACTAAAAAATTAGATGTTAATGACTTGATGTACTATAGAGATCGATTTGATGTTCCCTTATCAGATGAACAGGTGAGAAATATTGAATACTTTAGGCCTGACGAAAAATCTCCTGAAATAAAATACTTAAAAGAAAAAAGGATAAAACTAGGCGGATATTTACCCGAACGTTCGACTTTTGCAAAACCAATCAAAGCACCCTCAAAAGATATTTTCGATTTCATGAAAGTATCAACTGGTGAAAAAGAAATGTCCACTACAATGGCACTTGTGAGAATGTTAACAAATTTATTAAGAGATAAAAATATATCTCCAAGATTAGTTCCAATTATTCCTGATGAAGCTAGAACTTTTGGTATGGAAGGTTTTTTCCAAAAAATTGGAATTTATGCGCATGAAGGACAAAAATATGAACCTGAGGATGCAGCTCAATTAAGTTCTTATAGAGAAGACAAAAGTGGTCAAGTTTTAGAGGAAGGTATCAATGAAGCAGGTGCTATGTCTTCATGGATTGCTGCTGCCACTGCATATACTAACCATGATATCGAAATGATCCCAATTTATATTTTTTATTCAATGTTTGGTTTCCAAAGAATAGGAGATCTAGCTTGGGCAGCCGGGGATAGTCAGGCTAGAGGATTTTTGGTAGGTGCAACAGCTGGAAGAACAACATTAGCTGGAGAAGGCTTACAACACCAGGATGGACATAGTCATTTAATTGCATCAACTATTCCAAATTGTGTAACTTATGATCCTACATTTCATTATGAATTAGCAGTAATTTTTCGAGAAGGTCTAAGAAGAATGCATGAGAAAAATGAGAATGTTTTTTATTATATTACAACAATGAATGAAAATTATTCACACCCAGAAATGCCTAAAGATAAGAATTGTGAAGAAGGCATTTTAAAGGGTATGTATAAAATAAAAGAATTTAACAAATACAAAAAAAGTAAAATCCAACTTTTAGGATCAGGAACAATCTTAAGGGAAATGATGTCTGCTGCAGAAATTTTACAAAATGATTATCAAATTGATAGCGAGATATGGAGTGTGACTAGTTTTAATGAATTAAGAAAAGATGGAATGGAAGTAGAAAGATATAATCTTTTGAACCCAGATAAAGAACCCAAAAAATCTTATGTTGAACAATGCCTGGGCCAAACAGAAGGCCCAATTATGGCTGCATCTGATTATATGAGAATGAATTCTGATCAAATCAGACCTTATACTAATAAAAGTTTTTATTCATTAGGAGCCGATGGTTTTGGAAGAAGTGATACAAGAAAAAATTTAAGAAAATTTTTTGAGGTAGATAAAGAACATTTGGTTGCTTACGGTTTAAGTATTTTGGCAAAAGAACAGCTTATAACTTCTAAATATGCAAAAGATGCAATGAAGAAGTATAATATTGATAGCAATAAACCAATGCCAACAAAATTATAAATGTCAGAAACTGAGATTAAAGTACCTAATATTGGAGATTTTAAAGATGTTGAGGTCATTGAGGTATTAGTTTCTGAAGGTCAATCAATTAAAAAAAATGATGCTCTAATAACAATTGAAAGTGACAAATCTAGCGTAGAAATACCATCAAATTTAGAAGGTAAAATTAAAAATTTAAAAGTAAAAGTAGGAGACAAAGTTTCTGAGGGCGACTTAATTTTAACTGTGGATAGTGATTCAGAAATTAAAAAGGAAGAGGTTAAAGAAGAACCAGAAACTGAAAAAAAGTCAAAAAATATTGAGGTAATAAAACCTGAAATCCATGAAAAAACTTTTTCTAAAAATAATATTTCAGGCATTTCATCTGCAAGTCCAAAAGCTAGAAAATTTGCAAGAGAACTTGGTGTAAATATTAATCAAGTAGCAGGAAGTCAGAAAGATGGCAGAGTTGTTGAAGATGATATTAAAAAATTTGTTTCATCTAATTCAAAAAACAACGTTGTAGCAAAAGATAGCAAACCAGATAAAATTAAAAATGAATTTGAACATGCTGATTTTGGTGAAATAGAAATTAAAGACATACCAAGAGTAAAAAAATTATCATCAAAATATCTTACAAATTCATGGACAACAATTCCTCATGTTACAAATCACGATGAAGCCGATATTACGGAGATGGAAAGTTTTAGAAGTTCATTAACAGATATGTATACTGGAGAAAAAATTAAAATTACACCTCTGGCATTTATAATAAAGGCTTTAGTTGCATCTCTAAAGAAATTTCCTAGTTTTAATTCATCTATCGATGAAATTGAGACTGGAAAAATGACTCTAAAAAAATATTATCATATTGGGATAGCAGTTGACACGCCAAATGGATTAATGGTTCCAAAATTAAGAAATGCAAATAACAAAAAAATTTCTCTGATAAGTAAAGAATTAAAAGAGCTAAGCGAACTTTGTAGAAATTTAAAAATTGATAAAAAAGAATTGTTTGGCGGCTCGATGACGATTACGAGTTTAGGTGGTATAGGAGGTTCATTTTTTACTCCTATAATTAATTATCCTGAAGTTGCTATATTAGGAGTAGGAAGATCAGAAAAAAAACAAATTTTTATGAATGGAAAGTTTCAAACTAGGACTATGTTGCCAATTTCCTTATCTTATGATCACAGAATTATTGATGGTGCAGAAGCAGCTAGGTTTAATAATGATCTAAAAGAAAACTTAGGCAAAAATTTTGCCTATAAACTAGCTGTCTAATTAAAAATGAGTAAATCCATATCATTATTTAGTGCCTTATTGTGCACTTTTATTTGGGGAACAACTTTTATTGCCCAAGATACGGGCATGGATAATATTGGCCCTTTTACATTTAATGCTGTGAGGTTTTTTGTTGGTTTTTTAGCCATATTTCCACTTATGATTTTATTTGAATTAAAAAATTTTAAATCGGAATTTAAATTAGATAAAAAAACTTTCACAATTTATTCGTTATTAATTGGAATTTCTTTATTCTTAGGCTCAGCACTACAACAAGTTGCTTTGCTTTATACAGATGTTGCAAATGCTGCTTTTTTCACAATTTTTTATGTGCCAATGGTACCGATTATCATTTTTATGTTTGGTAAAAAATCAATGCATTGGAGTGTATGGCCTTCTGTAGTTCTATGTTTAATTGGAGGATATTTATTAACAAATTTTTATGATGCAACAGTAAGATTAGGAGATACTTTGGTTGTTCTCGGAGCTTTATTTTGGAGCACTCATATCATTTTTACTGGGATCATTATAAGTAAATATAATCTTCCACTTACCTTAGGAGCTGCGCAGACTTTAATTGTGGCTATTTTATCATTTATAATTGGAATTATTTATGAAGAATTTATTTTCAGCAATATTTTAATGGAAATTTATTCAATTTTATATGCAGGTATATTATCTGGTGGATTTGCATTTGTATTACAAATTTATGCACAGCGCAATATTACTCCAGCACCTGCTGCTATAATTTTTTCTCTTGAAGGTGTCTTTGCGACTATAGCTGCTTGGTTTATTTTAAATCAAATTTTAGATGTTAATAATTTACTTGGATGCTTTTTTATTCTATGTGGAGTTCTCTTGTCTCAATTACTTCCTTTGATTAAAAAGAAGTATATTTAATAAATTAAACTAAATAAAATCAAAGCAATTATTATTCTATAAATAACAAACGCATTCATTGAAAATTTATTTATATAAATTAAAAAGAATTTTACTGTTAGAAAAGAAAAAATAAAAGAAGATATGATTGCGACAACAACTAAGTAATTAAAATGTATTGATTGTTCCAAAATATCTTTTAAGCTTAAGACACTTGCTCCAACCAATGCTGGGATTGAAAGCAAAAAAGATATCTTACTTGAGTCTACTCTATTAAATTTTAAAATTCTTGCAGCTGTTATAGTAATTCCTGCCCTACTTACTCCAGGCACAAGAGAGAAAATTTGGAAAATACCTATAAATATTATTGACTGAAAATTTAAATTTGAGGAAATTTTTTTATCAAATCGATTTTTGTCTGAGATGTATAAAATTATTGCAAATATTAAAGTAGTCCATGCTATAATTTCTATTTTTCTAAATTGATAAATTAAATTTGTACTATAAAGTATGTATCCAACAATTATTAATGGAATAGATCCAAGTATAATTAAACTTAAAAGTCTTTTATTTTTTCTAGAATCAAATAGTTCATCCCTAAAAAAATAAATTATTGCTATTAGAGAGCCTAGATGGAGGCTGATATCAATAAGCAAGGAACTAGATTTAAATTCATATAAAGTAGAAACCAAAATTAAATGAGCAGAGGAACTAATAGGAAGAAATTCAGATATTCCTTGAATTGCAGAGAGAATTAAAACTTCTATAATATTTTGAAACATTATTTCTACGTAACTTATAAAGTATTTATTTGAAACAATTCGATTTAAGCATAATAGCTATGCAATAATTAAAAACTTGTGTATTAGAGCTAATAATTTAAAAATTAAGGTCAATATGTATGACCTATTTTATGCTTTATATACATAAATCAAGGTATATTTTGCCGGAACTTAAATAATATTATGCCAGATAAAATGCTCAAATTTGTTAAAATAGGTCAACAAACTCCACCTAAAAGAGAAGTTGATACAAGAAAGGAAGATTTTAAGGAAATCTATGACGAGTATATCAATGAAAAAGCTAAAGAACAGTCAAGTAGGTGTTCGCAATGTGGAGTACCTTTTTGCCAAGTTCATTGTCCTTTAAGTAACAACATTCCAGATTGGCTTAAGCTCACAGCTGAGGGAAGATTAAAAGAGGCTTATGAATTATCACAAAGCACAAACAATATGCCTGAAGTGTGTGGCCGAATTTGCCCCCAAGATAGATTATGCGAGGGAAATTGTGTAATTGAACAGTCTGGTCATGGAACAGTAACTATTGGATCAGTAGAAAAATATATTACAGATAATGCTTGGGCTAAAGGCTGGGTAAAACCAATTAAGGTAACGAATGAAAAAAATCAAAGCGTTGGAATTATAGGAGCAGGTCCTGCTGGTTTAGCTGCTGCAGAACAATTAAGAAAAAATGGGTATAAAATAACTGTCTACGATAGATATGATAGAGCTGGAGGATTATTAATTTATGGAATTCCAAATTTTAAATTAGAAAAAGAAATTGTAGAGCGAAGAACAAAACTCTTAAAAGATGGAGGAATTGAATTTGTTCAAAATTTTGAAGTTGGTAAGGATGCAAGCCTAGACCAATTGAGAAAAAAACACGATGCAATTTTAATTGCTACAGGAGTTTATAAAGCAAGAGAAGTAAACTTACCTGGAAATGATCTTGATAATATTTTTCCTGCAATGGATTTTTTAACAGCATCTAATAAAAAAGGTCTAGGAGATGATGTTGAGTTGTTTGATAAAGGAATTTTAAACGCAGAAGGTAAAGATGTTGTTGTAATCGGTGGAGGTGACACAGCAATGGATTGTGTAAGAACTTCTATAAGACAGAAGGCAAAATCTGTTAAATGTTTGTATAGAAGAGATAAAGAAAATATGCCAGGATCTGCAAGAGAAGTTGCAAATGCAGAGGAAGAAGGTGTTGAATTTGTTTGGTTATCAACTCCTAAAGAATTTAAAGGTACAAATAAAGTAGAAAAAATAATTGTAGATCAAATTAAACTAGGTGATCCAGACGAGACAGGAAGAAGAAAGCCACAAGTACAAGAAGGCTCAAGTTACGAAACAAAAGCAGATATGGTTATCAAAGCACTAGGTTTTGATCCTGAGGATTTGCCTAATTTATTTGATAGTAGTGAATTACAAGTAACAAAGTGGGGAACTATTAAAACAGATTTTGATACTATGGAAACAAATATAAAAGGGGTTTTTGCTGCTGGTGATATAGTTAGAGGAGCTTCATTAGTTGTTTGGGCGATAAAAGATGGAAGAGATGCAGCAGCTTCAATTAAAACTTATCTAGAGAGTAAATCTAAAGTGGAAAAAAGAGTGGCTTAATGAAAAATTATAAAAAGAACCTTCACATTTTAAAAGAAAATAATGTTTATTCAGAAGACATGGAGCATGATGCTTGTGGTGTTGGTATAATTGCATCAACTGAAGGTAAAAAATCTCGTAAAGTTGTAGAGTATGGTATTGAAGCGTTAAAAGCAGTTTGGCATAGAGGCGCTGTAGATGCCGATGGGAAAACTGGTGACGGAGCTGGAATTCATGTTGAAATACCAAAAGATTTCTTCATTGAAAAGATAGAAGTGACAGGACACACACATGACAATTCTGAAATATGTGTTGGTATGATATTTCTGCCTCGGAATGATTACGCAGCGCAAGAAAGTTGCAAAACTATTGTAGAAAGTGAATTAACAAAAAATGATTTTAGTATTTACGGTTGGAGACAAGTTCCAGTTAATCCAAAAGTTTTAGGAGAAAAGGCATTCCAAACAATGCCTGAAATTATCCAAGTATTGTTTAAACCTTATAATCCAGAATTAACAAATAAAGATTTAGAAAGAAAAATTTATGAAACTAGAAGAAAGATAGAAAATGAAGCTTTTAAAAAATCTTTAAACAATTTTTATATTTGTTCATTGAGTTCTAAATCCATCATTTACAAGGGGATGTTTTTAGCTGAAGCTATCTCAGATTTCTACCTTGATTTAAAAGATGAGAGATTTGTTTCAAGGTTTGCTATTTTTCATCAAAGATTTTCAACAAATACAGCGCCTAGCTGGAATTTAGCTCAACCCTTTAGAGCTATAGCGCATAATGGAGAAATTAATACTTATAGAGGAAACAAAAATTGGATGAAAGTTCATGAACAAGAGATGAACAGCCCCTTTTTTGACGATGTTGAGAACTTAAAACCTGTTATACAACAGGGAGCATCAGACTCTGCTGCATTAGATAATGTTTTTGAATTATTAAATATATCCGGTCAGCCTGCGCCTTTGGCGAAGCTTATGTTAGTTCCAGACGCATGGTCTAAAAAAAATAAAACTTTACCAAAAGATCACCAACAATTATTTAATTTTTTGAACAGTACTATGGAGCCATGGGATGGACCAGCTGCTATTGCTGGAACTGATAATGAGTGGGTTATAGCTGCAAATGATAGAAATGGATTAAGACCTTTAAGATACGCAATTACAAAAGATAAATTATTATTTGCAGGCTCTGAAACAGGAATGATTGAATTAAATGAAAAAAAAATTTTGTCAAAGGGAAGATTGGGTCCTGGGGAAATAATTGGAGTTAGAATAGAAAAAGGTAAAGTATTTACAAACAAGCAAATAAAAGATTATTTAGCCAAAGAGTATAAACACTTTAATTCACAAATTATCGACCTAGATGATAAGTTAACTATTTCAGATGAAAAAAATTCTTTTTCGGGAGATGATTTAAGAAGAAGGCAATATACTTTTGGAATAAGTCTAGAAGATCTTGAGCTCATACTGCATCCTATGGCAGAAGATGCTAAAGAAGCAACTGGATCTATGGGGGACGATACACCATTGGCTGTTTTATCAGATAGGTATAGACCGTTGTACCATTTTTTTAGACAAAATTTTAGTCAAGTCACAAACCCACCAATAGACTCTTTAAGAGAAAACAAGGTTATGAGTTTGAAAACAAGATTTGGAAATCTTGGAAATATTTTAAATTTTGATAATTTAACAAAGCAAAATATTTATGTTTTAAATAGTCCAATATTATCAAATTCTCAGTTTGAAAAATTTATAAATTTTTTTGGGAACAATTCATCTATAATTGATTGTACTTTTTCTGAGGAAGAAACTTTATTTGATTCAATTAAAAAAATTCAAAAAGAAGCTGAAATTGCAGTAAGACAGGGAGTTACTCAATTGATTTTAAGTGACAAAGAGCTTTCTAGCTTAAAACTTCCAATACCAATGCTTTTAGCAGTTGGATCAATTAATTCATTCCTTATTGAAAAAAAACTAAGAGGATATGTATCAATAAATGTTCAATCTGGAGAGGCTTTAGATACACACTCTTTTGCAACCTTAATAGGAGTTGGAGCAACTACTGTAAATCCATACTTAGCATTTGATAGTTTATTTCAGCGTCATGAAAAGAAATTATTTGGTCAATTTAGCTTTGATGAATGTGTAGAGAGATACATAAAATCAGTAAACGCAGGTTTATTAAAGATTATGTCTAAGATGGGTATTTCAGTTCTAAGTTCTTATAGAGGTGGATGTAACTTTGAAACCGTAGGTTTAAGTAGAACAATTGTTGCAGATTATTTTCCAGGAGTTGTCTCTAAAATTTCAGGTATTGGACTTACCGGTATAGAGAAAAAAATTAGAGAAATACATAAAGAGGCATTTGAAAGTTCTGAAACCATATTGCCGATAGGCGGCATATATAGATATCGTAAAAATGGTGAAACTCATCAATATCAAGGAAAATTAATTCATTTACTTCAAAGTGCAGTAGGATCTAATTCTTATGATGCCTATAAAAGATATGCGGATGGAATATACAGCTTACCACCTATTAATCTTAGAGACTTAATTGATTTCAGAGAAAAAAAATTAAGTGGGCCAATAGATATTTCTGAGGTTGAGCCAATAGAAAATATTTTAAAAAGATTTGGAAGTGGGAGCATGTCTCATGGAGCTTTATCAAAAGAGGCACATGAAACTTTGGCAACTGGTATGAATAGGATTAAAGGTGCTTCATGTAGTGGAGAGGGCGGTGAAGATGCAAGTAGATTTAAAGTTTTAGATAATGGTGACAGCGCAAACTCAAGAGTTAAACAAATAGCTTCTGCAAGATTCGGAGTTACAGTTAATTATCTTAACAATTGTAATGAGATAGAAATTAAAATTGCACAAGGCGCTAAGCCTGGTGAGGGAGGTCAGCTACCAGGATTTAAAGTTACAGAGGAGATTGCTAAACTTAGACATTCAACTCCTGGAGTTACTTTAATATCACCACCACCACATCATGATATTTATTCAATTGAAGATCTTGCACAACTAATTTATGATTTAAAACAGATAAATCCTAAAGCAAGAATTGGAGTTAAGCTTGTTGCTTCCTCTGGAGTAGGAACAATTGCAGCTGGTGTAGCCAAAGCAAAAGCAGATATAATTTTAATTTCTGGACATAATGGTGGAACAGGAGCAACGCCACAGACTAGTGTTAAGTATGTTGGAATACCATGGGAAATGGGTTTGACGGAAGCAAACCAGGTATTAACTTTAAATAATCTTAGACATAAAGTTACATTAAGAACAGATGGTGGAATTAAAACTGGAAGAGATGTGGTGATAGCTGCAATGATGGGTGCTGAAGAATATGGTGTTGCTACTACAGCTTTAGTTGCAATGGGTTGTATAATGGTAAGGCAGTGTCATTCAAATACATGTCCTGTAGGCGTTTGCACTCAAGATGAAAAGCTCAGAGAAAAATTTACTGGGACTCCAGAAAAAGTAGTTAATTTATTTACATTTATAGCCAGTGAAGTAAGAGAAATATTAGCAAATTTAGGTTTTAAATCATTAAATGAAGTGATTGGCAGGACAGACTTGTTAAAACAGGTTAGTAAGGGTTCTCCAAATTTAGACGATTTAGATTTAAATCCTTTATTTGTTCAAGCTGATACTGGAAATAATCCAAGGTATTGTGAGGATCAAGAGATAAATAGTGTACCAGATACTCTTGATCAACAAATTTGGCCAGAAATTGAACAAGCTTTAGATAATTCTGAAAAAATTGATAAAGAATATCAAATAAAAAATACTCATAGGGCAGTAGGTACTAGAATTTCTCATCATTTGTATAAAAAATATGGTTATGAAAAACTTGATGAAAACTTTTTAGTTTTAAATTTTAAAGGATCAGCAGGTCAATCATTTGGTGCATTTTCTTCTAAAGGTTTAAAACTTGTATTAAAGGGAGATGCAAATGATTATGTTGGTAAAGGTTTGTCAGGAGCTACTATTTCAATAAAATTACCTGAAGAGAGCAATTTAGTTTCAAATGAGAATACAATTTTAGGAAATACTGTTCTTTACGGAGCGACTTCAGGAAAACTTTTTGCTGCTGGCCAAGCTGGCGAAAGATTTTCAGTAAGAAATTCTGGTGCAGTTACAGTAATTGAAGGATGTGATTCTAATGGATGTGAATATATGACTGGTGGAACTGTAGTAATTTTAGGAGATGTTGGTGATAATTTTGCAGCTGGTATGACAGGCGGAATGGCCTTTATATATGATAAATCTCAACAATTTGAAAAGAAAGTAAATCCAGAATCAGTAGTTTGGCAAAATGTAGAGACAGATTATTGGAAAGAATATTTAAAAAATTTAGTCAGTGAGCACTTTAAAGAAACTGAGTCTCAATTATCGAAAAAAATAATTGAATACTTTGATGATGAAGTAAATAATTTTGTTCAGGTGTGTCCTAAAGAAATGTTGGATAAATTAAAAAATCCAATTACTTTGAAAAAAGATATAAAAAAAGTCAGCTAAATTAATAACTTAAGCTCTTTTAAAATTATATTTAGCCATTTTTTATTTGATAAACTGTGATCACCTTTTTTAATAATATTTAATTTTTTCTTAGCTTTTGGAAATAATCTTAAAACTTTTCTTGAATATGAGACAGGAACTGCCTCATCTTTTTCACCATGTACCATTGTGATTTTAATATTTGAATTAATTTTTTTATTTAAGACTTTATTTTTTCTGCCATCTTTTATTAATTGTAGGGTAATTGGATATTCATAATTGCCATGTTTTAATTGATAAATACCCTTACGTATTGTTTCTTCTTTCATTTTTCTACTAAATTTTTTCCACATTAAATTTTCTAAAAATTCAGGAGCAGCCCCTATTCCTAAAAATCCTTTAATCTGTTTTTTGAAAATTTTGAATTGATTAAGTGAAATCCATGCGCCCATACTTGAACCAATTAGTACAAATTCTTTTTTTTTAACGTATTTTTTTATTAAAATTGACGTTTCTTTACTCCATTTTGAAATATTTCCATTTACAAATTTTCCAGAAGATTTCCCATGACCAGAGTATTCTAGTGCTAAAAAACTTATCTTATTTTTTTTAGCAAATTTCAAAAATGCATTTGGTTTTTTGCCTTCAAGATCCGACATAAAGCCATGCAAAAAAACTATAAAAGAACTATTTTTAAAAATTTTGGAAATATATCTAATTTTCTTTGTATTTGATATTTGATGAAATCTGAAATTTGCCATAATCGTTTATAAGTTTTGTCTATTAATATATAATCATACCAAATGTCATCTGATTTAAAAGTTTTACAAGTAATTCCAAAATTAGGATATGGAGGAGCTGAAACAGGCTGTTATGATATTGCGCATTATTTACCAGAAAATAATTGTAAATCATTTATTGTCACAAGCGGTGGTGAATTACTCAAATTTGTAGATAGAAAAAAAGTTAAAATATTTAGACTTCCAGTGCAAAGCAAAAATCCACTAATAATTTTAATTAACGCTTTTATTTTAATTGGAATAATTTTGGTTTATAATATTTCTCTTGTTCACGCAAGAAGTAGAGCACCTGCTTGGTCATGTTTGTTAGCAACAAAAATCACAGGACGAAAATTTGTAACTACATTTCATGGAACATACAATTTTAAAAGCAATTTAAAGAAAATTTATAATTCTGTAATGACAAGAGCAGATTTAATAATTGCAGGATCTAATTTTATTTTTTCGCATATTAAAAAAAATTATTCAAAATATTTAAATGAAAAAAAAAAATTAATGGTTATTTTTAGAGGAATAAACGTTGACTACTTTGACCCAACAACCAAAATTGAAATTGATGAAAAAAAATTATTAAAAAAATGGGAAATTGAAAAAGATAAAAAAATTATACTTTTACCTGGTAGATTAACTTCCTGGAAAGGACAGGAAGTTTTTATAGAGGCAATAAATTTAGTAAATATCGAACTGGGTTATGAAGCATTTTATGCGGTCATTCTAGGCAGTGATCAAGGTAGAGATTTATATAAAAAAAAATTAATAAGACTTTCAGAGCAATATAGATTATCTAAACAAATAAGATTTATAGATCATTGCAAGGACATGGCATTAGCTTATAAGGTTTCTGATATTATTGTTTCAGCCTCAACCGAACCAGAGGCTTTTGGTAGAGTTGCTGTTGAAGCACAATCGATGGAAAAACCAATTATAGCAAGTAACATTGGAGGTTCTAATGAAACAATAATTGATGAAAAAACTGGTTTTTTATATGAAGCAGGAAATGCTAAATCATTAAGTAATAAAATATTTAGAACTCTTAACATGGATGAAACTCTATTAAAATCAATTGGTAATGAGGGAAGAAAAAACATAGTCCAAAAATTTAATGTTGAAAAAATGTGCTTTTCTACTTATTCAGAGTATAAGAGATTATTAAATTAAATGCCGATAATAACATTACCTGACGGAAACAATATTGATTTTCCTAAAAAAGTTACTGGATTAGAAGTAGCTGAAAAAATTAGTAAATCATTAGCTAAGCAAGCTATGGTCATAAGTGTTAATGGTGAGCTTAAAGATCTTGATTTTCTAATTGAAAATGATTGTTCTGTAAAAATTTTTACCTCAAAAAATCCTGAGGGATTGGAAACTATAAGGCATGACACAGCTCATATTTTAGCTATGGCTGTTCAAGAATTATTTCCTGGCACACAAGTTACAATTGGACCTGTGATTGAAAATGGATTTTATTACGACTTTGCTAGAAAAGAACCATTTACAGAGGATGATCTAGTTAAAATTGAAAATAAAATGAAAGAAATTGTTGATAGGAATGAAATAACAAAAAGAGAAGTTTGGGATAGAAACAAAGCAATTAGCCATTTTAAAAAAAAAGGAGAAATTTATAAAGCTGAGCTGATTGAAGCGATACCTGAAAATGAAGATGTATCAATTTATTTTCATGGAGAATGGCATGATTTATGCAGAGGTCCACATCTTTCCTCCACAGGTAAAATAGGAAAATATTTTAAACTAACAAAAGTGTCAGGAGCATATTGGAGAGGAGACTCTAGTAATGAAATGTTGCAACGAATATATGGTACAAGTTGGGCAACTCAAAAAGATCTAGATGAATATTTGAAAAGAATAGAAGAAGCAGAAAAAAGAGATCATAGAAAATTAGGAAGAGAAATGGATTTATTTCATTTTAGAGAAGAAAGTCCTGGCTCAGTATTTTGGCATGAGAGAGGATGGGGTTTATTTCAAAAGCTCATAAACTATATGAGAAGTAGACAAGATGCTGCTGGTTATAAAGAGGTAAACACTCCAGAGGTACTAGATAGACAACTATGGGAAAAATCTGGGCATTGGGAAAAATATGGAGAAAACATGTACACTTCTGAAACACCAGACGAGAAAGTTTTTGCAATTAAACCGATGAATTGCCCTGGTCATATCCAGGTATTTAATCAAGGCTTAAAAAGTTACAGAGATCTTCCATTACGTTTTGCTGAATTTGGAAAAGTTCATCGTTATGAGCCATCAGGTGCTTTACATGGATTGTTGAGAGTAAGAGCCTTTACTCAAGATGACGCTCATATTTTTTGT
Source organism: uncultured Pelagibacteraceae bacterium (assembly GCA_902578325.1). GTDB lineage: Bacteria > Pseudomonadota > Alphaproteobacteria > Pelagibacterales > Pelagibacteraceae > Pelagibacter. Next base: position 16,866 of record CACHCM010000008.1, read on the forward strand.
ACTGAAGATCAAATTACTAGTGAATGTTTAATTGTTACAAATTTAATACTAGATATTTATAAGGACCTTGGTTTTGAAAATGTAATTCTAAAATATGCAGACAGGCCAGAAGTAAGAGTGGGTGATGATTTAGTATGGGATAAAGCGGAAGCCTCTTTGCTTGAAGCTGTTAAAGCCTCTAAATTAGAATATACTATTAATAAAGGTGAGGGAGCATTTTATGGTCCTAAAATTGAATTTGTTTTAAGAGATGCTATTGGTAGAGATTGGCAATGTGGAACTTTGCAAGTAGATTTAAATTTACCTGGGAGATTAGATGCTTCTTATGTTGACAAAGATGGAACTAAAAAAGTTCCTGTTATGTTGCATAGAGCATTATTTGGTTCTCTAGAGAGATTTATTGGAATTTTAATTGAAAACTATGCAGGCAAGTTTCCATTTTGGATATCTCCTTTACAGACTATGGTAATACCTATTTCAGAAGAATTTAACGACTATGCAGTTGAGGTATCAAATAAAATTAAAAATTCAGGTATAAGTTCTGCAGTAGATTTAAAAAATCATAATTTAAATTATAAAATTAGAGATCATTCTTTAGCAAAAATACCGCTTTTATTAATTTGTGGTAAAAAAGAAGTTGACTCCAATTCAGTAACGATTAGAAGATTAGACTCTAATAAACAAGAAAATATGGGTATAGATCAATTCTTAAAAACATTCTCTGCTTTAAACAAAGCATCCTCAAACTAAGTGGCAGACTTTAAACAAAATTATTTTCAAAGAAGAACCAAGGATAGAGGCCCGAGATCTAATAATAGAATCTCCTCTCCCGATGTACAAGTTATAGCAAGTGATGGAGAAAATCTTGGAGTGATGAATACTAATGAAGCTATTTCTATGGCAAAAAATCAAGGTTTAGATTTAATTGAAATAGCACCTAATGCGAATCCTCCTGTATGTAAAATAATGGATATGGGTAAATATAAGTATGATGCTCAGAAAAAAGCAAATCTTGCAAAGAAAAAACAAAAAATTGTTTCTTTAAAAGAAATTAAAATGAGACCTGTTACGGAAACTCATGATTATGAGTTTAAAGTTAAAAATGCTAAAAAATTTATAGCAAAAGGAGACAAGGTTAAGTTTACTATAAGATTTAAAGGTAGAGAACTTCAGCATTCCCATCTAGGAAATGAACTAATGGGTAAAATTCAAGAAGATATGAAGGATATAGGTAAGGTAGAACTGCATCCCAAGTTTGATGGGAAGCAAATGATTATGGTAATTCAGCCTTTATAAGCCTTAATAGAGGTTGTAAAATTATATCTTTCTTTGTATAAGTCCGCAGAATTATGCCAAAACTAAAAACAAAAAGCTCAGCAAAAAAAAGATTTAAAATATCTGCTAAGGGTAAGGTTATTTCTGCTCAAGCAGGTAAAAGACATGGCATGATCAAAAGAACGAATTCACAAATAAGAAAACTGAGAGGCACTACAACATTGTCCAAACAAGATGGAAAAATTGTTAAGTCATACATGCCTTACAGTTTAAGAGGTTAATAATGGCAAGAGTTAAAAGAGGTGTAACTAGTAAAGCTAAACATAAAAAAGTTTTAAAAGCTGTAAAGGGTCAATGGGGCAGAAGAAAAAATACCATTAGAGTTGCCAAGCAAGCCATGGAAAAATCCATGCAATACGCTTACAGAGATAGAAGAAATAGAAAAAGAGATTTTAAATCATTGTGGATACAGAGAATCAACGCTGGAGTTAGAGCTGAAGGCTTAACTTACTCAAAATTTATCAATGGATTAAATAAATGTGGTATTGCAATAGATAGAAAAATTCTTGCTGAAATTGCTTACGATAGCCCAGAAGCATTCAAAACAATTGTACAAAAAGCTCAATCAGCTTTAAATTAATCTTCTCTATTGTTTTTATTTCTTAAGGAAATAATCTACAAATATGTCAGAGATAAAAAATATTAGAGATCAGTTTATACCAAAGCTAAAAAATGATTTAAGTATTGATCAAATAAATGAAATCAAAACTGAGCTCTTTGGTAAAAATGGTTTAATTTCATCAAAATTTAAAATAATTGGTTCAATTCCAGAGACTGATAGAAAAAAATTTGCATCAGATTTAAATCAAATTAAAGATGAACTTCAGAATTTGATAACTTCTAAAATTAGTGAGATAGAAGGAAAAAAAATAAACGAAAGATTAGAAAAGGAAAAAGTTGATATAACTTTACCTGAAAGACCATTCGTTAGAGGAAAAGTTCATCCAGTATCACAAACTATTGATGAAATTTCATCTATTTTCTCTGAAATAGGATTTAGTGTTGAAGAAGGCCCTGATGTTGAAAATGAATATAACAACTTTACTGCTTTAAACACACCTGACAATCATCCAGCAAGAGATATGCATGATACATTTTACTTAGATGAAAACAAAGAGGTTTTGTTACGAACTCATACTTCGCCGGTTCAAATTAGAACTATGCTAAAAGACAAACCCCCATTTAAGATTATTGCTCCTGGGAGAACTTATAGATCAGATAGTGATCAAACACACGCACCAATGTTTCATCAAGTAGAAGGTTTGCATATTGACTCAAATATTAATATGGGACATTTGAAAGGATGTTTGAATTATTTCATTAAAGAATTTTTTGAAGTCGAAAAAATTAAAATGAGATTTAGACCTAGTCATTTTCCATTCACAGAACCATCTGCTGAAGTAGATATTGGTTATGAAATAAAAGATGGAAAAATAATTATTGGAGAAGGAGATAAATGGCTTGAAATTTTAGGCTGCGGCATGGTGCATCCTAATGTATTAAGAAATGTAAAAGTAGATCCTTCTAAATATCAAGGATATGCATTTGGCATAGGTATAGACCGATTAGCAATGCTTAAATATGGCATTAATGATTTAAGAGCGTTTTTTGATTGTGATTACAGATGGCTAAATCATTTTGGTTTTGATCCACTTGATGTTCCTTCAAATTATAGAGGTTTAAGCAGATGAAGATTACATATGATTGGTTAAAAGATCATTTAAAAGTAAGTGCTAAAGAAGATAAACTTCTAGAGAAACTAACGGATATAGGCCTTGAGGTTGAGAGTATAGAAAACTTATCTGAAGGATTAGATTTATTTAAGATAGCAAAAATTATAAAAACAGAAAAACATCCAAATGCAGACAGACTTAAAGTTTGTGATGTTGATGTTGGTAATAAAGAAATCAAAAAAGTTGTTTGTGGGGCTGCAAATGCGAGAAAGGGCCTTCTTACTGTCTATGCACCACCTGGTGCAATAATCCCAAAAAACAAAACTAAGCTTGTTGTCGCTAAAATAAGAGATGTTACATCTTATGGAATGCTCTGTTCTGAATCTGAATTGAATTTATCAGATGAAAGTGATGGGATTACTGAGCTGTTGTCATCCAAATACGCAAAAAATATTGGAAAAAGTTATTTTTCTAAACCAAGTTTTAATCTTATCGATTTATCAATTACACCAAATAGACCAGACTGTCTTGGTGTTCGGGGCATAGCGAGAGATTTATCAGCCGCAGGTTTTGGAAACTTAAAACCAGAAAAAAATAAAAAAATTAAATCTAATAAAAAACAGACCTTAAAGGTAAAAATAACAAAAGAAAAAAATCAAGGGTGTTTATCTTTTGGTAGCTGCTTGATAACGAACGTCAAAAATACAGAGAGTCCTCAATGGTTGAAAGATAAATTAATTTCTATAGGTCAAAAACCAATATCTGCAATTGTGGATATTACAAATTATGTGATGATTGATATCAATCGTCCTTTGCACGCATACGATGCTAACAAAATTGATAAGGGAATAATTGTTAGAAATTCAAAATCAGGAGAAGAATTTACTGCTCTAGATAATAAAAATTATAAACTAGATGATGGAATGTGTGTAATAAGTGATAACAAAGGTGTCTTAGGCCTAGGAGGAATTATTGGTGGAATAAGATCTGGTACAGAGTTAGGTACAAAAAATGTTTTATTAGAGTCGGCTTATTTTGATCCAAGATCAATTAGAAAAACTGCTAAGAAATTGAATATCGATACAGATGCTAAATTTAGATTTGAAAGAGGTATTGATCAGTTATCTATTGAGGATGGATTAAATAAAGCAGCTTTTTTAATTAAGGAAATTTGTGGTGGTGAAATTAGTAAAATAGATATTCAAAAAATAAAGTCTTATAAAAACAAAATAATAAAATTTGAACCCAAAACATTTGAAAAAATTACTGGTTTTAAAATTTCAACTAAAGAAATGATAATTATTTTAGAAAAACTTGGTTTTAAATTAAAAAAAGAAAATAAATTCTTTAAACTTTCAGTTCCATCTTGGAGACCAGATATTGTTCAAGAAATTGATATAGTTGAGGAACTTGTAAGAATTAGTGGCTATGAAAAAATAAAAATAGAAAACCCCATTAAAGAAAGATCAAAAAACACTTTAAATCCAACTCAAAAGTTATTTCATTTTCTTCAGAGGGCAGTAGCATCCAAAGGGTATTTGGAGGCAATTACTTGGTCTTTTACAGACTCTAAATATAATGATTACTTTAAAGAGGCCAGTAAAGAAATAAAAATTGTAAATCCAATCAGCTCTGAATTGGGAGTATTAAGAAATTCTATATATTCAAATTTAGTAATGTATATGAGCAAAAACTTGGATAGAGGAATTAAAGATTTATCAATATTTGAAATAGGGCCAATATTTTATGGTTCACAACCTGGAGAACAAAATACAGTTGTCTGTGGTTTGTCAGCTGGAAAAAAATCTAGACTTTCATGGATTGAAAAAGAGAGAAATATAGATGTTTTTGATATTAAAAGAGATGTAATACAAACTTTAGTTGAAGCTGGTTATGACATTGAAAAATTTTATATAGATGATGAAAGTCCCAATTATTATCATCCAGGAAAATCAGGCAGAATATTTTTAAATAAGGGAAAAGATAAGGTGGCTGCTTATTTTGGTGAAATTCATCCAAACATTATCAAAACGCTAGATATTAAAACAGAGTCTTTAGTAGGATTCGAAATATTTATGGATAATTTAAAACTGCCAAAAAAACCTTTAAAAGATCAAAAAACAACATATTCAGTATCCGACTTTCAAAAATCCGAAAGAGATTTTGCATTTATTGTTGATAAAAAAATAAGTGTACAAGATATAGTAAGTGTCATATCAAATATTAATAAAAATTTAATTTCAAATATTAAAGTATTCGACGTTTACGAAGGAGACAATATTCCTGAAAATCAAAAATCAGTTGCTATAAGCGTTACTATTCAATCATTGGAAAAAACATTAACGGATAATGATTTAGAAAAAACTAATAATTTGATAATAGAAACAGTTGAAAATAAAACTGGTGCTAAAATTCGTTCCTAAAATAATTAATGAGTTCAATTGATAATATAAGAAATTTTGCAATAATTGCACATATTGATCATGGAAAATCAACTATTGCTGATAGGATTATTCATAGTTGTGGTGGATTAACTGAAAGAGAAATGAAAGCTCAAGTTTTAGATTCTATGGATATTGAGCGGGAAAGAGGAATCACAATTAAAGCACAAACTGTAAAATTAAATTATAAAGCTAAAAGTGGAAAAAATTACATTTTAAATATTATTGATACCCCAGGTCATGTAGATTTCAGTTATGAAGTAAGTAGATCTTTATATGCCTGTGAAGGTTCAATCTTAATTGTAGATAGTACACAAGGAGTAGAAGCTCAAACTTTAGCAAATGTTTACCAAGCTTTAGATACAAACCATGAGATAGTACCAGTTTTAAATAAGGTTGATTTACCTGCATCGGATTTAGATAGAACAAAAAAACAAATTGAGGAAGTTATAGGAATTGATACTGAAAATGCAATTCCATGTTCAGGTAAAACAGGAGAAGGAATAGAAGATATTTTAGAGCAAATTATTTCAACATTACCAGCTCCAAAAGGAGAAAGTGCAGCAGATTTAAAATGTTTATTGGTTGATAGTTGGTATGATACATATCTAGGTGTAGTGATCCTAGTGAGAGTGATAGATGGTAAACTTTCAAAACACATGAAAATAAAAATGATGTCTACCAATCAGGAGTATATAGTTGAAAAAGTTGGAGTATTTACACCAAAACCAGTAAACATAAATGAACTAAATACTGGTGAAATTGGATTTATTACGACAGGTATTAAAGTTTTGTCTGAAACAAAAGTTGGAGATACGATTTGTAATGCTTTAAAACCTTTAAAAGATGCTTTGCCAGGATTTAAACCAAGTAAACCGGTAGTGTTCTGTGGGTTATTTCCAGTAGATAGTTCTGAGTTTCAAAAACTTAAAGACGGTTTAGCTAAATTACAATTAAATGATGCAAGTTTCTCTTTTGAACCAGAGTCATCATCTGCTTTAGGATTAGGTTTTAGATGTGGATTTTTAGGTTTACTTCATTTGGAAATTGTAACAGAAAGATTAGAAAGAGAATTTGATGTTAATTTATTAACAACTACACCTGGTGTTGTTTACAAAGTTTATCTTAATAACGGAAACATAATTGATCTACAAAATCCATCAAGCTTACCTGATCCAACTTTAATTAAATACATAGAAGAACCATGGATAAAAGCAACAATTATTACACCTGACCAATATTTAGGCTCCATTATAAAAATGTGCCAGGACAAAAGAGGAATTCAGACCAATTTAAGTTATTCTGGAAATAGAGCTGTTGTAAATTATGAGTTACCATTGAATGAAGTTGTTTTTGATTTTAATGATAGGCTAAAATCTATGACCAGTGGCTATGCAAGTTTTGACTATGACATTATTGAGCATAGAGAAGGAGATTTGGTAAAACTTGGTATTCTAGTGAATGGAGAACCGGTTGATGCTTTAGCAATGATGATACATAAGGACTTCGCACAAAAAACTGGAAGAGAAGTTTGTGAAAAATTAAAAGATTTAATACCTCGACATAACTTTATGATTCCAGTTCAAGCTGCAATTGGAGGTAAAATTATTGCTAGAGAAACAATTAAAGGGTTTAAAAAAGATGTTTTAACCAAAATTCATGGCGGTGGAGCAACTGATAGAAAAAGAAAACTTTTAGAAAAGCAGAAAAAAGGAAAAGCCAGATCAAAACAATTTGGAAGAGTTGAAATTCCACAAGAGGCATTTATTGGTGTACTTAAGATATCAAAAGAAAAATAAATGGAGAGGTGGCCGAGTGGTTGAAGGCGCACGCTTGGAAAGCGTGTAAAGGAGTAATTCTTTCATGGGTTCGAATCCCATTCTCTCCGCCAGACAAAAATTAAATATTACTATAAAAATAATTTGATCTTTCCTTAATTTCATAAATAATTTTATAATCTAGTGATGTTAAAAAATTATTTACCTTTTTGAAATTTTTTTCAAATATTTCTACTTGAATAATTATTTTATTATTAGTGATTGTATTTTTTAATCCTTTTAAAACATTTAACTCATGTCCTTCAACATCAATTTTAATAGCAATTGTATTTTTATTTTGATTTATAATTTTATCTCCAGTTTCAAATTGTGCATCATAAACATCAAAATTTTCATATGAAATATTTTCTATTATTGCAGATCCTCCCGTTTGAGAATAACCATGTTTAACCATCGATTGCATTTTTAATTCTTTTTTTTCAACAGATAATCCAAAATTGTAGATATTAATTTTTTCTTTTAAATCTGGATTGATTTCTAGTGTTTTTTTAAATTTGAAAAAAGCCTCTTTGTTTGGCTCATATGATTGAATCATTATGTTTGATATATTTTTGGCAATGAATATTGAGTAATACCCACAGTTAGCTCCTATATCAAAAAAATGAATAATATTATTTTTTTTTATCTCTTTCATTAAATAATTTATTTCTAATTTTTCGTATTCTTGATTGAGAATTATTTGTTTATCTATAGGATCTAAAAAATCCAAAAACATTCTGGTATCTTTGATTTTAAAATAACCTCTATTTTTTTTAAGTATTTTCAAAATTTTAAGACCTAAACTAGGTATTATTCTTTTTAATAATGGAATTTTTATTAGTGAAGAAAACATAATTAAGTTTAATAATTTAAAAAAAAAATCTCATCAATATTATTGTGATAGTTATTAATATTAAAATTAATTTACATGTGTTAAAGCTTCAAATTAGCCTAATAACAACAAACAGAAATCAAATTCTTTACACATGCAAATAAGCTTTATTTTTCAATAGTTATTTGAGCATTTCGTAGTTTTTTCATTAAGATAAATAAGCATTTTTTTTAAAAAATGTTATAATTTTCTTTTTCCATTATTTAAAAAAATGACAAATAAAAATACATATCAGGCAGACTCCATCAAAGTTTTGAAGGGTCTTGAAGCAGTGAGAAAAAGACCAGGGATGTATATTGGAGATACGGATGATGGAACTGGTTTACATCATATGGTCTATGAAGTTGTAGATAACTCAATTGATGAGGCGCTAGCAGGATATTGTAAAAATATTAATGTAAAAATTAACTCTGATGGAACAATTACAGTTAATGATGATGGTAGAGGTATTCCTGTTGATATCCATAAAGGAGAAAAAAAATCAGCTGCAGAAGTAATTATGACCCAACTTCATGCTGGTGGTAAGTTTGATCATGAATCTTATAAAGTATCAGGTGGATTGCATGGTGTTGGTGTTTCAGTTGTCAATGCACTTTCGGAAAAATTACAGTTGGAGATATTTAGAGACGGAAAAAAACACTACATAGAATTTCAAAATGGTGAAGCAAAAGCTCCTTTAAAGGTATTAGGAAAAGCAAAGCAAACCGGTACACAAATTACTTTTTTACCTTCAAAAGAAATTTTTTCTTCAACAAAATTTAGTGCAAATATTCTTATTAAAAGAATGCGAGAATTAGCATTTTTAAATAAAGGAATTAAGATAATATTTACGGACGCAAGTCAAAAGAAAGAGAAAACGTCTGAGTTTAAATTTGAAGGTGGTGTTCTCGAATTTGTAGATTTTTTAGATGAAAAAAGAGAAAAACTCCAAAATAAAAATGGAAATGATTTGTTTAGAAAACCAATATATATTGAAGGAAAAAAAAATAATATTGAATTAGAGTGTTCATTAAAATGGAATGCAGGATACACAGAAGACATATTTCCATATACGAATAATATTTATCAAAAAGATGGTGGAACTCACTTGTTGGGATTTAGAAGCGCATTAACTAGGGTAGTTAATAAATATGCCAATGAAAATAATTTACTAAAAAAAAATAAACTGGCAATCTCAGGTGACGATATCAAGGAAGGTCTAACTTGTGTACTTTCAACTAAAATTCCAGATCCGAAATTTTCATCTCAGACAAAAGATAAACTAGTTTCATCAGAAGTAAGGATGATTGTAGAAACATTAGTTAATGAAAAATTATCTATTTGGTTTGATCAAAATCCCTCTATTGCAAAAATTATTTTAGCTAAAGTTATTCAAGCTGCAATGGCTAGAGATGTTGCTAGAAAAGCAAGAGAAAATGTAAGAAGAAAAGGAGCCCTTGAATTAAGTGGTCTTCCTGGAAAATTAGCCGATTGTCAAATTGGCAAACAAGATGGAACGGAATTGTTTATTGTAGAGGGTGATTCAGCTGGTGGTTCTGCAAAACAAGGAAGAAATAGAGCAAACCAAGCCGTTTTACCTTTAAGGGGAAAAATACTTAATACATATGTAGAAGATTTAAAAATTAAAAAAAATGGTAATGGCAACAGTAATGGTTCTGATCTAAGAACCAAGGCTTTATCAAAAATGATTTCTTCTAATGAGATAGTAACTTTGATTAATGCCCTAGGATTAGATCCTAAAGTAGAGGAAATTGATGAAAAAGATATTAGGTATGGAAAAATTATAATTATGACTGACGCTGATGTTGATGGTTCTCATATTAGAGCTTTACTTTTGACGTTTTTTAATAACAAACCTTTCAATAAGTTAATTGAAAAGGGATATTTATATTTAGCACAACCTCCATTATTTAAAATTAATAAAGGTTCAAAAGGTGTTTATATAAAAGATGAAAAAGAGCTAGAAGATTACATCATAAACAATAATAAAGAATTAAAGAAATTTAAAAAAGGCTCAAAAGAATATTTTAAAGGTCTTGAAATAGAAAAATCCAAAATGAATATTCAAAGGTTTAAAGGTCTAGGAGAGATGAATCCAGATGAGTTGTGGAATACTACATTAGATCCAGCAACAAGAAATTTACTTCAGGTTAAGTACTCGAAAGATCCAAAAAAAGACCAAGGTTTGATTCATAAACTTATGGGCAATGATGTTTCATTAAGAAAAGATTATATATTCGATAACGCACTTAATGTTCAAAACCTAGATATTTAAAAATGAAGTTTTTTGAAACTTCAAAATATCATTCTTTTAAAAAATCAACTTATATAACTTTAAGATGGATTGGAATTATTGGACAATTAATTGCAGTAAATTTTGTATATTTATTCCTAAATCCTAGTTTCGATTTTATTACCTCAAATTTAGTTATATTTTTAGGGGTATTAAGTAATTTTTATTTAATTTTTATTTATAAAAAAACGCAATTATCAGACAGATCTGCTTTTTTATTCCTGTTTATAGATATTTTACAATTAGGTATCCTTCTTTATTTGTCAGGAGGAATAACCAATCCATTTGTGATCTTTATATTAATACCAAGTGTTTTTTCCTCATCGAATTTAAGCTTAAGAACTAATACTTTGTTAGTAATCTTTACAATAATTATAATCCTATTTTTAACTTTTAGTCATCAAGATTTGCCAATTAATTTAAATAGTGATTTTCATAACAATCATTATTTTTATTACTCTATCCCATTATCTTTGATTATAGCTTTGGTATTTTTAAATTATTTTGCGATGACGTTTGGTACACAATCTAGATTAAGAAAAGAGGCATTAGGAAAAATGGAAGAGGTAATGGCTAAAGAACATGAGCTTTTATCTTTGGGTGGTCAAGCTGCAGCAGCAGCACATTCTCTAGGTACACCACTTTCTACAATTACAATAATTGCACATGATTTAATGAAACAATTTAAGGGACAAAAGGATTTGGAAAAAGATATAGAGTTATTGAATAGCCAAGTTCAGCGATGTAATGAAATTTTAAAAAGATTAACTTTAAATCCTGTGGAAGAAGATGAATTTATTGATAAAGATATAAATATTCGGGATTATTTGCATGAAATTATCTCTTCATTTAAGGAAATAAGTAAAAAGGAGTTTGTCTTTAATTTTGATCAAGATTCAAACCCAAAAAAAATAAGTAAATCTATTGAAATAGTTTATGGATTAAGAAACTTTATAGGAAACGCAAATAAATTTGCCAAAAATTCTATTTTTATAAATCTAAAAAGTGATAGTGAATTTACAGAGCTTACTGTAGAAGATGATGGTAATGGTTATCCACGTGATATTATATCTAAAATTGGAGAACCATATTTAAAATCAAATTATTCGAAAGATAAGTCTAAAGAGGGTTTGGGACTAGGTTTGTTTATTGGAAAAACTTTATTAGAAAAAAATTTTGCATCAGTCAATTGTAGAAATTCAAAAACACGTAGTGGTGCTGAAGTTATTATTAGATGGAAGAATAAGGAATTATTTAATATTTAGTGATATTTGTTCTTTGTTTCAAATAATGAGCTTAATTGAGATATCATAACATCTCCTAGTTCATTTACATCGGTAATTTTGATAGCTTTATTATAATATCTTGAAACATCGTGACCAATTCCTATAGCTAAAACTTCAATATCTGATTTATTTTCAATAAACTTCACAATCCTTTTTAAATGTTTTTCTAGAAAGTCACCTGAATTTACAGAAAGAGTTGAGTCATCCACTGGGGCTCCATCAGAAATAACCATTAATATTTTTCTTTCTTCTTTTCTCTTTTTAATTCTATTATAGGCCCAAGATATAGCTTCTCCATCAATGTTTTCTTTGAGCAATCCTTCTTTTAGCATTAGTCCTAAATTATTTTTTACCTGTCTCCAATGAGTATCTCCTCCTTTATAAATTATATGTCTTAGGTCGTTCAATCTTCCTGGTGTTTTCGGTTTAGAATTTTTTGTCCATAATTCTCTGCTCTGTCCGCCCTTCCAATTTTTAGTTGTAAAGCCTAAAATTTCGACTTTAACAGAACATCTTTCCAACGTTCTTGATAAAATATCTGCACAAATAGCCGCAATAGTGATTGGTCTTCCTCTCATAGATCCAGAGTTATCTATGAGTAGAGTCACTACTGTATCTTTAAAATCTAAATCTTTTTCTTTTTTGAATGATAAAGAATTATATGGGTCCATAATGATTCTTGGAAGTTTTGAACTGTCTAATAATCCCTCTTCTAAATCAAATTCCCATGCTCTATTTTGTTTCGCAAGTAATTGTCTTTGAAGTTTATTTGCAAGTTTTGTTATAATATCTTGGAAGCCGATTAATTGTTGATCTAAATTTCTTCTTAGTTTTGATGCCTCATCTGCATTTTCTAGGTTTTCAGCTTTTACAACTTCATCAAACTGAGTTGTAAATATTTTATAATCTAAATTGATATTATCTATTTTTTTTTGAGCTACTTGCTCAGAGCTCTGTTCATCTGACTCAGTGTCCGACAATTGTTCATCAAAGTTAAATTCATCAACACTATAATCAGCATCTAGTGAAGCTTCTGATACATTTTCATCTTTTTCATCTTTATTATCTTCTTTGTCATTATTTTCATCTTCATTTGATGGATTATCTTGTCCTTGATCTTGATTTTCTTCTTTTCTTTCGTCTTCATCTTCACTTTGAAAAATATCCATTTCTTCCAATATTTCTGAAAACTTTGAACTATAAATATTTTGATTTTCAAGATTTTTAATTAAAAATTCTTTATGTTTTTCTATAGCCTCCTCAAAGTCTTTCTCCCAAAAATTAAGCATTTTTGTTGTTAGAGGATTTAGCTTAATTTTATGAAAATTCTTGAGCATATATAGCTCGAATGCCTCTGAAACAGATACATCCTCTTTAGTTTTTAATTGATCTTTTCTTTTACGATTTATTATTTGATGATAATTTTCTTGAAAATTTTTCTCAATTCCTTTCAGCATTTTTCCTCCTAGAGTCTCATAACGTATTTTTTCAGCAATATTATAAAGAGATCTAGAAGATGTATTTGACGGAAGGTTTTTTTTATAAATTGATTCATTACAAAATTTTTTTTTCAAAGCAGAAGAATCTGTTTCTGCCCGTAATCTTATAAAATCAGCTGGACTAGTTAAATTATCAATCTCTAGAAAATTAAATTCTTTTATTTTTTTCTCTTCAGAATTTATTTTTTTTGTATCAAAATCATCAGCAATTACTTTTGCTGTAGAAGTTAAAGCAATTTTGAATTTTTCTTTTAAATTATTTTCTTTAGTGCTCATTAGATTTGAATATTTATCAAAGATTCTGGTAGCTCATCACCAAAACATCTTTGATAATATTCTGCGATGGTATTTTTTTCAATATCATCACATTTATTAAGAAAAGTTACTCTAAAGGCGTAACCAGTATCTTTAAAAATCTCTGCATTTTCTGCCCAATGTAACACCGTTCTTGGGCTCATCACTGTTGAAATATCTCCTGCAATAAATCCTTTACGTGTTAAAGATGCTACTTTTATCATGTTTGCAACTTTCTCTTTTCCTTTTGCATTATTTAAGTTTTTATTTTTAGACAAAACAATATCCATTTCTTTCTCTAGGCTAAGATAGTTTAACGTTGTAACGATATTCCATCTATCCATCTGACCTTGGTTAATTTGTTGCGTACCATGATAAAGACCTGTCGTATCACCAAGCCCAACTGTATTTGAAGTAGCAAATAATCTAAAAAATTTATTTTGTTTAATTACTTTGTTTTTATCTAGTAATGTAAAATTACCCTCAGCCTCTAAAACTCTTTGAATTACAAACATTACATCAGGTCTACCAGCATCATATTCATCAAAAACAAGTGCAACTGGATTTTGTATAGACCATGGTAAAATTCCCTCGTTAAATTGAGTTACTTGTTTACCATCTTTAAGAACAATCGCATCTTTTCCTATCAAATCAATTCTACTTACATGACTATCTAAATTTACACGGATACAAGGCCAATTTAATCTTGCAGCGATTTGTTCAATGTGAGTAGATTTTCCAGTGCCATGATATCCTTGAACTAAAACTCTTTTATTAAACGCAAATCCTGAAATAATAGCTAAAGTAGTATCTCTATCGAACTTGTAGTTTTTATCAATTTCAGGAACATATTCATTTTTTTTTGAAAATGCGTCAACTTCCATTTCCGAGTCAATTCCAAAAGTTTGTTTTAATGAAACTTTAATGTCTGGTTCTGTGTTAAGATTTGGTGTCAATTTTTTCTCTATAGGTATTTTTTAATTGGGTGTAAGCTAATGTTATAAGTTTTAGTTTTTCCTCATATTTTTTATTTCCAGAATTCATATCAGGGTGAAATTTTTTCACAAGTAATTTGAATTTATCTTGTATTTTCTTCCAATTTAAACCCACAGAAACCCCTAATATTCCAAAAGCTTTTATATCTTTATGATCGAATTTAAATTGACGCATATGATTATAATCTCCATTTATTTTTTCTTTATCGAACTCATCTCTCAAAGTTGTATTCCACAACACTTTAAAAAAATTATCTGAAGAGCTAAAGCTTTGTGTCGGTTTGTGCCAAGTCATATCAGATTTCAAAAAATCCATTACTTGGTCATCATTCATTCCTGAAAAATAGTTCCAATTTTTATTAAATTCTTTTACATGCTTAAGGCAAAGCATTCTAAATTTTCTGCTGTTATCTTTTTCAACTGGTGCCTTATATTCACCTATTTCATTACAATTATTCCAGTCACAAATATTTTTCATGATATATAATAACATATATGGATATAAATGAGTTAATTACAATTGTAAAAAATAAATTATTAAATCAAATTAATATTGAAAGTATAAATATTGAAGATAAATCTTTTCTTCATAAAAATCACAAAGGAA
>CACHCM010000009.1 GCA_902578325.1 uncultured Pelagibacteraceae bacterium
GGAAATTGCCTTTGCAATTTCAACCTTATTTTTAAATGAAAATTTTTCAATTTTTTCTTCATCAAGTTGAGAAATACTTGCTATAATCTTATTTTTGTTTTTATCCTGAAAATTAATACTTAAAGTCCAAAATTCTTCAGGCTTGAATAATTCAATTTCATGCTCTCTTTCAGTAATTAATTTAAGTGCAACAGATTGAACTCTACCTGCTGATTTTGAACCAGGTAATTTAGTCCACAGTATTGGTGATATATTAAATCCAACCAAGTAATCTAACGCTCTTCTAGCCATATATGCATCAACTAATAAGGGCTCTATTTGTCTTGGATTTTCAATACCATGTGTGACGGCTTTTTTTGTTATTTCATTAAATACCACACGTTCAATTTCTTTGTCTTTTAAAAGTTTTTTTTCATCTAAATATTCTTTTACATGCCATGCTATCGCTTCACCCTCACGATCTGGGTCGGTAGCAAGAATTATTTTTGAGGAATCTTTCGCAGCATCAGCAATTTCTTTTAAATATTTTTTTGAAAAGCTATCAACTTCCCATTCCATTTTAAAATTTTGATCAGGATCAACTGATCCATTTTTTGAAGGAAGATCTCTAATATGACCATAGCTAGCTAAAACGGTATAGTTATCTCCTAAATATTTATTAATTGTTTTAGCTTTAGCAGGGCTTTCAACTATGACTAGATTCATAAAATAACAAACTACTTAAAAGAGTTTGATAGTCAAATTAATAAATTTTTGTCTTAGTTTCTTCTTTATTTTTCAAGCGTTTAATATTTTCTCTGTGGGTAAAAAATATTAAAATAAACATTATTACGTAAAAAAATACATTTTCTGAACCCTCAAAAATTAAAATATAAACAGGTGTAGAAAGTGATCCTATCAAGGAAGATAAAGATGAATATTTAGAAATAAAAAAAATTATTAACCAACAAATACCAAACACTAAACCAAAAATAATATTTAAAGAAAAAAGTATCCCAACATATGTCGCTACACCTTTGCCACCTTTAAATCTTAACCATACTGGAAACACATGACCTATAAAAGCACATAAAGCTGAAATATAGATCGCATCAGGGAAATTAATTTTGACGTACAAAACAGGTATTACTGCTTTTAACACATCAAGTATTAGTGTTGAATAACCAATTAGTTTATTACCAGTTCTTAAAGCATTTGTTGCACCAATATTACCCGAGCCTATCTCTCTAATATCTTTTTTTAAAAATATTTTAGTTAAAATTAATCCAAAAGGAATTGATCCCATTAGGTATGAGATAATACCTATTATAAAAAGTTCCATTTTTATATTTTAAATAATTCTATACCTTTTACAAATGTATTGGTTACTTTTCCTTGAAGTTTCTTGTCTTCAATTGAAGTATTTTTAGATTTAGAGATTAAATTTTCTTTTTTTACAATCCATGGTTTATTGATATCTACTATGCAAAAATCTGCATCATTACCTACAGACAAGTTCCCTTTGTTAATATTCAATATTTTTGCTGGGTTAGAGGTTAAAGCTTGTATTAAAGTTTCAAGTTTTACGGATCCATTATGAAATAATTCTAAACTTAAAGATAACAATGTTTCAATACCGGATGCACCTGTTGCAGCTTGAGCAAAAGTTAATCTTTTAGACTCTTCGTCTTCAGGTTTATGGTCAGAAACAATTACATCAATAGTTTTATCTTTTAATCCTTGAACTAAAGCTTGTCGATCTTCTTCTCTTCTTAGTGGAGGTGATAATTTTAAAAATGTTCTAAAATCACCAATATCATTTTCATTTAATGAGAGATTATTTATTGATACACCGCAAGTAAATTTAACATTTTGTTTACGTTCCTTAATTATATCTACAGATTTACCTGCCGATAGTTGAGATATATGATATCGACATTTAGTTTTTTCTAAGAGAGTAAGGTCTCTTTCTATTATAATTCTTTCAGCAATATCTGGTATGCTAGACAAGCCTAGTTTTGATGCAATAATACCAGAATTAATCATTCCATTTTTAGCCAAATCGTAATCTTCAGCGTGTTGCATTATAAGACATCCCAAATCTTTAGCTGAATTCATAATTCTAGACATAAGTCTAGTATTTTGAATTGTTTTCACTCCATCAGTAAATGCGATAATTCCTTTTTTAGCCAGTAACCCAAATTCAGTCATATTAGTACCATCAGTGTTTTGAGTTAATGAAGCGCAAGGATAGATATTTATTTTAGACTTATCACGTCCTCTTCTTTTTAAAAAATCTACAATTGATACATTGTCTATAATTGGATCTGTATTAGGCATTGTTACAACCGAGGTAACTCCACCAGATAATGCAGCATTACTCAAAGTTCTAAAATTTTCTTTATATTCATATCCTGGTTCGCCTACAAAAACTCTCATATCTACTATCCCAGGAAATATATATTTACCCTTTAAGTCAGTTGTTTTTTCTCTAGTTGGTAAATTATTTGTATTTACCTTTTTTCCTACAGCCTCTATCTTTCCGTCTTCTCCAATTATTAATCCACCATTTTCGTTAATAGAGTTATGAGGATCTATAATATTTGCATTTATAAAGTATTGTTTTTTCATTTATTCACAAAATATTTTTAAACATGCCATTCTTACAGCAACACCTAATTCAACTTGTTCCTTAATTACACTTTTATTTATGTCGTCTGCTAATCTTGTATCAATTTCTATTCCTCTATTCATTGGACCAGGATGCATAATTAGAGCATCTGATTTTGCATGATCAAGTTTGTCAGGTGTTAATCCATAATATTCGTAGTACTCTCTATTTGATGAAAGATATGAACTGGTCATCCTTTCATTTTGCAATCTAAGCATCATCACAATATCACAATCTTTGAGACCTTTTTTCATATCAGTGAAAGTGTTTACTCCAAATTTTTCAATTTCTTTTGGCATAAGATTTGATGGAGCAACAATATTAACCTCAGCTCCTAACATTGTAAGAAGGTAAATATTTGATCTAGCTACTCTCGAGTGAAGGATATCTCCACATATTGCTATTTTTAATCCTTGAATTTTTTTTTTTCGATTTCTAATTGTTAATGCATCTAATAATGCTTGGGTAGGGTGCTCACGTCTACCATCACCAGCATTTAATACAACACAATTAACTTTTTGTGATAATAGATTACAAGCACCAGAGTCTTGATGTCTTATTACAATTATATCTGGATGCATTGCATTTAAAGTCATTGCTGTATCAATCAAAGTTTCACCTTTTTTAATTGCCGAATTACCCATATTCATTGACATGACGTCTGCACCAAGTCTTTTTCCAGCAAGTTCAAATGAGCTTTGTGTTCTGGTTGATGGCTCAAAAAATAAGTTTATTTGTGTTTTGCCTCTTAACACATCAATTTTTTTATTTTTACTCTGGTTTAATTTTATGAAAGCTTCTGACTCATCCAGGATATAATTAATATCATTAACTGATAAATCTTGGATACCTAACAGATGTTTTTGCGAGATTTTAATAGCTTTATTGGTTTTAATTGCCATTAAAATTAACTCTATAGCTATAAAGCACCTAAATGGCAAGGATTAATTATTTAAATAATCTATAGCTCCTTGAAGAATAAATGCAGCTGCATTTTGATCTATGTTTTTTTCACGCTTAGAAACATTAACATCAAGCTGACTGGATAGATTAAATGCGCCAACAGTTGAAAGTCTTTCATCCCATAAACAAACATCTACATCAACATTTTGGTCTATATTTTTAGATACATCACTTACTGATTGAGCAGAGGGACCTAATGAACCATCCATGTTAATTGGATATCCAACGATAATTCCTTTAATATTGTTTTCGTCTATTATTTTTTTTAATTCGTTGATTAGATCATCATTATTGGTTTTATTGATCGTTTTAAAGGGTGTGGCTATTGACTGTTTTTCATCACAAATTGATACACCGATTCTTTTTGAACCAAGATCTAAACCGATCAATCTCGAGGTTTCAGACTGTTTTTTTTTGAATTCTTCAATAGTGATCATATTGTATATTTTAAACTTAAGTGATAGTTTGCGACATATTTAAATACCATATGAGCATCGATCTTAAAACAATAAAGCACATATCTAAACTATCAAGAATTTCTGTAGATGAGAAAAAAGCAGAGAAACTTGCAGGAGATTTAAATTCAATTTTCGATTTTATTGAAAAACTTAACGAATTAAAAACTGACAATGTTGAACCATTAACTTCTGTTGCTGAAACAACTCTAAAACTTAGATCAGATGAAGTAAAAAGTAAAAACTTAAGAGATCAAGTAATAAAAAATTCTCCTAAGGAAAATGAAGATTATTTTGTAGTACCGAAGGTAATTGAATAATGTCAGACATAACCAAACAAGCATTATCTGAGTTAGTAGAGAATATAAAAAGTAAAAAACTTTCTTCAAGTGAAGTTACTAAAGCATTTGTTGAAAGATCTGAAAAATCAAAATATTTAAATGCATATATAACTGAAGATTATGCAAATGCTTTGAATAAAGCAAAAAAGTTTGATGAAAAACCTAATCTTGACCTGAAATTGCCTGGCATTCCAATGGCTGTAAAAGATTTATTTTGTACAAGAGATTTAAGAACTACGGCAGGAAGCAAGATTTTGAATAATTTTGTTCCAACTTACGAGTCGACAGTCACACAAAACATTTGGAACGAAGGAGGCATCCTAATGGGGAAATTAAATTGTGATGAATTTGCAATGGGTTCATCTAATGAAACTAGTTTTTTTGGTAATGTACAAAACCCAATTGATAAGAATTTAGTTCCGGGAGGTTCTTCAGGTGGATCGTCTTGCGCTGTAGCAGCTCAATTAACACCAATAACTATTGGAACAGATACAGGTGGATCTATAAGACAGCCTGCTTCATTTACTGGAACTGTTGGATTAAAACCTACTTATGGTAGTTGCTCTAGATACGGAATTGTAGCATTTGCGTCATCCCTAGATCAAGCTGGTCCAATGGCGCAAAATGTTAAAGATTGTGCATTGTTACAGGAAGTTATTAGCACTTATGATGAAAAAGATTCTACATCAACAGACTTTAAAAGAAACGAGTACAGCAAAGAATTAAAAAAAGATATTAAAGGTAAAAAAATAGGAATACCCAAAGAATATAGAGTAGATGGCATGCCTAAAGAAATAGAAGACTTATGGAAAAAAGGTATTGAATACGCAAAAGATTGTGGTGCTGAGATTATCGATATATCTCTACCTCATACTAATTATGCATTACCAACTTATTATATCGTAGCACCAGCTGAGGCCTCATCTAATTTAGCTAGATATGATGGTGTTAAATATGGTTTTAGAGCTGAAGGAGAAAATCTTATTGATATGTATGAAAACACTAGATCTGAAGGATTTGGTGCTGAAGTTCAAAGAAGAATAATGATTGGTACTTATGTTTTATCTTCAGGATATTATGATGCTTATTATCTTAAAGCTCAAAAGGTAAGAAAACTTATTAAAAATGATTTTGATAATGCTTATAAAAAAGTTGATGCAATTCTAACCCCATCCACTCCAAGTTCTGCGTTTAAAATTGGTGAAAAAACAAATGATCCGGTTTCAATGTATTTAAATGATATTTTTACTGTTCCAGTAAATTTAGCAGGTTTACCTGGAATTTCTATACCTGCAGGCCATGATACTAGAGGATATCCATTGGGATTACAGATAATTGGTAAGGCTTTTGATGAACAAAATATTTTAAACATTGCATATGCTATGGAAGAAAAAATTAATTTTAAAAACAATATTACTGATTGGTGGATTAAGTGAGTAAGAACAAATCTGAATATCTAATTAATAGAAATAATAATCAATATGAAGTTGTCATTGGTCTAGAAGTTCATGCACAAGTTACATCGGAGTCTAAATTATTTTCTACATCAGCAACCAAATTTGGAGCTGAACCAAATACTCAAGTAAGTTTAGTTGATGCAGCATTTCCGGGAATGTTACCGGTAATTAACGAGTATTGCGTAAAACAAGCTATTAAAACAGGAATTGGATTAAAAGCTAAAATCAATAATAGATCTGTCTTTGATAGAAAAAATTATTTTTATGCTGACCTACCTCAGGGTTATCAAATCTCACAATTCAAAGATCCAATTGTAGGTGAGGGCAAAGTAATACTTGATATGCCCGATGGTCAAAAAGAGGTAGGTATAGAAAGATTACACTTGGAGCAAGATGCGGGTAAAAGTATTCATGATCTAGATCCTAAAAATACTTTTGTAGATTTAAATAGATCAGGTGTAGCTTTAATGGAAATTGTAAGCAAACCTGACCTAAGATCTCCAGATGAAGTAAATGCATATATTAAAAAATTAAGATCTATAATGAGATATTTAGGCACCTGTGATGGAAACATGCAGGAAGGATCTTTGAGAGCTGATGTAAATGTATCTGTTAGAAAAAAAGGTTCAAAAGATTTTGGAACCCGATGTGAGATCAAAAATGTTAACTCAATAAAGTTCATGCAGATGGCAATTGAATACGAGGCTAACAGACAAGTTGATTTAATTGAGGATGGTCAAACAATTGATCAAGAAACAAGACTTTTTGATACTAAAAAGAATGAAACTAGATCAATGAGATCAAAAGAGGATGCTCATGATTATAGATATTTTCCAGATCCAGATTTATTGCCATTAGAAGTTTCAGATGACTTTATTGAAAAATTAAAATCAGAAATTCCAGAGCTACCGGATGAAAAGAAAAAAAGATTTATAGAAAAATTCAAGTTATCTCCTTACGAAGCTAATATTTTAGTTTCGGATATTGAAACATCTAATTATTTTGAAAATGTAATTAAAAAATCTGATGTAAAACTTGCAACAAATTGGATAATTGGTGAGTTATTTGCAGCGTTAAATGAAAAAAATTTAGAAATAACCGAAAGCCCTATAAGCGCAGGCAATTTATCAAAGTTAATCAATTTAATTAAAGATGGAACAATTTCAGGAAAAATTGCAAAAACAGTATTTGAACAAATGATGGAAGGCGACAAGGATCCTAAAAAAATTGTTGAAGAAAAAGGTTTAAAACAAGAGAGTGATCCAAAAGCACTTGAGGCGCTGATAGATAAGGTTATTGATGATAACAGAGATAAAGCTACCGAATATAAATCAGGTAAAGTTAAATTATTTGGTTTCTTTGTTGGCCAGGTAATGAAAGTTTCTGGTGGAAAAGCAAATCCTCAATTAGTTAATGAGATTTTAAAGAAAAAACTTTAGAATTTATGGGTTCAGACCTAAACATAACTAAAGAACTCCAAGAGTATATTTTAAGTCATGGATTTAATTTACATCCAGTCCAAAAAGAAATAATTGATTACAACACATCTCTTGGTGATATCAAAAGAATGCAAATTTCAATTTCACAAAGTCAATTTCTGCATTTAGTTATAAAAATTTCAAAAATCAAAAAAGTTTTAGAGATAGGTACATTTACAGGATTAAGTACTTTATCTATGGCTTTGGCATTATCAGATGATGGCAAAATAATTGCTTTAGATAAAAATGAAGAAACCAATAAAGTTGCAATAGATTTTTTTAAAAAAGCTAATCAAGACCATAAAATAAAAACATTAATTAAGCCTGCTATAGAAAGTTTAGAAGAAATTAAAAATGAAAAGTTTGATTTAGTTTTTATCGATGCAGATAAAATGAATTATATTGAATACTATGAACGTTCTTTACAATTATTGAACCAAAATGGTCTAATAATCATTGATAATGTTTTATGGTATGGAGACGTTGTTAATAAAAACAATAATGATAAATTTACCAAAAATATTAAAGAGTTTAATAGTCATATCTCAGAGGATACAAGGGTTGAAAAATTAATAATTCCTCTTGGAGATGGAATGACCGTTTGTAGAAAATTATAATGTTTGAAGTAGTTGGCTTTTATAAATTCCTTAAAATTTCTTATCTAAAGAAAAATCAAAAAGTTTTATTAGAAACTTTAAAAAAGAAAAACATTAGAGGCACGATTATTATCTCCAAGGAAGGTGTAAATGGAACTATATCTGGTAAAGCTGCAGATATTAAATTCGTAATTAACGATTTAAAAAGAACTCTTAAATTTAAAGAATTTAACACTAGCAATGTCTCTAAAAGCTCATTCCAACCATTTCATAAACCTAAAGTGAAAATCAAAAACGAGGTTGTTCCTATGAACTTAATTTTAAATAAAAGAATAAAGAAAAAAGATAGCCATCTAAATCCAATCAAATGGAATAAGCTGATTAAAGAAAAGGATACTGTTCTAATAGATGTGAGAAAATCATTTGAATACGATGTTGGAACTTTTAAGGGAGCAATCAATCCTGATGTTGATAACTTTAGAGATTTTCCAAAATATCTTAAAAAATTAAAAAAAAATCAACCTATAGCTATGTTTTGTACTGGTGGAATTCGTTGTGAAAAGGCATCTGTATATTTGGAAAAAAAAGGTTTTAATAATATTTATCAGTTAAATGGTGGAATTTTAAATTATCTGAAAAAAACTAATAAGAAAAAAAGTTTATGGAAAGGTGAATGTTTTGTTTTTGATAACAGAATTAGTTTAAAACATGGTCTAAAAGTTGGTTCTTACTCGATTTGCAGTGGTTGTAGGAAGCCTATTTCTCTTAAGGATAAAAAATCAAAAAAATATGAAGAGGGCGTTTCATGTCCAAATTGTCACGATAATCTAACAGACAATCAAAAATCAAGATTTAGAATGAGACAGAAACAAATTAATCTTGCTAAAGAAGCAGGAAAAAGACATATCTTTCAAAAAGAGTATTAACAAATCTTAAATTAATGAATTTATTAAAAGATGAAGTTTCGTTGTTAGTAAGAAAACTTGCTGTACCAGCAAGTGTAGGAACCTTATTCCAAACACTTTACACAATCGTAGATACTTTTTATGCAGGAAAAATATCGCCAGAAGCCTTATCTGCTTTGAGTAAGTCTTTTCCGATATATTTTTTGATAATTGCAACATCTATTGGAGTTACCGTAGCGGGTACATCATTGATTGGCAGCAGTATTGGAGAAAAAAACGAAAAAAATGTTTTAAGTTATTTTGGAAATGTAATTATTTATTCGATTATAATTTCGGTAGTTGTATCTATTTTAGGATTTACTTTTGGAGAAAAGATATTTTTATTAATGAATTCTTCTCAAGAAGTAACAATTCTTGGACTCGAATATATAAATGTAATTTTTTTAGGTACGATATTATTTATTTTAGTAGTAGCATTAAATTCATTCTTACACGCAGAAGGAGATACTAAAACTTACAGAAATGTTCTAATATTTTCTTTTTTCTTAAATATTATTTTAAATCCAATTTTTATTTTTGGTTTTTTATTTATACCACCATTAGGAATAACTGGTATTGGGATAGCAACTTTAATTGCTCAATTTATATCTTTGTTAGTTATTCTGATAAAAATATTAAATAATCAAAGAATTAAACAAATAACTTTAGACCATTTCAAAGCTAAATTTTTTTTCTTAAAAAATATTTTTTTTCAATCAATGCCAATTACAATCGCCATATTAGGATATTCTATTGCCGCAACAGTTGTTTTTACATATGTTGGATTATTTGGTGAATATGCTGTAGCAGGGTATGGATCTGCCACAAGAATTGAGCAAGTAGTTTTGTTACCAATATTAGGAATTAATACAGCAATAATTTCTATAATAGCGCAAAATATTGGAGCAAAATATTACGATAGAGTGGAGCAATCATATTTTACCTCAATAAAATATGGTCTATTTATAATGTTAATTGCTGGTGTAGTTATTTTTATAAGTGCTGACATTGTTCCTAAATTCTTTTCTTCAAATTCAGATGTAATTATGCATGGCTCGATGTACCTTAAGATTTCAGCATTTATTTTACCTGCTTATCCAATATTTTTCTTATCAAATGGATTTTTTATGGCATTAAAAAAATCTGAAAAAGCGATGGTTAATAATATTGCCAGAAATGTGATAGTACCAGTTTTATCCTTTTACATTGCAAAGTATTTAAATGCAGATTTTAAAACTTTTTTTTATATTTGGGCTATCTTTCAATGGTTGATATCATTGATATTACTATTTTATGTTAAATATTATATTAAACATAAATTGGCTTATGTTTAATATTTTTTAAATATGTTTTTTACAAAAAGGAAAGCGATAATTTTAATTATAATCTGTTCGATATTTTTTATTCTCACATATAAAGATGTTAAGTCTGAAGAGATAAAAGAAATTTCTGGAAATGCTCAAATTATTGATGGTGATACAATAAAAATAAATTCAAAAAAAATAAGATTGCATGGAATTGATGCACCTGAATTCAAACAAATGTGTAAAAAAGTATATTTAACAATAATTTTTTTTACTTTAACTAAAGATTATCCATGTGGAAAAATTTCAACTCAAAAATTACAAAAAAAAATAAATAACAAAGTAATAACTTGTAAAATTTTGGATATTGACAGATATAAAAGATTAATTGGAGAGTGCTATAAAAGAAATTTAAATCTAAATTCTTGGCTAGTTTCAAACGGTTATGCAGTAGCTTATAGAAAATACTCAAAAAAATATATATCAAACGAAATTAATGCTAAAAATGAAAAAAAAGGTATTTGGCAAGGTAAATTTGAAATGCCATGGGAGTTTAGAAGAAAAAAATAAGTTTATAATCTTGAAGCACAGTCTTCAATCCAAGAACAAAGATGTTCAGCAAAAGATCTTCTAACAAACAGATTTACAATATTTTCATCTTTATGGTGCAGAATCACATCTATATGATTTAAAACTGTCTGAGTTGTTGATCCTTTCTTTTCTTTAAATTCATTAAAATTAAAGGGAGATCCTGCTGAAAAAATTTCATAAATATTTTTGCCTTTTAGTTCTAATTGAACAAATTGATCTGTTACATTAGTAACAGCACCTAAATTTGTTTTTGAAATACTATTAAATAACATTTCATGTAGCTCGTATTTGTTGGTGTCCTTACTTACAAGCTGGTTAGAAACTATCATCCATTCATCTGGGCTAAGCCATATTGCTGTTAATTTATCACTAGTTGTTGAAGTGTTTGCCTCTGTAGGAAGGATCATATTAAGATTTTTACCAATATTTTTTAAAAACTCTCTTCTTTTACCTCTTAAATTAATTTTCATTACATGAGAGATTTCTTTTACTGAAACACTTTCTTGATTAATTTCATTTTTAATAACTGAATTATAATTAAGCATTTAACCTCTCATTTTTCTCATCGTAAAACACTGGATTTGCAACAGTGACATTAATATTTTTATTTTCCATTGGCACAAAAAGTTGTTTTCCCATCATGTCTTTTCCACCTCTAACTACTGCAAGTGCGATTGATTTGTTTAGGTTGGGACTGAAATAACTTGAAGTTACATGTCCAAGCATTTCTACTGGATTTTGATTTAGCTCAGAAACGATTTGTGCTCCTTCCTCTAAAATTACATTTGGATCTTCTGTTAATAATCCCACCAATTGTTTTCTATCTTCTTTCATTGTATCAGACCTATAAAGAGATCTTTTACCTATGAAATCGTATTTCTTCTTGCTTACTATCCAATCCATTTGAAGATCGATAGGTGTCATTGTTCCGTCAGTATCTTGACCAACAATAATAAAACCTTTTTCTGCTCTTAATAAGTGCATTGTTTCAGTTCCATAAGGTGTAATGTTAAACTCTTTTCCTGCTTCTATAAACTTTTCCCATAAATCTTTTCCATAGCTTGCTTGAACATTTATTTCGTAGCTGTGTTCTCCAGTAAAACTAATTCTCATTATTCTGCATTGAATATTACCGATTTTAGCCTCTTTGAATGACATGTGAGGAAAGCTTTCATCTGATAAATCTAAATCGGGAATTATTTTTTTAATAATTTTTTTACTATTAGGTCCACATAAACTCGCCGTAGCATAATGATCTGTTACAGAAGTTAAATACACATCAAGCTCAGGCCATTCTGTTTGAAGATAATCTTCAAGTTTACCTAAAACATTAGCAGCACCACCAGTTGTTGTGGTCATAAGGTAATGATTTTCACCTAATCTTGTTGTAACTCCATCATCATAAACCATACCATCCTCATTGAGCATTAGGCCATATCTACATTTCCCTATAGCTAATTTTGACCAAGCATTTGTATAAACTCTATTTAAAAATTCAGAAGCATCACTTCCTTGAATATCAATTTTACCGAGAGTAGAGGCATCTAATATACCAGCACTTTCTCTAGCAGCTTTACTTTCTCTTTGAACTGCCTGATGCATAGTTTCTCCGTTAATAGGGTAGTACCATGCTCTCTTCCATTGACCGACATTTTCAAATTCAGCTTTATTTTCAACATGCCAATCATTCATTGGTGTTCTTCTAAAAATATCAAAAAACTTTCCTACATTTCGACCTACAATAGTTCCAAATGTTAATGGTGTGTAAGGAGGTCTAAAAGTTGTGGTCCCTAATTCTCCCATTTTAACGCCTGCAGTATCTGCAATTATGCCCAACGCATGCATATTTCCTAGTTTACCTTGATCAGTTCCCATTCCAGTAGTTGTGTATCTCTTAACATGTTCGATAGATCTAAAACCTTCTCTTAATGCCAATTTGATATCTTTAGCGGTTGCATCGTTTTGATAATCTACAAATGGTTTAGTTTTACCCAAAGGTTTATCAGAAGGTAGCAACCAAATATTTCTTTTTGAATTTTCCTGATCAATTTCAATTTTAATTTTATCTAAATCCGTTTCTTTAATATTTAGACTATCTTTAAGCTTTTGATTTAAATTTTTAATGATTTCATCAATTTTAAAATCTCCACCACAAGATCCTACACTTATTTGTTCGGATGTATTTTGATTTGGTAAGAAAATCTGTTTTTCCTCATCAAACTTAAGTTTACTACCTGATTGTGTGTATAAATGCACTGCAGGCGTCCAACCACCAGCAACTCCTAAGCAATCACATGAAATAGAAATTTTACTTCCAGTAACTGAAGTACCATCATTAGATAGTTTCATTATTGAAACTCTATTTAATCTTTTGTATCCAGCTGTATCAACAATTGTATGTGACCAGTAAATTTTAATACCTGCTTCTTCTATTTTTTTTACAATTTTACTTTCAGATTGGTCTCTAATATCAACGATTGCTTCAACATTGATACCTTTGTTATATAATGACAAAGCACTTTCATAAGCACTATCATTATTAGTAAAAAATACATTTTTGCTACCACATGCAACTCCATAAAATTCGCTGTATTTTTTAATAGCAGATGAAAGCATTATTCCTGGTCTATCATTATTATTAAAAATCAATGGTCTTTCTAATGCACCTGTGGCCAAAATAACTTTCTTAGCTCTTATTTTAAGAAGTCTTTGTCTAATTTTATTTGCTTTATCTTTTGCTTCTAAATGATCAGTTAGATTTTCTTTAGCCAATAGATAATTATATTGATGGTAAGCAGCTACACTTGTTCTAGTTTTTATTTCAAGATTTTTAATATTTTTAAGTTCCTCTATTTCTTTTTTTAACCATTCAGAAGGAGTTTTATTATCAATTTTGTTAAATTCATTGTTTTCATAAAAAGTTGAACCACCAAGTTCATTTTTTTCATCAACTAATAACGTTTTAAAATTATTTTTAGCTGCATTTTTTGCCGCTAATATTCCTGATATACCTGCGCCTACAACCAATACATCACAGTGAATATTTCGGTGGTCATAAATGTCAGGATCACTTGAAGTTGGTGATTTCCCCAAACCGGCTGAGTGTCGAATGAAAAATTCATATTTTTCCCAAAAACTAGCAGGCCACATAAATGTTTTGTAATAAAAACCTGCTGGAAAAAAAGGGGAGAGAAAATTGTTTATTCCACCAATATCAAATTCTACACTTGGCCAACAATTTTGACTGGATGCCTCCAAACCTTCATAAATCTCTACTTCAGTTGCTCTAACATTGGGTTCTGTTCTGTTGGTACCCGGGTTTATTTGAACTATAGCATTTGGTTCCTCTGAACCTGAAGTCATAATTCCTCTTGGTCTATGATATTTAAAACTTCTTCCAACTAAATGAACATCGTTTGCAAGTAATGCTGAAGCTAATGTATCACCTTTAAAACCATGGTAAGTTTTGCCATTAAATTTAAAGGAAATTCTATTAGTTTCATCAATATAATCACTGGATTTTACTCTTAAGTTTTTATTCATTTTATTGAGCGGGTGGTTTTTCACCCATTTTGTAAATTGCTTTTATTTCGTCGTTAGAAGTATCTCTAACCATATTAAACCATTTACGACAACCATGTGCATGGTTCCATCTTTCAAATTGAACACCTTTAGTATTTTTTCTCATAAATAAATATTCTGCCCATTCATCATCACTTAATTCTGTTGGTTGCTTAGGTCTCTCGATATGAGCTTCACCTCCAGCCTTAAATTCTTGCTGATCTCGTTCTCCACAGTATGGACAGTTTATTAAAAACATTAATGAGCAACCGCTGCAGCCCCATGTTCATCAACAAGGTCTCCGCTTACAAATCTATTTAAATTAAATGCAGCATTAAGTTCGTGTGGTTCATCATTTGCAATAGTATGTGCAAATAAATCTCCAGATCCAGGAGTTGCTTTAAATCCTCCAGTACCCCAACCACAATTAAAGTATAATCCTTTAATTGAAGTTTTACTTAAAATTGGACTAGCATCAGGACATATATCTACTATTCCTCCCCATTGTCTTAACATTCTCATTCTACTAAAAATTGGATATAATTCTAAAATTGCATTTAATGTTCCTTCAACTATTTGGTGACTTCCTTTTTGAGTATAAGAAACATAATCGTCTGTTCCAGCACCAATGACTAACTCCCCTTTGTCAGATTGACTTACATAAGCATGCACTGCGTTAGACATTACAACTGTATCAATAATTGGTTTTACAGGTTCAGAAACTAAAGCCTGTAAAGGTTTACTTTCAAGTGGAAGTCTTAGACCCGCCATATTAGCTATTACACTAGAATGACCAGCTGCAACTACACCAACTTTTTTAGTTTTTATAAATCCTTTTGTTGTTTCTATTCCTTCAACACTATCTCCATTTCTTTTTATTCCTTTAACTTCACAATTTTGAATAATATCAACACCCATTGCATCAGCTCCTCTAGCATATCCCCAAGCAACTGCATCGTGTCTTGCTGTACCAGCTCTACGTTGTAAAGTTCCTCCTAAAACAGGGTATCTAATATCTGGTGATGTATTTATAATAGGACAAAATTTTTTAACTTCTTCAGTGCTCAAGTAGACTGCGTCTATTCCATTTAGTCTATTAGCATGTGTTCGTCTTTTTAAATCTCTAACATCTTGTAAATTATGTGCAAGGTTCATTACACCTCTTTGACTAAACATTACATTATAGTTTAGTTCTTGAGATAAACCTTCCCAAATTTTTAATGCATGATCATATAATCCTGCACTGGCGTCCCATAAATAATTTGATCTAATAATTGTAGTATTCCGTCCAGTATTTCCTCCACCAATCCAACCTTTCTCGACTACAGCAATATTATTCATATTATGTTTTTTTGCTAAATAGTAGGCTGTCGCTAATCCGTGACCACCACCACCAACAATAACTGCATCGTACTCTTTTTTAGGAGTAGGATCTTTCCACGCTCTTTGCCAATTTTCATGATATGAAAGAGCATTTTTGATTAACGAAAATACTGAGTACTTATTTCTCATAATAATTGAATAATTACTTTATATATATTGAATTTTCAATACAATCGCTTATTACACAATGTCATACGGAAGAGTGGGTGAGAGGCTTAAACCAGTCGTTTGCTAAATGACCGTGCGAGGAAACTTGTACCGAGGGTTCGAATCCCTCCTCTTCCGCCACTAAAATAGAGGCTGATCTTTAAAAAAGTTTTTCATAAGTACAGGTCGTTGTTCCAAAATATATCTATAGACATTATAATTTTCCATTACACGCTGTACGTAATTTCTTGTTTCTCTAAATTTTATTAATTCAACCCAATCTACATAATCAACTTGTTTTTTTTGTGGATCTTTATTTATTTTTTTCCAATATTTAACTCTGTTGGGCCCAGCATTATACGCAGCGACTGCAAAAGGGTAGGCACCATCATATTGTAAAATTAAACCTGCTATATAATGTGAGCCTAAATTAATATTATATTCTGGATCAGTGGTTAATCTTGATTTTGAATAAGGAAGTTTAGCTTGTTTTGAAACTATTTTTGCTGTGTAGGGCATCAATTGCATTAAACCCTTTGCTCCAGCATGACTATTAGCTTCTAAATCAAATTCACTTTCTTGTCTAATTATAGATAAGATCAAAGCACTTTCTGGAATTTTTCTTTTATTAATATATTTAGGAGTGCTAATTATTGGATAATTGTATTTATTATGAAATCTTTTTTGATAAGACGCAATTTTTGAAACCTGAATAGCAAAGTCATATCTATTAATACTTGTAGCTAATTCTGCAGCCAAAACCTCACTACCTTTTGCTATATTGTCATTAGCTAAATGTCTTAAAATATGTTTTGTATATTTATCTTTCTTTAAATCATCTAGAAGATAAGAAATTTTTACAAGCTCTTTATTAAAAAATTGAATTCTATATTTTGGATCAATTATCATATCTTTTTCTAACTCAAATTTTCCATTTGGATTTAATTTTAAAAAGGCTAGCTGACCATAGTAAGTAGTAAGATATTTTGTGGCTTCTCTATACCAATTATTAGATTGCTCTCTTTCGCCTATTTTCTCATATGCTCTTCCAAGCCAATAGGCACCCCTAGACAAGCTTATTGGATAACTAACATTTTCATAAAAATTTTTAAAATGATCTTTAGCAGTTATTGGATCATTTAAAAAACTCAAAGCTATCCATCCACTCATCCATTCAGCAGCTGCATATTCAGGTCCTTCAGTCATTCCATGATTGCTAGAAATTTTATATGAAATTTCATATTTTTTTTTATAAAGTAATGCTCTAGAAATAATTTCTCTTTCTTTCCACCATTTGTCAGGCCTAACTAAATACTCTTTATCATTTCTTATTTTCAATAAGATTTCTGTTGAAGAGTCTACACGTCCTTTTTTTCTTCTCCATTTCAATCGATCATAGTTTAACCCAGCATCATTCTTAAATTTTTGAGGAACATTTGCTATGGCTTGGTCAACCCCATAGCCCTTACTCATTAAAAGATGTCTTGCATTATATAAAAGTTCGTAATCTTTTGGCAGATATCTTATTAATCTTTGTAAATCCCAACGATCTCCGTTCCAAGCTAAATAATCAGCTCGTTTAATATAATCATCCGCATTTAAATATTTTTTATATTTTTTTCTAAAATATTTTAATTCGTTTTTAGATAAATCTGCTTTTATCCAGCCATCTTTTATTAATTTTATACCTTTATTTTTGTCTCCAACTAAAATGTGACTTTCTCCAAGTATCATTTTTCCATAACCGCTTAATGGATCTTTTTCTCCAAACCAGTTTATTATTTTTTTAGGTGAAACACTTTCAGTTGATAGTTTGTGTTCAGCAAGATATTTAATTCTGCTTATTCTAGGATAATCTGAATTTTTATTTATAAAAAGTTGATATTCATAAAAAGACGCCTTGTTACCAGACGTTAAAAGATGTCTCCATTGTATAAAATTATAAATTGAGTTATCTTTTGCTTTTTTTGCTATTTTAAGAGCAGATGACCATTTGCTTTTCTGCATTTCTGAAATAGCTTTTTTAGCTAACCCAAAGTCTTTTTTACTATAATACCTTGAAATCTTAATATTCTTAGTTGTACTAGTTCCAGCTATAGTTGGTTTTTTCTTCGGTATTTTGAAACTTAATTTTTTTTCTTTTAAAACCAACTCTTTTTTTACAATCACTTCTTCGATTTTAATTTCTTTGGTTTTTATGGGTTTCTTTAATGGCCTAAGGATATTTATAGATATTTTCTTTTGGATTTCTCCTTTACTTAAAATAGGTTTTTTTAAAGGTACAACTGAATTGATTTCAGCAAAGAGATTATTTGAAAATATTAATATTGATACGGTGAAACCTAAAAATAATATTTTTTTGAGCATAATCTTTTAGTATATGAATCTTTAAACTATGTTATAAGTATTTATGTTCAAAGGATCAAATGTTGCTTTAATTACACCATTTAAAAATAATGGTCTAGATGAGGAAGCATATATTAAATTAATCCATTTCCATATCGATAATGGTACTAACGGACTTGTTCCAGCTGGTACAACAGGTGAATCTCCTACGTTAAGTCATGACGAGCATCAAAGAGTAATAGACTTATGTATTAAAGAAAGTAATGGAAAAATACCAGTTATTGCTGGAACGGGTTCTAACTCAACGGAGGAGGCGATTTCTCTAACAACACATGCAGAAAAAGCAGGAGCTAACGGTGCTTTGATAGTCACACCTTATTACAATAAACCAACTCAAGAAGGTTTGTATCAACATTATAAAGCAATTAATGACAAGTGTGGCATACCAATTATAATTTATAATATTCCTGGTAGATCAGTGATTGATATGTCAGTGGATACAATGGCCAGACTGTATGAATTAAAAAATATAGTTGGAGTTAAAGATGCAACAGGTGATTTAGATAGAGTCAATCAGACTCTTGAAAAAATGGGTAAAGATTTTGTTCAATTAACAGGTAATGATGATAATGCTCTTGAATTTAATAAACGTGGTGGGGTAGGTACTATTAGTGTAACAGCTAATATTGCACCTAAACTTTGTTCAGATTTTCAAAAATTCTCGACATCAGACACCGATAACGAGATGAAAGAAGCAGAAAGATTAGATAAAATATTACAACCTGTTCATCACTCAATGTTTGTTGAGAGCAACCCTAGTCCAGTAAAATATGCTGCAAAACTTTTAGGACTTTGTGATGACAATGTAAGACTACCACTTGTAAAAGTAACAGACATAACAAAAGAAATTGTAAAAAAAGCTCTTCAGACTGCTAAGTTAATTTAATGAACAAAAAAACCAATCCTGGTTTGAAAATTATTTGTTTAAATAGAAAAGCTAGTTTTAACTATTTTTTTGAAGATCTTTTTGAAGCTGGAATCGTTTTAAAGGGATCAGAGATTAAATCAGTAAGAGAGGGCAAGGTTAATATCGCTGAGTCTTATGCTGTTGAAAAGGGGGGTGAAATTGTTTTAATTAATTCACATATATCTCCATACAAGCAAGCCAGTTACTCTAATCATAACCCAACTGATGATAGAAAATTGCTTCTTAATAAAAAAGAAATAAATAAATTGATAGGTAAAATGCAAAGAGATGGTTTCACATTAGTTCCAACAAAAATGTATTTTAAAAAAGGAAAGGCTAAAATAGAACTAGCTGTTGCAAAAGGAAAAAAGCAATATGATAAAAGAGCAACAAAAAAAAGTAGAGATTGGAATCGTGAAAAAGCAAGATATATTAGAAAATCAAGCTAAAATTGTTTTTTTAGGAATAGGTTCAAATTTAGGTATAAGAAAAATAAATATAGAAAAAGCAAAATTTTTGTTATCAGAATATAAATTAAATTTTCTCTCGGTATCTAGTTATTATGAAACCCCTTCCTGGCCTGATCCACGAAAACCTAAGTTCTTAAATATAATTTTAAAATTAAAATGTTTTTACAGTCCGCAAGAACTATTAAAAATATGTAAATTTATAGAAAATCAATTAGGTAGAAAAAAAGCAAAAAAAAATGCTCCTCGTACATGTGATTTAGATATAATTGATTTTAATAATTTGGTATCAAAAAAAAATTCTAAAATTAATTTACCTCATAAAATGATGTACAAAAGAAACTTTGTATTATTTCCATTATTTGAGATTCAAAAGAATTGGATCCATCCTGTTAAACAAATTGATGTTAAAACCTTGATTTCTCTGCTTCCTGATAGAGACATTAGATCTATTAAACAAATTTAATTTAGTGGTATAATATTAACCATGCTTAATTCAAATGAACTTATAAATAAAGTTAAGAATTATAATAAATTTCTTAATCCTGAAAAATTAGATAAAGCATATAATTTTGCTGTCGAAGCGCATAAGAGTCAAAAAAGAGCTTCAGGTGATCCTTATTCAGTTCACCCAATAGAGGTTGCAAATATTTTAACTGAATTAAAATTAGATAGCGCTACAATTACAACAGGCCTATTGCATGACACTATAGAAGATACTTTTGCAACTTATGAAACTATCAAACAAGAATTTGGAGATGAGGTTGCTGATTTAGTTGACGGTGTAACGAAAATTTCAGTATTTGAAAATTCAGCTGGAGCTAATTCTAAAGTTGAGAATTTCAGAAAATTAATTTTAGCAACATCAAAAGACATCAGAGTTCTTTTAGTCAAAATTGCTGATCGTCTACATAATATGAGGACCATTAAAGCGATTACAAAAGAAGATAAAAGAAAAAGAATAGCTCAAGAAACAATGGAAATTTATGCGCCATTAGCTGATAGAATGGGAATGCACAGAATAAGAGACGAGCTTGAGGATTTGTCTTTTGAAATTTTAAATAACGACGCAAGAAAATTAATAAAACAAAGACTTGATGAAATAAAATTAGATAGAAAAGATTTATTTGAAGAACACTCTTTTGAGCTAAGTAAAATCTTGAATGATAATGAAATTAATGCAGAGATACATGGTAGAGAAAAAACACCTTTTTCAATTTGGAGAAAGGTTCAAAAAAAAAGAGTTTCACTTGAACAAATAACAGACATTATTGGATTTAGGATAATTTTAAAAAATGTAGACGATTGTTACAAAACTCTTGGTATATTTCATAAAAAATGGAATTGTATACCAGGAAAATTTAAAGACTATATTTCATCTCCAAAAATCAATGGTTACAAATCTATTCATACTTCTGTAATTGGTTCAAATAAAAAACCAATAGAAATTCAAATTAGAACTCACGAAATGCATGAATTTGCAGAAAGAGGTGTCGCATCTCATTGGCAATATAAATCTTCTGAAAAATTTAATTCTTTAAGTTGGAAGGAGTATGATTGGTTAAAAGATCTTGTTGAGATTATAGAAAAAAATGAAAATCCCGAAGATTCATATGAGTATACAAAACTACAAATGTTTCAAGAAAACGTATTTTGTTTTACACCAAAAGGTTCAGTTATAAAATTACCTAAAGACGCAACTGCAATAGATTTTGCATATGCTGTTCATACTAAAATTGGTAATTCAGCAGTTGGTTGTGAAATTAATGGTAACAAAAGCGAATTACAAACCATTTTAAGAAATGGTGATCGAGTAAATATTATAACATCTAAAAATAATTCACCATCACTTCATTGGATACCAACAACTAAAACAGGTAAAGCTAGAGCAGCAATACGAAGATATTGGCACGATAAAGGAGAGCAAAAAGAGGAAAAAATTAAAAAATACAATACCACTCTATGGATGTCATTACCTGACAAGCCAGGTCAGTTAGGAGATATAAGCTCACTCATTGGAAGTCATAAACTAAATATATCGAGCTTAGAAATGGTTGGTAAAAATCCCAATTATATTAATTTTAAATTTAAATTAATTATTAGAAACCTTAAGAATTTTACTAATTTTATTGCAGAGCTAAAACAAAAGAGTATAAAATTTAAAATAATTAGACACGAAGAAAAAAGAAATGCTTTCACACAAAAAATCCTTAAATATTTTAAAAAAAACTAATGCATTACTAGAAGGTCATTTTGTTCTATCCTCAGGTTTACATTCATCAAAATACATCCAGTGTGCAAAACTTTTAAGTTACCCTAATTTAGCCGATAAAATTTGCAAATCCTTAGCAAATAAAATTAAAAAAAAATTTAAAAAAATTGATTTAATATTAGCTCCTGCAATGGGAGGAGTAATTATTGGATATGAAATAGGAAAATTGCTAAAAAAGGAAACAATTTTTTGTGAAAGAGTAAATGGTAAATTTACTCTTAGAAGAGGATTCGGTATTAAAAAAGGTGCAAGAGTATTAATTATAGAAGATGTAATTACTACGGGAAAATCAAGTTTAGAGTGTGTAAAGTTAATTAAAAAATCAAAAGCAAAATTAATTGGATTTGCATCTATTATTGATAGATCAACCAAACAATCTTTAAAAATAAAAACTGGAATAACATCTCATTTAAAAATAGAAGTTCCAACTTATAAATCAAATAAATTACCACCAGAACTTAACTCAATACCAGTAACAACCCCAGGAAGCAGATTTATTAAGTGAAGAGGCTAGGTGTAAATATAGATCATATTGCAACTTTACGGAATGCTCGTGGAGAGAAACACCCTGATCCAATAAATGCAGCTAAAAAAGTTATTAGTTATGGAGCTGATTCTGTAACAATTCATTTAAGAGAAGATAGAAGGCATATAAATGATATTGATGCCAAAAAAATATGTGGATTAAAAAATGTGCTTGTAAACCTTGAAATTTCTATGAATAAAGAAATTGTTAATAAAGCACTTAAGATAAAACCAAATTTTATTTGTTTAGTTCCAGAAAATAGAAAAGAAATTACTACTGAAGGAGGTTTAAATATAAAAAACAATCTTAATAAATTAGAGAAAATAATTAAAAAATTTAATAAAGCAAAGATAAGAACAAGTTTATTCATTAATCCATCTCCAAATGATATTAGACTTGCTAAAAAATTAAATGCTGATTGTATTGAGATACATACTGGAAAATTAGCAAACCAAGTTAAATTAAAAAAAAATTATTCTAGTGAGTTAAACAGAATTAAAAAAAGTGCAAAATTAGCATCAAGTCTAAATATAGAAGTTCATGCTGGTCATGGTTTAGACTATAAAACCACCAAAATGTTAACAAAAATAATAGAAATTGAGGAGTATAATATTGGACATTTTATAATTGGAGAATCCATATTTGATGGACTTTCAAAAGTAATTAAAAACTTTAAAAAAATTATAAAAAAATAAATGAAAATTCTTGGTATTGGCGTTGATATTGTAGAAAATAAAAGAATTCAAAAATTGATTAAAAATCCTTTATTTAAAAAAAGAATTTACTCATTTAAAGAATTGAAACAATCTAATGCAGTAAATAATAAAGTGGCTTATTTTTCGAAGAGATTTGCAGCAAAAGAAGCATTTTCTAAAGCTCTTGGCACAGGATTTCGTATAAATTTAAATTTTAAAGATATAGAAGTTGTTAATGACAAAATGGGAAAGCCTTATTATGTTAAAAATAAAAAAATTACAAAAATCATTCAAAAGAACTTTAAAATCAAAAATTTTAAATGTTTTCTATCAATCTCAGATGAAAAAAACTATTCAACAGCATTTGCAATTATTCAAAGATCATGAAATTAGATAAAAATTTTTTTTCAGAAAATATAAAAACTTTAATTTATGCATTAATAATAGCAGTTATAATTAGATCGCTTTTAGTTCAACCATTTTATATTCCATCATCTTCCATGGAACCCACTTTATTAGTAGGCGATAGATTGTTTGTAACAAAATATACCTATGGATATAGCAAGCATTCATTTCCTTTTAGCCCTCCATTATTGAACAAAAGAATTATGTTTAGCAGCCCAGAAAGAGGCGATGTAATAGTATTTAAAACACCAGCAGACAATCGAACAGATTACATTAAAAGATTAATCGGTCTACCTGGTGATAAAATTCAATTTATAGACTCTAATTTATATTTAAATAATTCTGAAATTCTTAAATCTAAAATTAATAATAATACTACTATTTTCTGTGGAGATAAAAGTATTGATGTTTATAGGTTTGAGGAAAAGCTTTCAAATGGAAAAAAGTTTCATACTGTTTATCTAAAAGATTATACCTATCAAAATTCCGACGTGTTTACTGTACCAAAAGATCATTATTTTTTTTTAGGTGACAACAGGGATTGTTCTAAAGATAGCAGATACTTAACAAGTGTAGGGTATGTGCATAAAGATAATTTAGTAGGAAAAGCTCAATTTATATTTTTTTCTTCTGATAAAAAAATAGCCAGTTTTATAGAGTTTTGGAAATGGCATAAGTCAATAAGATTTAACAGAACTTTTAATAAAATTAATTAATGAAAATTAACATTCAGAGCTTAGAAAAAAAAATTGATTTAAAATTTAAAAACAAAGATCTACTTATCCAAGCCCTAACACATAAAAGCTATAATCCAAATGAAAATAATGAAAAGATAGAGTTTCTGGGTGATCGTGTTCTTGGCTTGGTGATAGCAAAAAAACTTTTAGAAATTTATCCAGAGGAAAAAGAAGGAATTCTTGATAAAAAATTTGCATCTTTGGTAAATAAAAAAACCTGTTTGGAAATAGCAAAAAAAATCAATTTGGCCAATTATGTTAAAACATTTAACCCTAACAATATAAAAATAAAAATAGAGGACAAAATTATATCTGATAGCTGTGAGGCTTTAATTGGTGCTATATATCTTGATAAAGGTTTTACAATTGTTGAAAAAACTATT
Organism: uncultured Pelagibacteraceae bacterium; assembly: GCA_902578325.1. Classification (GTDB taxonomy): domain Bacteria; phylum Pseudomonadota; class Alphaproteobacteria; order Pelagibacterales; family Pelagibacteraceae; genus Pelagibacter. The sequence continues at coordinate 24,669 of CACHCM010000009.1, forward strand.
TTAAATTTGTGGCAAGATCATATTGAAAAAAGTGTAGTAACTGAAATAGATGCAAAAACAAAGTTACAGGAACTAACTTTGAAAAACTTTAAAAAATTACCCAAGTACAAATTAATTTCAAATATAGGTCCAAGGCATAAACCTATATTTAAAGTTGGAGTAAAATTACCCAATACAAAATATTTTATAGCTACTGGTAAATCAAAGAAAGAAGCTGAACAAAATGCTGCTATAGAATGTTTAAAAAATACAAATAAAAAATGAATTGGTCAGACGAAGGATTTTTAATAAGCAAAACAAGATATAATGAAAACTCATTAATTGCTGAATTATTTACAAAAGATAAAGGTAAAATATCCGGAATTATATTTGGTGGTACTTCAAAAAAAATAAAAAATTACCTTCAAATTGGCAACAAACTGCATGTTAATTACAATTCTAAAAATGAAAATAGAATAGGTTATTTTAAAATTGAAATTTTAAATGCCTATACCCCATTATATTTTGAACACAAACAAAAATTGTCTTGTATTACATCTGCTATGAATCTTATTAAAATATTAACAGCAGAGTCTCAATCTAATGATAAAGTTTATTTTATAATTCAAAATTTATATTTAATTTTAAAAGAAAAAGATTGGATAAAAAAATATATATTTTGGGAATTGGAGTTACTTAAAATATTAGGATATGACTTAGCGCTAGAAAATTTAGTTGAAAAAGATTTAGAAGGTAACAAAACTGTATATTACGCTAGTTCTTTAAATGAAAAAAAATATGTACCTAATTTTTTGATTGAAAAAGATATAGAAGTTAATGATCTCAGTACTTTATTGAAAGGTTTGAAATTAGTAGGTGATTATTTAGATAAAACTATATTAAGACCAAATAATTTAAATTATCCAAATAGCAGATTGCTATTCTTAAATACCTTAAAATGATTATTTTATAATTTTATCAATTCTATCAGCGTAATAACTTATTATAGCATTGGCACCAGCTCTTTTAAAAGCAACTAAGCTTTCATATATAGCATCTTTATTAATTAAATTTTTCGCTATAGCTGTTTCAATTAAGCTGTATTCTCCTGATACTTGATAGGCAAATACAGGTAATTTAAATTTTTCTTTTATTGATTTTATTATGTCTAAGTAGGGCATACCTGGTTTAACCATTACCATATCTGCACCTTCTTTAATATCTAATGCAACTTCTCTTAAAGCTTCATCAGAATTTCTATAATCCATCTGATAAGTTTTTTTGTTTCCTTTTAATGAACCTTTAGAACCGACTGCATCTCTAAAAGGTCCATAAAAACTTGAGGCATATTTTACAGCGTACGATAATATTTGAACATTTTGAAATTTATTTTTATCTAAAGCTTTTCTTATTTTTCCTATTCTACCATCCATCATATCTGATGGGGCAATTACATCACAACCCATCTCTGCCTGAAGTAATGATTGATTAATCAGTACCTCCACAGTCTCGTCGTTTAGAATAGTATTAGATTTAATTAAACCGTCATGACCATGTGATGTGTAGGGATCTAATGCTACGTCACACATTATACCTATTTGATTTTTGTATCTTTTTTTAATTTCTTTAATTGCTCTACAAACTAAATTTTTTTCATTCAGTGATTCTGTTCCCAATTCATCTTTATGTGCATTTTGGGTTTTTGGAAAAAGCGCAACCATTGGTATCTTTTTTTTTATGGCTCTGTCCACTATTTGACTCAATCGATTAATTGTATATCTGTATACACCTGGCATTGATGAAATCTCTTGCCGTTTATTTGATCCTTCAATTAAAAAAATAGGTAATATAAAATCATTTGGACTTAAGTTATTTTCTTGAATCAGTCTTCTTGACCAAGATTCTTTTCTATTTCTTCTAAGTCTAAGACTCGGATATTTCCCAATAATCATGTTTTAATTTACTTTTAAATTGCGACAAATGTAATATACACATATACAAAAAAAAGGGTAGAAAGCAATCAAGATGACGATAGAAAATTCAAAAGTAATAGACTTAAATATTAAAAAAGAAGATAGAGTATTAGACTTTAGCGATTTTCAGAAACAGGAAATTAAGTTTGATATTGAAAAGTTGCAAGAAGCTTATCATCAAATAGTTAAAATTAAAAAATTTGAAGATGCTGGTGTAACTCACTTTGGAGCAATATCATTAACCCAAATACCTGGTGATCCAGACTCAATTAAAGGTAACAAGGCTAGAGGAGTATATTGGACAAAACCTGATAAATCAGGAAAAGAAGTAGTTAGAGATGAGTCTCTTGATGAGTCACAATATTCGGAATTTATAAAAGATTATGAAAATACTTACTTTAAAGAAGTATATGATGCTCTGTCGTCTAAATATAAATTAGGAAGAGTTAGAATTCTTTTAAAAGAACCAAGATCAACTTTGAGTTGGCATAGAGATCCTGAGCCAAGATTACATATACCTATAATTACTAACCCTGGCTGTATCATGGTTATTGATAATGTTGCAAAGCACATGCCTGCGGATGGGTCAGTATGGGTCACAAATAATACGAAGTATCACAACGCATTTAATGGTGGTGAAGAAAATCGAATACATTTAGTTGCTTGTGTTTTAGATTACAAATTTAATTAATTTGAAAAAAATTTTTATTTCATCAGATCACGCTGGGTTCAAGTTAAAAGAATCTATTAAAGATTATTTAATAAAAAAAAAAATAGAATTTGAAGATCTTGGACCTAAGAATGATAGTAGAGTTGATTACCCAGACTACGCACACAAAGTAGCCAGAAAAGTCAAAATTAATAAAAGCTATGTTGGTATTTTAGTGTGTGGATCTGGGACTGGCATGAATATTGCGGCAAATAAGCATAAAAATGTGCGTGCAGCGCAATGTTTTAATCTAAAATCAACAAAATTATCCAGATTGCATAATGATGCAAACATCATTACATTAGGTTCAAGATTGATATCCAAAAAAAATGCTTTACAGTTTATAAGTGTTTTTTTAAATACCAAATTTGATGGTGGGAGACATTTAAAAAGAGTTAAAAAAATATAATTATGTCTAGTGAAAAAAATTATTTAAACGATAGCTATAAAAGTTTCTTTGAAGATAGTTTATCAGTTAAAGATCCAGAGCTTTATAAAGCAATTAAGGATGAATTAATAAGACAACAACAGCATATAGAGCTAATCGCTTCTGAAAATATAGTTTCTCAAGCAGTATTAGAAGCTCAAGGATCAGTTTTAACCAATAAATATGCCGAAGGTTACCCTGGTAAAAGATATTACAATGGTTGCGAGCACGTTGATGTTGCAGAAAATCTTGCGATTGAAAGATTAAAAAAATTATTTAATTGTAAATTTGCCAACGCACAACCACATTCAGGTGCTCAAGCAAATGGTGCGGTATTTTTAGCTTTATTAAGCCCAGGGGATACATTTATGGGCATGAGTTTGAATTCAGGAGGTCATATTACTCACGGATTAAAAATTTCAATGTCTGGTAAATGGTTCAACGCAATAGGATATGATGTTGATAAAGAGTCCGAATTAATTGACTATGATAATGTTGAAAAACTTGCGTTAGAACATAAACCTAAACTAATAATTGCGGGTGGAAGTGCTTATTCTAGAGTAATCGACTTTAAGAGATTTAGAGAAATAGCAGATAAAGTTGGAGCATATTTAATGGTTGATATGGCACACTTCTCAGGTCTAGTTGCAGGTAAAGGTTATCCTAATCCTTGTGATTATGCTCATGTTGTTACATCAACTACACACAAAGTGTTTAGAAGTGCAAGAGGTGGTATAATTTTAACTAATCATGAAGATCTTGCTAAAAAATTTAATACAGCAGTTTTTCCTGGTTATCAGGGTGGACCTTTGATGCATATCATTGCAGCTAAGGCTGCTGGATTTTTGGAAGCCTTACAACCAGAGTTTCAAAATTACATTAAATCTGTTTTAGCTAATGCTAAGATGCTTGCAGAAACTTTAAAAAATAATGGATTTAAAATTTATTCGGATGGAACAGATACTCACTTGATGTTGGTTGATTTAAGACCTTATAATGTAAAAGGTAATCTTGCGGCTGAAAGTTTATCTAGAGCAAATATTACCTGTAATAAAAATGGTATTCCTTTTGATACAGAAAAACCTATGATTACCTCAGGTATTAGATTAGGTACTCAAGCAGCTACTACACGAGGTTTTGGATTAAGTGAATTTAAAACTGTTGGAGAATTAATTACAAAAACACTTAAAGGATTGTCTGAAAATCCTTCTGATAATAGCAAAATAGAAGAAGAAGTAAAAAATGAAGTTATTTCTTTAACTTCGTCATTTCCGATATATAAGAACCTTTAGCAAATGATTTGTCCGTGCGAAAAAAAGGGTGATACATCTGTAGTGGATTCACGACCTACAGAAGATGGAACAGCTATAAGAAGAAGAAGACTTTGTATTTGTGGTGAACGCTTTACTACTTTTGAAAGAATTCAAATTCGTGAATTAATGGTTGTTAAGAAAAATGGAAGAAAGTCAGTTTTTGACCGCGATAAACTGTCTAAATCGATCTATATTGCACTTAAGAAAAGACCAATTGATACTGAGACAATAGAAAAATTTATAAGTCATATATCAAGGTCTTTAGAGGAACTTGGTCAAGGTGAGGTATCAACTAATACAATTGGTACAATGGTTATGGATGGTTTAAAGGATTTAGATCCTGTTGGTTATGTAAGGTTTGCTTCAGTTTATAGAAACTTTAGAGAAGAAAAAGATTTCGTGCAATTCGTGGACAAACTTAATGTCTACAAAAAAACATAAATTTTCATCAAAAGATAAATTTTACATGGAGATAGCCTTGGATCTGGCTAGAGCTCGGCATGGCCTTACTGGATCAAATCCTTCAGTAGGGTGTGTAATTGTTAAAAATGACAAAATAATTTCTATAG
>CACHCM010000010.1 GCA_902578325.1 uncultured Pelagibacteraceae bacterium
AAACATTTCTATCTCCAAAAAATTATTTATTTTAAAACCCTTATACCAAAGAGTTTTAATTGTATTTGGTGGTCCTTTAGCTAATTTTTTATTAGCCCTAATAATATTTTTTTTAATTTATACCTTTATAGGTAAAGATTTTACTCCTGCAGTCATAAATGAAGTTCAAAAAGATAGTCCAGCAATGGTAGGAGGGCTTAAAGCTGAGGATATGATTTTAGAAATAGATGGTAATGAAGTTAAAAGTATTATGGAAGTTTCTAAGTTTATCACTATGTCTACAGGTGACTTTATAAATTTCAAAGTTAAGCGTTCCTATGATGAATTAATACTAAAAGTAAAACCTAATATTGTTGAAGGCGATGATGGATTAGGGAATAAAATAAATAAAAGAATGGTAGGTATTAAGCTTGGTGCCTATAATAATAAAGTTAACCATGTTAAATTAGGACCTGCCCAGGCTTTATATCATGCAGGTTATGAAGTTTATTTTGTAAGCGTTTCCTCATTAAAATACATCGGAGGAATGATTTTAGGTAAAGCAGATACTTCTCAATTAGGAGGACCAATTAGAATTGCTAAAATTTCTGGACAAGTTGCAACGTTTGGAGTGTTGGCTTTCATTAGTATGATGGCTTACATTTCTATAAGTTTGGGTCTTATTAATCTATTTCCAATACCAATGTTAGATGGAGGACATTTAATGTTTTATGCATTTGAGAAAGTTTTAGGGCGACCTTTATCTCAAAAAACTCAAGAAGGTTTTTTTCGAATCGGATTGTTTTTGTTGCTATCATTAATGTTTTTCACCACATTTAATGATCTAAAAGACCTAGGTTTATTTAGATAATTCATATTTTAAAACGTTTAAAAAAGTCAATAAATCCAACATTTATTTAAGTTTTTACAAGATATTGTGTGTTTTAGAATAATAAACACTAAAAAAAAGCTTGATTTATCAACGTTTATGATAAGTATAAATATTAACCAACAAAACCGGAGCTAAAATGAACAAAAAACAACTAATTGCTAAGCTTTCTGGCTCATTAAATTTGAGCAAAGCAGATGCTGAGCGAACTTTTGATACAATTACCAACACTATTTTAGATGCTCTAAAAGGTGATGATTCAGTGAAAATTGCTGGGTTCGGTACGTACAAAGTTGCTAAGAGAAAAGCAAGAGTTGGAAGAAACCCTAGAACAGGTGAGCAGATTCAAATCGCTGCTTCTCAAAAGGTAAAATTCTTACCAGCCAAAGCTTTAAAAGAAGTATTCAATAGATAATATTCTTTTTCTACAGCCCTAAACGTTTTAAAAGCACGTTTAGGGCTGTTTCTATATGCAAAAACTGCATAGCCACTTTTCCTAATCAGCGTTACTTTTAAATTTAATTAAAACTATAAAACATTACTTAACAAGTGGAGGTCTTATGACTAAATTTATAAAAAAAATGTCCGCACCAATTCTTAGTTTGATATTTTTATTAAACATGAGTAGTGCGGGTATGGCAGAGACAACAGTTTCTGCTGAAGTTCAAGCTATATTCAATTCGCTATTATTTTTAATGTGTGGTTTCATGGTCATGTTTATGGCAGCGGGTTTTGCAATGCTAGAATCTGGTATGGTAACTTCCAAAAGTGTTTCTGTAATTTGTGCAAAGAACATTGGTCTTTACTCAATTGCCGGAATTATGTTTTGGTTATTTGGATATAACTTAGCGTATGGTATACCTGAAGGTGGATACATTGGAACATTCACACCTTGGTCTGATGCAAGTTCAGTTGATACTGGATATGCTGATGGGTCTGATTGGTATTTTCAAATGGTTTTTTGTGCAACAACAGTATCAATTTGTTCAGGTGCAATGGCTGAAAGAGTAAAACTTTGGCCTTTCTTTCTATTTGCAGCTATCTTATCTGGAGTTATTTATCCAATCGTTATGGGTTGGCAATGGGGTGGAGGCTGGTTAGCAGAACTAGGCTTCTCTGATTTTGCTGGTTCAACACTAGTTCACTCAACAGGTGGTGCAGCAGCTTTAGCTGGTATTATGTTGTTAGGTGCTAGATATGGAAGATTTGGTAGTAAAGGTGAAGCGAAAGCTATTAGACCTTTTGCTGCTTCTTCAATTCCGCTAGTAACAATTGGTGTTTTCATCTTATGGTTGGGTTGGTTTGGATTCAATGGTGGATCTCAACTTGCCATAGGAACATTTGACGATGCAGTTGCTGTATCAAGTATTTTTATTAACACTAATCTTGCTGCTGCTGGTGGTGTAATGGCTGCTGCAATAATCACAAGGTTAATGTTTGGTAAAACTGATGTTATTCAAATGTTAAACGGAGCAATTGGTGGTCTTGTGGCTGTAACAGCTGAACCATTAGCACCATCGCCTTTAGCAGCTATTTTCATAGGAGCTGTAGGTGGTTTAATCGTTGTATTTGGAACTAAATTACTTTTTAGTTTCAAACTTGATGATGTAGTAGGTGCAATTCCGGCTCACATGTTTGCTGGAATATGGGGAACATTAGCTGTGCCATTAACAAACACTGATGCATCTTTTAGTGCCCAATTAATTGGTGTGCTATCAATTAACATTTTTGTATTTGTGGTGTCGTACATCGTGTTCTCTGTTATGAAAGCTACTTTTGGAATTAGACTAAGTAAAGAGGCTGAAGCCAAAGGTACTGACGTAACTGAAACAGGAGTAATAGCATACGCAATACGTGACTAATTGCATGTAATATAGAGGCTCTTCGATCTCCATGTCGTTATCTCATTGAAGAGCCTCTAATAAAAAGAATTAACTATAATCTCTCTCTCTAGTTAGTTAATTAAAGGCCCCTTAGAAATAAGGGGTCTTTTTTTTATTTTTTTTCAATATTTTGAAGAGTTTCTAATACCTCTTTAGCATGGTCTTTTACTTTAACATTATTCCAAATTTTGAGTATTTTACCTTTTTTATCTATTAAAAAAGTAGTTCTAACTATTCCCATAAACTCTCGTCCCATGAATTTTTTTTTAGCCCAAACTTTATATTTTTTTAAAACTTTTATTTCTTCATCAGCCAATAAATCAAATTTGATTTTGTATCTATCTCTGAATTTGTCATGACTTTTTAAATTATCTTTAGAAATACCCAAAATTTCACAATTCAATTTTTTAAATTTTGCAAGTAGCTTATTAAAATCATTGGTTTCAATTGTACATCCTGGAGTCTCGTCTTTAGGATAAAAATATAGAACTATATACTTTCCTAAAGAATCCTTCAAAGAATACATATCATTAGAAGTTGATGGAAGGGAAAAACTCGGTGCTTTTGAATTTACTTTCATAGTTAATATTTATTTTTTTCCCATATTTTAAGCCAATCTTTTAAAGGAGACAAACCATATATTGAATTAACATTTGTCAGATGAATACTTAAAGAAGGCATTGGAGATAGACAATTTATATTTTTATATAATTCATGAAGTGGCATTTCATAAGGATCATAATTATTTAAAAACATATCTTCATAATATTTCCAATATTTTTTTAAAGTCATTTTAGAAATTAAATAAGTACATAAAGACTGATTTATTTTACGCCAATGTTTTTTGTATCCTATTAGATTTTGAGTATGTTCTGTATTTATATAAAGATAAGGATAATCTGCTGGACACAATACAATTTCATCATTTAGTTGAGAAGAAATTCTCTCATAGCTATAAATCATTTCAATTAAGGCATCATCATCATGAAGATAATCATCCTCAACAAAATAAAGTAAATCAAAATCAGAGTTAATTGCAAAATTTTTTGATTCAAAAATATGTGAATTGTGTGCTAGCATTCTTTTATTATTATTAAAATTCATTTTATTTTCATATTTATTAGAATCTAAATTACTAATTTCAAAATTAATATTTTTATCAGTACATATTTTTTTAATTTGATTTGTTACACTTTCATGTGAATTATCATCAATAATTTTTAAGAAAATATTGAAATCTTTTATTTCTTTTTTTAAATTTATTATATTGTTACAAATTGAATTTAAAGATCTAAACGTATATTCTTTTTTTTCTTTTTCAAAAAGTCTTTTTTTATTTTGAGTTAAAAGGTTATTTTCATTGGTAAATGATCTAAAAATTATAAGTAAATTTTCAACTTTTCTTTTTATATTAACCTCTCCTAATGGAAGGACAATATTTTTTTTATTTAAAATATTTAGATTATCGTCTAAACTTTTTTCACTAGTTGGTACTGTTAAGTTATTTTGATCAATTATTTCAAAACCAAGTTTTCTTACAACTTTGATAAATATTTTTTTTATAAAATTATTTTGATTAATTTTTATTTTTTTCATAAATATTTCAAATAAAATTGATCTTTATATCATCATTTCTTTTCACACTTGGAAAATCAAGTCCTGAAATTGGGTAATTTTTATAATTATATATCTTTTCATATTTAATTTTTTTTATATTGATAAATGTAATCTCAATAGCATATGGATATCCATATTTGTCTAATTTATTAATATTATTGCAATGTATATGCACAGATTTTAAATCTTTAATATTATTTATAAAATTATAAATTTTTTTAAGATTTTTTTTTATTTCATGAAATTCGATTATTAAACAATTTATTCTTTTGCTGTAAAATTTTATATCTTTAAGAATTTCATATTCACCACCCTCAATATCTACTTTAAGTAGAATATTTTTTTTATGATTAATCATGTTTTTAATATTAATTTCCTTATTTTTGATATTTTTTTTTCCGACTTTTAACTCCATATGTTCATTTTTTTTGCCAAAAAAACTCAGATAATCAAAATATTTAAAAATATTAATAATTTTCCAAATACTTAATTTTTTCAGTAAAAAAAAATGAATTAAATCTTTAATTAATCTTTTTTTCCAAAAAGATAAATTTACAGTATGATCAAAAGCTAAAACTATTGTTTTTTTATTTAATCTTAAAAAATTTTTTTCAAAATCCCAATCATCACTTAATCCGCAAGTAATAATATAATCAATCTTATTTATTATTCTTTTATCAATTATATATCCACCATCTCTTTGAGGTCCTAATCGTACTAAATATTTATTATCAACAAAGATAGGTTTTAATTTTCTTGAAAACATGTTAATTAGAAATAGTTAATTATGACAATTAAATCAATTCAAACTTTAGTAAATGATGCTATGCAGGAAATTAAAACAATTTCAGCAGATGAAGCTTATAAATTATTTGAAAACAATAATTGTAATTTGATTGATGTAAGAGAAATTAATGAATTAGAAAATAGTGGAAAAGTTCAAGGGGCAAATCATATACCAAGAGGTATGCTTGAAGTTTATTTAGATCCAAATAGCCCTGTATTTCAAAATGGACAACTAGACCAAAATAAAGAATTTGTTTTATTCTGTGCAGGAGGGGTAAGATCTGCTTTGGCTGTCAAATCATTGAAAGATATGGGGTATCAAAAAACTTCCCATATCGAAGGCGGTTTTGCTTCAATTGCTAGTAGTAAATTTAAAATAGTTTAATTTTTTAATTCTTCAATAGCGTACTCGAGTCTGTCTTGTCCCCAAAAATTTTTTTTATTTACCATAAAGGTTGGAGTTCCAAAAACTTCTTTTTCAAAAGCATCAGTGGTTAATTTAATTAATTGATCTTTAACAGATTGTTTTTTAATAGATTGAAAAAATTCTTCGCTATCAATATTTAATTCCCTTATTAACTTAGATATATTCTCAACATTTGATAAGTCATGATTATCTTTCCAGTAAGCATCAAAAAAACAATTTAAGTAATCATTTTGCTTATCTTTACTAATACTAATATATCCCCTCATTATATTTAAAGAATTTATTGGAAAATTAGAATTCCATTTGAATTCAATGTTATTTTTTTCTGAAACCAAATTGCAATCGTTAATATTATTTTTCAATTTGTATCTATTAAATGCAGGGGAATCAATCCCAGCTAGCTTATGAAGACCACCTAAATAGACCGGTTTATAATTAAATATGATATTTTTATATTTAAGAATTTTTTTGTGAGCAATGTATGCATATGGGCTAATTATATCGAAATAAAAATCTATATGATTACTCATATAAACTAATTCTTTTTGCGTAAAAAATTCTAATTATCCAATAAAAAAATAAACCTATAGGACCAATTAAATAAGTCACAATTAATGGCACAGCCATCAAAAATTTGTTTATAGAAAACTTTTGAGAGTCTTTAACAATCCAACCACCAATAAATAAGTTTATTGCTATAAAGTGAGTCCAAAATATCATTATATACAAATGATCTTCAAATAATCTAGATAACTCGTTTAGACCTAAGTAAAGAGAGAAATTTCCATCAAAATCGTAACCAATTAAATAAGATTTATATATAATGAAGATATAAACACCACTTAATATGAAAAAAGGAAAAATTGATGTTACAAAAATTCTACTTAAATGTGATTGAGGAAACACTATCAAGATAAACCAAAAAGGTAGAACACCAAGGTTGATCCACATGTAAAGTGTCTCAATTGTGAAATAAGTATAAATTTGTTCAATCATTTAGATATATTATATTAAATCTAACAATGATTCCTATAAGAAATAGAAAAAAAACGCTTCAAGTAACTGTTGATGAGATGCGTAATTTTGCCTTTGCTTATGTTGAAAAGTATGCTCCTTCAAAACAACAACTCAAAACTTATTTATTAAAAAAATACATGAAACTATCAGCGTCTGATGTAAGAAAAAAAGATGTAAATAAATTGATTGATATTGTTTTGTCTGACTTAGAAAAAAACAGATTTATAAATGATCAATTTTATTCTGAAAGTAAAGCTAAAAGCATGATTCAAAGAGGAAATTCAATTAATAAGATTAGAAATTATCTAATTGGAAAAGGAATTAACGAAACATTTATTAAAGATACAGTTGATAAAATAAAAGAAGATAATTCGGATCAAGATTTTTTTTCTGCAATAAAATTATGTAAAAAGAAAAGAATTGGTCCAGCTAGAGCAGAGGATAATAGAACTTTATTTTATAAAAAAGATATGTCTTTACTTGCAAGAAATGGTTTTGATTTTGAAACATCAAAAAAAGTAATGGATATAGAAAAAAATGAATATCTAAAAATAATAAATCTACTTTGACTTTTTATCTTTTTCTTCTTTTACAAGCAGATTTATCTTGTTTCTGATGTAATTTTTTACAAAAACAAATACCAATAATCCAAAAATTGAAACAGAAACAATAATTATTAATATTATTCTTAATTGTTCATCCATTATAAAATATTTTTATTTTTCAGAATTATACTAGGATTTTTTAAATCTTTTTTACCATACAAAATTTCATTTCCTTCAAAATCACTTACAGTTCCACCCGAATGTTCTAAAATTGCATGACCAGCTGCTATATCCCACTCATATGCCCTAGGTTCAGCAACATAACCATCATATTCACCAGCAGCAACTACACAAAATTTCAAAGAACTTTTCATTCTAATATTTTCTTTTACCCCCAAATCATCATAAATTTTTTGAATTTCAGGTTTTATTTTATTTGAGTATGAAATAAATTTTAAATTTTCTGATTTCTTGACAGGTAAATTACTTAAGTTTGTTTTTTTTACCGTTGCTAAGCTCAAAAGCATTACCTTTTTCATATGAGTAAAACATTCTTTTTTTTGCAGGAGCATTTATTAATCCTGCAACAGGTTTGTTATTGATTATCAAACCAGCATTAATAGTAAATTCCTCTAAATTATTAATATAATCATAAGTTCCATCAATAGGATCAACAAGCCAGAAATCTTTTAAATTTAGGTTGTCTTTATTTTCAGAAGTCTCCTCTGAAATTATAGGTAAATTAGGAGTAACCTCGGAAATTTTTTTTGATATGAATTTGTTTACTTCCAAATCACCATTACTAACCGGAGTATTGTCTGGTTTGATTTTTTTTATTAAACCTTTTTCTCTTAATTGAATAGCCAAATCTCCAGCCTCTAAAAAAATATCAATTAAATTTTCAACAATCTCTTTTAAGTTTAACTTCATTTTCCTTGTTTTTTTAATTCAACGTTTTTTGCGTTAATTACTTTTTTTCCAACATTTTCAAAATTAACTGTTACTTTATCGTTAATTATAGATTGCACTTGGCCAATTCCCCATTCTTTTTTTTGAGGATTAGTGACTTTGTCACCTGGTTCATAATCTAAAATCATTTAATTTAACTTATATTGTAAATCAGTATAAATACCACCTTATGAATAAAGATTTAAATTCTATTGGATTAGATAAAAAACCCTCAGATACTACTGTAGTTGTTGCAATGTCGGGTGGAGTAGATTCTTCCACTGTAGCAGGCATCATGAAAAAAGAAGGTTACAATGTAATTGGTATAACACTAAAACTTTATGACGATGGTAAAGAAGTAGCTGCATCAAAACAGTGTTGTTCAGGTCAAGACATAATGGACGCTAAACGTGTTGCTCATAAGTTAGGTATAGAGCATAAAATTTTATATTACCAAGACAAGTTTAAGCAGGGTGTTATAGATAATTTTGTTAATAGTTATTTAAAGGGTGAAACTCCAATTCCGTGTGTTCAATGTAATCAAACTGTTAAATTTAAAGATTTATTTGAAGTTTCAAAAGAACTCAAAGCTGATGCATTAGTTACGGGTCATTATGTAAAAAGTATTACAGAAAATAAAACTACAAATATGTATAGAGCTATCGATGAAAATAGAGACCAAAGTTATTTTTTATTCAATACAACTAGAGAGCAATTAAATTATTTAAGATTTCCATTAGGTGGAATGTTAAAAGATAAAACTAGAGAAATCGCAAAAAATTTAGATTTAAATGTTGCTGATAAACCTGACAGTCAGGACATATGTTTTGTTCCAAATGGTGATTACGCTTCAGTAATACAAAAGTTTAGACCAGACTCCTTTCAGAAAGGAAATATAAAAAATTTAGATGGTGATGTAATTGGTGTTCATGATGGAATTATTAATTTTACAATTGGACAAAGAAAAGGAATTAAAGTTTCAGATAAAGAAGCCCTTTACGTGTTAAAGATAGATTCTGATAAAAATGAAATAATAGTTGGACCTAAAGAAAAACTTGGAAAAAAAATAATTTCTTTAAAGGAAATAAATTTATTAACTAACAAAGAGGATTTAGATCAAAATTTATTTGTTAAAGTTAGATCTACTGGAAGTCTTCTAGAGGCAAAAGTTGATCTTATAAATAACAATAATGCTAAAGTTAATTTAACAATTCCTGAAGATGGTATTTCACCTGGTCAGGCATGTGTTTTTTATCGTAAAGACCAGTTTGGCCACAAAGTGCTTGGTGGTGGTTGGATTAAAGAATAGCAGAAGAATTATTTCTTCTTATTTTTTCTTTTAGCTCTTCTTTTTTTAGACCCTTGTTTTCTTCGGCCTCTATGTTTCTTTGGATAACTCATTTAGTCCTATTTTAATTTTATTGACGTTTTTCATGGGATATAGCATTGTCTTAATAACATATCAAATTTATTATGGGTAATTCCTTCAAGACTTTCCTGAAACATACAGCTAAAGATTTTCATAATCAGTCAGTAAATCCTCCTGTGGTTAGAGCTTCTACTATTATTTTTAAATCTATGCAGGATATTAAAAAAACTCAGAATAAATATTTGAAAGATCCAGTAAGTGGAAATTTTGATTATGGTCGACAGGGAACATCCACAACATATGCTTTACAACAAATTTTAAGAAAAATTGAAGAATGTTATAAGGTTTATCTAACCCCTACTGGTTTTGGTGCAATATTTCTTGGTGTGTTAAGCGTTGTGAAACCAGATGATGAAATACTTGTTACAGACTCAGTTTACTCACCATCAAGACTTTTAACAGAAACATACCTTAAAAAATTTAATATCAGAGCAATATTTTATAATCCAAATGACTTTAATGATCTAAAAAGTAAGATCACAAAAAAAACAAAGCTTATTTTTGTTGAAAATCCTGGAAGCAACACTTTTGAATTTCAAGATTTATCTAAAATAGTTAGATTAGCAAAAAAAAATAAAATTTATACAGCTATAGATAACACTTGGGGAACACCTTATTTTCTGAAACCAATTAAGCTAGGTTTTGATATGTCGATTGTCTCTGCAACAAAATATTATTCTGGTCACTCAGATGTAATGGGTGGCAGTTTAGCTATAAGTAAACGAGTTTTTAAATTAGTAGAAGCAACAAGTAAAGTTTCAGGATTAAGATTAGGTCCTGATGATGCGTATTTAATTCTAAGAGGTATTCGAACTTTAGATGTAAGATTGGAAAAACATCAGGAAAATGCACTTAAAGTCTCCAAGTTTTTATCAAAACAGAAAAAAATAATTAAAGTTTTTTATCCATATAAAAAAGGTAGTCAAAATTACAAATTATGGAAAAAATATTATTCTGGGGCATCGGGTTTATTAGGATTTAAAATAAAATCAAAAAATAAAAACTCAGTGTTAAAATTTGTTAATTCTTTAAAACTTTTTGGGTATGGATTTAGTTGGGGAGGTTTCGAAAGCTTAGCACTTTACCAAACACACCAAGCACTAGGTAAGAGACAATTTACACATATAAATAAAGATGAAAATATAATAAGGATGCATATTGGACTTGAAGATCCTAAAGACATTATAAATGATATAAAACAAGCATTAAAATTTATTAAATGAGTTCAGAAAGTTTTACTATTAGCAAAAAAGCACTAATCACTTTAATTGCTGCTTCTATAGTTGTAATTATTTCTTTAGGAATAAGACAGACATTTGGATTGTTTTATTTTGATTTTAATACTGACTTAGATATTTCCATTTCTCATTTTGGTTTTGTAATGGGATTGCAGTTATTACTTTGGGGAGTATTCAGTCCGTTGTTTGGTGTAATTACTGATAAATACGGAGGTGCGGTAGCAATATTTATTGGTTTTGTTTTTTATTTAATTGGGGTTTTGCTTTTTTATTCTGGCTACAATACTGGAGGTTATTTTACTTTAACTATAGGAGTGATGATTGGAATAGGCTTAGGCTCCACTGCAATAGGTATCCCAGTATCAGTAGTAGCTAAACATTTCCCAGCATCTAATAGAACTATTGCAACAGGAATTGTTACATGTGCAGGTTCATTTGGATATTTTGTATCGCCTTTACTTGTAAGATATTCCTTAGTTGAAACAGGCTGGGAAAATACTCTTTTATATTTTTCTCTTCTTTTAGGATTAGGATTAGTGGTAGCTTTGTTTGTTAGTACTCCAAAAATACCTGTAGGAGTTAATCAAGATAACAATCAAACAGCAAAAGATGCTCTAAAAGAGGCATTTGCAAACAAAAGTTTTATTTATCTCACTTTAGGTTTTTTTGTTTGTGGTTGGCATATTGCTTTAGTAGCAACACACATTCCTACTTATATGGCAGACAAAGGTTTGCCTGACTGGACACCTGCAATGGTTTTAGCTTTGATTGGAGTATTTAATATGGTTGGTACGATTACCAGCGGTTATTTAGCAACAAGGTATAGTAAGAAAAAAATTTTAAGTGCCATTTATCTATTAAGAGGGGTTTCTATAATTTATTTTATTTTCTTACCACCAAGTATATTTAACTCGATAGTTTTTGGAGTTACTTTTGGTTTTTTATGGTTATCCACAGTTCCTCCAACAAATGGAATTGTTGCACACATATTTGGTACAAAATATGTTGGACTGTTATATGGAATAGTTTTTGTAAGCCATCAAATTGGTTCTTTCCTAGGAGCATATCTAGGTGGTGTATTTTATGAGTTAAATGGAAATTTTGATTATGCATGGTACGGATCTATCGCATTATCAATTTTTGCAGGTCTGATACATTTACCTATAGTAGAGAAAGCAATTGAAAGAACTCAACCAGCATAAGTTTAAATTTAATCCATATTTAGAGGATCTGTATCAATCAGATAAACCTTTAATTATTTATAAAGTAGATGATGGTTATAATATTTACACTGATTTTTCTAAAAAAATTGTTTTAACAAAAAAAAATATACATAATTTTTTTAAATCTTTAGAGAAAAAAAAATACAAAAAAGAAACAGATTTATACCTTGGTTTTTTTGGTTATGAAATTTTATGTAATTTAATTGGTATTAATTTACAAAATAAAAAAAGAATAAATTTTTATAAAGGGGTTTTTTATAAACCCGAGACAATAATTAAAATTAGAAAAGATATTAAAGTTATATCTAGTATAAAAAAACATACATTCAATTATCAATTTAGCAAAACTCAAATACTTAGTCCCTTTAAGATAAATATTTCTTATGAAAAATATAAAAAAATATTTGAATTATTTTCAAAAAAAATAAGAGAAGGTGAAACTTATCAAATTAAAATTTGTACAAAATATAAAAATAGATCTTTAATTAATCCTATTAATTTTTTTTGGAAATTAATGCGTGTTAATGCTTCCCCAGAGTCATTTATGATAAAAGACAAGGATTATTCTATAGTAAGTTGCTCTCCAGAAACATTGATAGATAAGAAAAAAAACAAAATAATTACAAAACCAATTGCTGGTACTTTTAAGAAAAAATACCCTTCTAATAAAAATACAGCTCTTAAATATTTTAAAAATAATGAGAAAGAAACCAAAGAACACAATATGATAGTTGATATGGAAAGAAGTGATTTATCTAAAATTTGTAAACCAGGAAGTGTTAAAATACTCAAAAAAAAATATGTTGAGGAATACAAGCATCTTTTTCATTATGTGACTTCAATAGGTGGAATATTAAATAAAAATACAAAATTGATTGACATCATTAAAGCAATGATGCCGGGAGGATCCGTCATTGGTTGCCCTAAAATTAGAACATTAGAACTTTTAAATAATCAAGAAAAAGAAAGTAGAAATATTTTTACAGGTAGTTTTGGATTTATTAAATTTAATCAAGATATGAAGTTTAATATTATTATTAGATCTATATTAAATTATAAAAATCAATCAGAGATCTCTGCTGCGTCTGGTGTAGTATTAGATAGCTCACCAAAGAAAGAGTTCAATGAAAATTATATTAAAGCAAAATCTTTACTGGAGTTATTTAAATGATTTACATAATTGATCATCAAGACTCTTTTACTTGGAATGTGGTTCATCAATTTGCAAAATTTGATAAAGTAATTTGCGCAAATCATTATGAAGTAAATGATAAATCGCTTGATAAAAGTGATGTGATCGTTTTATCTCCAGGACCTGGATCACCAAAAGATTATCCAACAACTTCAAAAATTTATAAAAAATATAAAGGAAAGAAAAAAATTATTGGTATTTGTTTAGGTTATCAAATGATTTTGTATAATGAAGGAGGTAAAATCATACAGCAAAAAAGAATATATCATGGATTTCAATCCAAAATAAAAACAAATAATCAAAGTAAAATCTTTAAAAACAACCAACAATTTAAAGTTGGCAGATATCATTCATTAAAATTAATGGAGCCATTCAAATCGAATTCAATTAAAATAACTATGAGATGTAGTAAAACAAAAATACCTATGGGCCTTGAGGATAATCAAAACAAAATATATGGATTTCAATTTCATCCAGAATCTTTTTTAACAGAAAATGGCAATACTCTTATTAAAAAAATCTTATCAGCTTAGTAATCTTAAAGAAGTTAGTTTCAATGATCTTTGGGGGTATAGAGGTGTATTCACCACAATGCGAATGGTTGGAAAACCTCCTAAGTTAATACTTTTAAAACCGCATTTAGAGAACTTAATAAAATCTACAAAAAAATATGGAATAAGAAAAAACAATTTAAAAAACATTATTAAAGATTTAATTAACAAAAATACTCTATACAAAGGTTCTGATAATTTGTTTCGTATAGCGTTAAATAAAAAACTGATATCAGTCTCAATTAGAAAAAGACCAAAACCAAAAAGTAATTTTAATCTTTTATTGTTTAAATATAAACGAGTAGAACCAAATTACAAAAATCTCTATTATAAAAAAATATTAGCAAAATTAAGCAAAGTTGATTCAACTAAATTCGATATTGCCCTAGTAGCAAAGGATAAAATATTAGAAACTGGAACTTCAAATTTAGTTTTTGTGAAAAATGGAAAGATTTTTTCACCTAAAAAAAATTGTTATTTTGGAAACACACTTAAATTTATAAGCAAGAAAATTAAAATTAATTTTAAAGATATTTCTATTAAAACAATTAATGATTATGATGAAATAATTCTTATTGGATCTGGTAAAGGAGTAACATCAGTTTCAAAAATAAATGATCTTAAATGGAAGAGAAGAAAGACTGGTTGCTACACTAAGTTAAATAAAATATATAATTCTCTTGTTTAAACATGAAAGATCCAAACAACCCTTGTATATTTTGCAAAATCAAAAAAGAAGAGCTGCAGTTTGAAAATCAATTAGCTTACTCATCCATAGATAGCTATCCCGTCTCAGAATTTCATAGTCTTATCTTTCCTAAAAGGCATTTAGAGACATACTTTGAGCTTACTAAAGAGGAAATTCAGGCATGTAACGATTTAATTTTAAAAACTAAAGAAAAAATTTTAAGACAAGATTCTAGTGTAAAAGGTTTTAATATAGGCACAAATGCAGGAAAATCTGCAGGTCAATCAATTATGCATTGCCACATTCATTTAATTCCAAGAAGAGAAGGGGATGTGGAGAATCCGCAAGGAGGCGTTAGGTCTGTGATCCCAAAAAAACAACACTACAAAAGAAAGTAAATATTTTTTTAGTTGTTATTAAAGACAAATTTATCAATAGTTTTTGTTGATATGATGAGTTAACTAGACTAGAAAACTTTAAAATTATTTAAAATAATTTAACATAAGGGTAAAATGCTTGAAACAAATCCATTTTCGTTATTATCAGAAGTAATTCCAACTGTTGTTATGCAAGGTTTTATAATCGCAATGGTACTTTTAATAGCTATTGGAACAATTATTCAGATGATACATCACAAAAATTTAACTTATTTTTTTAACAATGCGAAAAAAGCAAAATTGCAGGCAACAAGAGAGGTTGGAGCTGCCGAGAAGGCAAAAATTATTGCTAAGACTACCGTTTATGACATTGGAACAACATCAGAATTAGGTTTTGGAAAAAGAAGATTGGCACATGTTCTTGGTATGTATGGAACTATAATCTTTTGGATTGCTTCAGTAATGTTAGTGTTTTGTTATACAGGTGAAGATAAAACTTCTTCTACATTGTGGTCAATGCTATGGCATGTAGGTGCAATACTTACATGTGCTGGTGGTTTTTGGTTTTGGTTTTTTTTAAGAGTAGATGTTTCTGCTGAAGCACACCCTTGGTATAGAATTATTAAAGCTGATTTGTTTGTTTTAGCATTATTAGCATGTTCAACTTTTGGACTAGCTTGGTCTTACACTCAATTTAATGGTCAAGTAGGTTTGTCATTCTTATTTTTTGCATTGTTTGTAGTTTCAAATTTAGTTTTATTTGGTGGAGTTTATTGGTCAAAATTTGCTCATATGTTCTATAAGCCTGGAGCAGCAATACAGAAAAATTTAGCTGAAGCAGACGGTTCTAGAGATAATTTACCACCTCCTGCAGATGCCCCTGAGCAATTTGGCCTAGGAATAAAAAGAGAAGAGCCAAAACATTATTAATATGATAACAAAAAGGGAAAGAAAATAAATTATGTCAACTTTTGTATATATGACCAGATGTGATGGATGTGGTCACTGCGTAGATATTTGTCCATCCGATATAATGCACATTGATGAAAACATTAGACGTGCGAAAAATATAGAACCTAATTTTTGTTGGGAATGTTATTCATGTGTAAAAGCATGCCCAAATCATGCAATTGACGTAAGAGGTTATGCAGATTTCGCTCCAATGGGACATAGCGTTAGAGTAAGACGTGAAGAAGAAAAAGGAACTATTTCTTGGAAAATTAAATTTAGAAATGGAACAACAAAAGACTTTGTTTCACCTATAACAACAAAACCATGGGGAAAATTTATTCCTAAACTCGCAGATGGTGAAAAAATTAAACAAGGAGAATTAAACTCACAAAGACTTTACAGTGAACCTGAAGGACTAAACATCGATGGTGAACTTCCTGCAGTTCCAAAAGAGTCTTTTAAAAAAGGAGTTTATTACTAATGGCTAAGCATAAAACTCATTATGAAGACTGCGATGTACTAGTTGTTGGTGGAGGTATGGCTGGTACTGGTGCAACTTTCGAAGCAAGGCACTGGGGTAGAGATATGAAAATTGTTTGCGTTGAGAAAGCAAACATAGATAGAAGTGGGGCAGTAGCTCAAGGTCTTTACGCAATTAACTGTTACATGGGTATGCAGTGGGGCGAAAATCAACCTGAAGATCATGTCAGATACGCAAGAAATGATTTGATGGGAATGGTTAGAGAAGATTTAGGATATGACATGGCTCGTCATGTAGATTCAACTGTTCATATGTTTGATGAGTGGGGTCTTCCTATGATGAAAAATGAAGAGACTGGAAGATATTTAAGAGAAGGTAAGTGGCAGATAATGATCCACGGTGAAAGTTATAAACCAATTGTTGCAGAAGCAGCAAAAAAATCTGCGGACAAAATTTATAATAGAATTATGATTACTCATCTTTTAATGGATGAGGCTAAAGAGAATAGAGTGGGTGGTGCTGTTGGCTTTAATATGAGAACAGGGGATTTCCATGTATTTAGAGCAAAGGCTGTAATTGTTGCAGCAGGAGGAGCTTCACACATATTTAAGCCTAGAGCTGTTGGAGAAGGTATGGGAAGAACTTGGTATGCTCCTTGGAGTAATGGTTCTGCATACGCATTACCAATTGCAGCTGGTGCTAAAATGACTCAAATGGAAAATAGAATTGTATTATGTAGATTTAAAGATGGATATGGACCTGTTGGAGCTTACTTCTTACATTTAAAAACATATACACAAAATGCAAACGGTGAAAACTATGAGAAGAAATGGTACGACCAGACTAAGGAATTAGTAGGTGAATATATAGATCACCATCCAACACCTACGTGTTTAAGAAATCATGCTTTTATTCAAGAAACAATAGCAGGTGGCGGACCAATCCATATGGTTACTACTGAGGCTTTTCAAGACCCACATTTAGAAACTGTTGGTTGGGAGAATTTCTTAGGAATGACAGTAGGTCAAGCTGTTGTTTGGGCATCTCAAAATATTGACCCGAAATATACAAATCCTGAATTAACAACCTCCGAACCATACGTAATGGGTTCTCATGCTACTTGTTCTGGAGCTTGGGTAAGTGGACCAGAAGATTTGTCTCCACCGGAGTATTTCTGGGGATATAATAGAATGTTAACAATTGATGGATTATTTGGAGCAGGTGATACTGTAGGTGGAAGTGCTCATAAATTTTCGTCAGGCTCATTTACAGAGGGCAGATTAGCAGCAAAAGCAGCTGTAAAATATATTGAAGACAAAAAAGCAGAGGGTTTAAAAGTATCAGATAAACAATGTGAAGATTTCAAAGTTAAAGTTTACAAACCTTTAGAAAATTACACAGTAGCTCAAAATGAGATTACAGGAGGAACTGTATCTCCAAGTTATATCTCACCTATTCAAGGCTTACAACGTTTACAAAGAATAATGGATGAATATGTAGGTGGAATAGCTACAAACTATATGACTAATGCTAATATGTTAAAAAGAGGATTAGAATTGTTAGCTTGGCTTGAGGAAGATCTTGAAAACGTGGGAGCTGAGGATTATCACCAGCTTATGAGGGCATGGGAGCTTAAACACAGAGCTTTGACATCTCAGTGCGTAACAGAACATACTATGTTTAGGGAAGAAACTAGATGGCCTGGATATTATTATAGAGGCGATCATATGAAACTTGATGATGATAATTGGCATTGTTTAACAGTTTCTAGAAGAGACCCTAAGACTGGAAAGTTTAGTATGGAGAAAGTTCCTGTCTACCATATAGTGGATGAGAACGAGAAGAAAAAAGCTTCGTAATAGATAATTTAATTAAATTAAATGGATATTTTATCTAAATCAGATGATGAAATATATGAATTAGCCAAACCTATTTGGGATAATTTGGTTAAATCATCTAATCTTAAAGATTATGGTGGGTTTACTAGAGATTTCTCTACTCAAATGCTTTTTGGTGCTAACGAAGTAGAACTTGGTAAACAGTGGGCTAATAATAACCTTATCACTAATCTTAAAGAGACTTTCGAACCTTTTGGATGCCTAAGAAGAGGAGATCACATAACTGTTTTGATCAAACAGACAAATAAGGAGATTCCAGGAGAGTTCCTTGGAAGGTTAGTCTTAGGAGTTGAGGACGATACGATTAAAGTTTTTGGGGCTACCATCTACTAGGAAAAAAAATTGCTTAATAATAAATAATTGTTTGACAAATTTCGTTGTGGGTGTATTGACGAATTTAATGATACTTTCTAACGTAAAAATTATCAATAAACTCTCAAATTTTAAAACTACATTTATTAAAGCAGGAATTATAGCAAGCTTAACAGCATACTGGGGAGTTATTTTAGTTGGAACTTTTATCACTTTTAACTAAGTTAATTTTTTAACAACTTTTAAATTTTTTATGGAAGTATTTTTACCGATAGCTCAAGTTTTTGTTAACCCTATCGAGATACTCTTATTAAGTGCTATTGTTGGAGTACTTTCAGGTTTATTTGGTGTTGGTGGTGGGTTTTTGATGACACCATTCTTAATTTTTTTAGGAATACCTCCTGCATATGCAGTTGCTAATGAAGCAAATAATATTTTAGCTACTTCAGTTTCTGGATCTACTACGCATTACTTAAAAAATACTTTAGATTATAAAATGGGCTCAATGATTGTGATTGGAGGTGTAATTGGAACATCTCTAGGAATTTACACTTTTACATATTTTAAAGGTATTGGAAAAATTGATACAGTAATCTCTCTAGCTTATATGTATATATTAGCAATTATTGGAACTTTAATGTTGGTTGAGAGTTTGGGTGAAATAGATAAAGCAAAAAGAAACGTTGTAGTTAAAAAAAAATTACATGTTCATTATTGGATACATGGTCTTCCATTGAGAATGAGATTTCCAAAGTCAAAATTATATGAGAGTATTTTTACTCCAATTATAATTGGTCTATTAGTTGGATTTATTGCAGCTATTATGGGAATTGGTGGTGCTTTTATTTTAGTGCCTGCAATGATTTATATAATTAAAATGCCTACTAAATTAGTTCCTGGTACATCTTTATTTGTAACAATTTTTGTGAGTGTGGTTGTTACTTTTCTTCATTCATTTAATTATGGATCTATAGATTTATTTCTAGTCTTAATGTTGGTTGTAGGATCTATAATAGGAGTTCAGGTTGGACAAAAATTAGGAGAAAGAATCGATAGTTCTGGTTTAAGAGCCTTATTAGCAATTTTATTACTGATAGTAGGTATAGCGATTGCATACGATACGTTTTTTGCAGAAAAAATTATAAATGGAACTGCTAAAGCTACCAGTTCAGATTTAAACTTTTTTTCTAAATTTATAATTGATTTTTCTAAAGAGATGCCTTTCTTTTATGGACTATTTACAATTATGTTTGCAATTATTTTAGGTGTTGGAGCTGCTTTTATAAGACGATTTATTTCAAATTTTAGAAAAAAATTATTGGTTAAATCTTAATTGAAATAATTTAGATATAATTCGATAGTTGTAATACAAACCATCCCAACAGTTGCCATCCCTATAAATCCGACAACAAATGGTTTATAACCCATATTTTTAAGTTCTTTTAAGTTCGTTGAAAGTCCTATTGCAGCCATCGCCATTGTTAAAAATATTTTTGAGGATAATTGTATACCCTCAATTGTAACCAACCATTTGTAATTATTTGAGTACATTAGATCACCTAAATTTCTAATTGTTATCATGGCTACAAATCCTAATACAAAGTAAGGAAAAATATCTATTATGGAGTATTTCTTTTCTGTAGTTTTTCCTCGATTATATAGAAACGCAAATAAAGGGATCATAATAATTAGAAAAGTATTCCTTATTAATTTCGTGACTGTTGCAATATTTAAAGTTTCAGGACTATTAAATTGCTGATCATAAATCAATCCTGCAGCTGCAACTTGAGAGGTTTCATGGATAGAGGTTCCTAAAAACAATCCAATTAACAAAGGCTCACTTTCGAAATAAAAGTTAGCAAAATAGGGATAAATAAGCATCGAAAGTATTCCAAACAATGTAATATTAGCAATAGCATATGATACTTCATTTTTTTTTGCTCCAATAACTGGAGCGGTAGCCATTATTGCAGTAGTACCACAGACAGTACTGCCTATTGAGATTAAGTAAGCCATTCGTGTTGGTATTTTTAATTTTTTAATTAGAAGTTTGATTACTATTAACACACTGATTATACAGATTACAATTAATGGAATTGCTATTTTTCCGAATTCTAAAAATTCAAATGGCTTCAATTGAATACCTAGACAAATAATACCTAGTTTTAGAATATATTTTTGTGTAAAATCTAATCCTCTTAAAAAACTTTCTCTAATTTGAAAAAAATTTCCAAAAAACATTCCTAATAAAATAGCAATCATTGCAGTAGATATTGGGCTTTTTTCATAGCCTAATAGCTCAATACCAAGAATATTATTGAAACCTTGAGATAAAGTGTAAAGAACAAATGCCAATATAATGCCTGGTAGTAAAACCAGGTATTTCTTAATATTCATGAAAGACTAAAGTTAATTAAGCACTTCTGTAAAGTTTAGTCATAACAAATTCTTTATGACCCAAAGCTTCAGCACAAGTTAATCTACCGTTTGCTACTCTAAGTGTCGTTTTAATTAATTCATCACCTGCTTCAGATAAATTCATTTCTCTTGAAAGAATTTTTGAAACATCACAATCAATATGCTCTCCCATACCTTTTACGGTTAATGGATTAGCTGTTAATTTTACAACAGGTTCAATTGGATTTCCAACGATATTACCTTGTCCAGTTGGAAATAAATGAATATTAAAACCAGCAGCAGCTTGAAGGGTCACACATTCTGCAGCAGCAGATGATGTGTCCATAAAATATAAACCTTTTCCTTTAGTTGGTTCTTCAGCTGGTTCAAGAACATCAATAAATTTACAATTTCCAATTTTTTGAAAATTACCAAAAGCTTTTTCTTCGATTGTTGTAAGTCCTCCAGCTATATTACCAGCTGTTGGTTGACTTTCAGAAAGATCATCTGTTGCTTCTTTTAAAATAAAATCATTATAAGAGCTCCAGGTTTTCATAAATTTATCAGATGCTTCTTTTGTAGCTCCTCTAGTAGCACAAACTTGTTCTGCGCCAGTTAATTCAGATGTTTCACCAAAACACAAGTGAACACCTAATGGCTCAAGTTTATCCATTAAGTTACCAACAGTTGGGTTTGCAGCTAGTCCTGAAGTAGTATCAGATTCTCCACACTTAACTGAAATCCATAAATCACTTAAAGGACACTCTTCCCTTTGTTTTTCTGAAGCCCACATCACAAATTCTTGTGCTTTTTTTGATGCTTTCATCGTTGTACCAATGTCACCTGTACGCTCAATATGAAATCCTTCAACTGGTTTTCCAGTTTTAGCAATTCCATCTACAATTTTTTTTGTCCATTTCGGTTCAATACCAATGACAATTACTGCAGCAACGTTTGGATTACATCCAGTTCCTATCATTGTTCTAAAATGAAGCTCTAAATCTGCACCAAACTGAAGTCTTCCGTAAGAATGAGGAAGAGCGATTGTGCCTTTAATATTATTAGCAACTGCCTCTGCACATGCGTTCGAAATATCATCAACTGGCAAAATAATTACATGATTTCTTGTTCCGGCTCTGCCGTTTTCTCTTTTATAACCTAAAAAGCTCTTTGGGATTTCCATACTATTACCACTTCTTTGTTTTTACATTGTGAATATGGACATGCTCACCTTTTTTGATTGATTTAACAACTTTACCAATATCGTGACCATACTTTAAAATAGTATCTCCCTCTTTAAGGTCAACCATTGCAATTTTATGACCTAAAGGTATTTCATCTTCGGATTGAATATTTATTGAACTGTCATCTTCCATTATCCAACAAGCACAATCCTGCTTAGGAGTGATTTTTTCAATAACAACTACTCCCACGTTGTCTTTTTTATCATGTATGATTATATCTGTTGCCATATCGTGTCGATTTGTTTGTTTGAATTTCGTAAAATCTTATATATTAATCGCACAAATTAACAAACGAATTTTATAAATAGAGTAATTACACTTTAGAGAGGTTCTAGTTTTATGACAAAAATGACAACAGAAGAAGCTTTTGTAAAAGTTTTACAAATGCACGGTATTGAACATGCGTTTGGAATTATCGGTTCAGCCTTTATGCCAATTTCAGATATTTTCCCAGATGCAGGTATTACTTTCTGGGATGTCGCTCATGAAACAAATGGTGGTTTAATTGCTGATGGTTACACACGAGCTACTGGTAAAATGTCAATGGTAATTGCTCAGAACGGACCTGGAATTACTGGATTAGTTACACCAATTAAAACAGCTTATTGGAATCATACTCCACTTTTATTAGTTACACCACAAGCAGCAAATAAAACAATGGGGCAAGGCGGATTTCAAGAAGTAGAGCAAATGAATTTATTCAAAGACATGGTTTGTTATCAAGAAGAAGTAAGAGATCCATCAAGAATGGCTGAAGTACTAAATAGAGTTATAGAAAAAGCTATAAGAGGATCAGCACCAGCACAAATTAATGTTCCAAGAGATTATTGGTGTCAAGTAATTGATATTGATCTTCCTCCGATTGTAAGACTAGAAAGACAAGGGGGAGGAAATGATGCTGTAGCTAAAGCAGCTGACTTGCTATCTAAAGCAAAGTTTCCTGTAATTTTATCAGGAGCAGGTGTTGTTATTGGAGGAGCTATAGAAGCTACAAAAAAACTTGCAGAAAAATTAGATTCACCTGTTTGTTCTGGTTACCAACATAATGACAGTTTCCCAGGGAGCCATCCTTTAGCTGTTGGTCCTCTAGGATACAATGGATCGAAAGCTGCAATGGAATTAATTTCAAAAGCTGACGTGGTTTTAGCTTTGGGAACTAGATTAAATCCATTTTCTACTTTACCTGGTTATGGAATTGATTATTGGCCAAAGAATGCAAATATTATTCAAGTTGACATTAACCCTGACAGAATAGGTTTGACAAAAAAGGTTACTGTAGGAATTAGTGGTGATGCAAAATTAGTTGCTGAACAAATTTTTGAAAAATTATCATCAAATGCTGGTGATACTGACAGACAAGCTAGAAAAGATTTAATTCATCAAACTAAATCAGCTTGGCTACAAAAACTTTCGAGTTTAGATCATGAAGATGATGACGAAGGAACAGTTTGGAATAAAGAAGCTAGAGAAAGAGATGCAGATAGAATGTCACCGAGACAAGCTTGGAGAGCAATTCAAGCTGGAATGCCTGATGATGTAATTATATCAAGTGATATTGGAAACAATTGCGCAATTGGTAATGCATACCCTACATTCGAAAAGCCAA
>CACHCM010000011.1 GCA_902578325.1 uncultured Pelagibacteraceae bacterium
TGTTTTTCCATTTGAAAAACAATAAATTCTTGAGTGTTCCAAAAATCTTCCAATCATGCTTTTAACTATTATATTTTCAGATTTATCTTTAACTCCAGGTCTTAAACAACAAACACCTCTTACAAATAATAATATCTTTACTCCAGCATTTGAAGCTTCGTAAAATTTATCAATTATCACTGGATCTACTAAGGAATTCATTTTGGCCCATATTTCACCTTTTTTACCTTTTTTGACATTTGCTATCTCGTTAGCAATACATTTGTTCAAAGTTTCCCTAAGATTAATTGGTGATATAGATATTTTACTAAGATTTCGTGGTTTTGAATAACCAGTTACATAATTAAAAAATTTTTCTACATCAGTTGCTATTTTTTTATCAGAGCTAAATAAAGATAAGTCAGTATAAATTTTTGCATTAACTGGGTGATAATTACCAGTTCCCAGATGTATATAAGTTTGAATTTTTCCCTGCTCTTTTCTTAATATTAAAGATGATTTTGCATGTGTTTTATATTTTGCAAAACCATAAACTATTTGAATTCCTGCCTTTTCTAAACTTCTTGAAAGTTGAATGTTTGCTTCTTCATCAAATCTTGCTTTGATCTCTATTAAAGCGGTTACTGTCTTTCCATTTTCAGCTGCTGTTATTAAGGCTTTAACAATTGGAGAGTCTAACGTTGTTCTGTATAGAGTTTGTTTAATTGCTATAACTTTTTTATCATATGCAGCTTGATTTAAAAACTCAACGACAGCATCAAATGTTTCAAAAGGGTGATGAACTATTAAATCCTTTTTTTTTATAGTATCAAAAAAATTATTATTAAATTCCTTTAATCTCTCAACCTCTCTGGGATTAAAATTTTTAAATCTTAATTTAGAATTTTTAATTTTACAAACTTGGTCGATATCTTGAATTCCAACAATGCCTTCAATTTCATAGATGTATTCAGATTTTACGTTTAACTTATTGGTTATAAACTTAATTAAGTCATTATTACTATTTTTTAAAATTTCTAAACGTACGATGTCACCTGTTCTTCTTCTTTTTAAAGCCAATTCAAAAGATCTTACTAAATCTTCGGCCTCCTCTTGAATTTCTACATCACTATCTCTTATAACTCTAAATAACATTTTTTTATCTAAATCATGATCAGGAAATATTTCAGAAGCAAAAAAACTTATAACATCATCAATAATTAAAAATTTTTTAAAACTTTTATTTCCATCTATTTCAATAAATCTTGATAAAGCTTTTGGAATTACTATTATTGCATTTAAAACTCTTTTTTTATTTTTCTTATTTAATCTCATAACTAATGCTCTTCCTTGATTTGCAATAAATGGAAAGGGATGAGCTGGGTCTATTGCCGATGGTGTTAGCAGAGGGTAAATTTCTTCATTAAAAATTTTAAATAATCTTTTTTGATCCGATTTACTTAAATTTTCAGGTTTAACTATACTTATATTTGCTTTTTTTAATTGAAGAATTAAATCTCTATATATTTTATTTTGTTTATTAAGAAGATTATTTGTTTCCAAAATAACTTCACTCATTTGTTCATCAGGAGTAAGACCATCAGAGCTAAGAGAATCTACCTCTTGCTTGATTTGACTATATAAACCCGCGACACGTACCATAAAGAATTCATCTAAATTTGATCCAGCTATAGATAAAAATTTAATTCTTTCATAAAGTGGGTTTTCAATATTTTGGGCTTCTAGAAGAACTCTGTCGTTGAATTTGAGCCAAGACAATTCTCTATTTATGTATTTAGATCTAAGTATTTCTTTATCTTGTTTTTTTAATGCAGTCATATATTTAAACTTTATGCTCAAATTATACGTTATGCGTCATGCAAAATCTAGCTGGGACCATCCAAATCTTGAGGATCATGAAAGACCTTTAAGTAAGCGTGGCAAGAAAAATGCAAAAAAGATTTGTGAATTTTTTGTTAAAAAAAAATATAAGTTTGATTACATATTACTTTCATCATCAAAAAGAACAAAGAAAACGTTAAAAATTTTATTAAAAAAAATAGAAAAACCAAAAAAAATTATTTCTTCAAAAAAATTATACCTATCAAGTGAAGATAAAATTATAGATATAATAAAAAAAACACCTAAAAAATTTAAATCTGTGCTTTTAATTAACCACGAGCCTGCTGTTAGAAATCTAGTACGATCACTGACAAAAAATCATAACAACAATCATTTTAAGTTATTAAACTATAAATTTCCAACATCAGCTTTTGCAAAAATTTATTTTGATTTTAATGAATGGAATAAATTAGATGGAAATGGTTTAATTAAGGAATTTATGAGACCTAAAGACCTTCAAGATTCTAATGAATAACCTGCTGATCTTACAGTTCTAATTAATGGTTTGGTTTTATCTATATTAATAGCTTGTCTTAATCTTCTAATATGTACATCGACTGTTCTAGACTCTACATAAATATTTTCACCCCAAACATTGTTTAATAGTTGTTCTCGTGAATATACTCTTTTTGGATTTTTGATAAAAAAATCTAATAATTTAAATTCTGTAGGACCTAAATTTATTTCAACATTATTTCTATAAACTCTTTTTGTTATTCTATCTATTTTTAGATCTGTAAACTCAACAACATCTGCAGATGATTGTGGTTTTGATCTTCTAAGTAGTGATTTAATTCTTGCATTAAGTTCTTTTTGACTAAATGGCTTTGTTACATAATCATCTGCACCTGTATCAAAAGCTCTTAATTTGTCCTCTTCCTCACCTTTTGCTGTCAACATTATTACAGGTATGTCGTTATACTTTTTGTCTTTTTTTAAATTCTTACATATTTCAACACCTGACAAATCTGGCAACATCCAATCCATTAATATTAAGTCAGGATGCTTATCTTTGATTTGTTTAAGTGCATCTTCACCATTTTCGGAATAGCTTACTTTGTGACCTTCTTTTTCAAGATTATATTTTAGCAGCGTTACTATTGAAGTTTCATCTTCAGCAATAAACACGTGAGCAGACATTTATTACTTTTCTCCTGTTACTATTGGCTCTGTTCCTTTTGGACGATCTCCTTCTAAATACTCTCCTGTAACTAAATAATATACCTGCTCTGCAACGTTTGTTGTGTGATCACCGATACGTTCAATATTTTTAGTAACAAATAATAAATGAGTACCATCATCTAGATTTTTTTCGTCTTCCTTCAAATATTTTATTACTTCTTGCATACATAAATTTGTTAAATCATCTATTTGTTCATCACCTTCCCAGACATTTATAGCCATAGCAGATGACCTATCTAAATATGCATCCAAAATAGATTTGAGTTGTTTTTGAACATTAGAAGAAACTCTTACCAAAGCTTCGGTCAAATTTTTTGGTAAATTTTCATTTAATAATAATGTTCTTTTTGAAATATTCTTTGCCAAATCACCTATTCGTTCTAAATCAGATGAAATTTTCAATGCGGTTACAGTTTCTCTTAAATCTATTGCCATTGGTTGTCTTAAAGCAATTAGATTTACCACCTGTTGCTCTATTAAAGTTTCAAACTTATCTATTTTTTCGTCATCTTTTATAACAGCTTCCGCATTATCACTATTTCTTGTGGTAATGGCTTGAATAGCCTTGCCTAATGACTCCTCGCAAAAACCACCCATTTTAATTATATTACTATTTAAATTTTTAAGTTCTTCCTCGTAAGACTTAACCGTGTGTGGTGCTTCAACCATTATCCAAACCTCCCTGTAATATAATCCTGAGTTCTTTTATTTTCAGGATTCTTAAATATTTTATCAGTAGAACCATGTTCTATCAATTCTCCCAAATGAAAAAAGCCTGTGTTTTGGGATACTCTTGCTGCTTGAGCCATTGAATGTGTAACTATTATAATAGTATGGTCTTTTTTTAACTCATCAATTAGTTCTTCTATTTGAGCTGTAGCAATAGGATCTAAAGCAGAACAAGGCTCGTCCATAAGAATAACTTCAGGTTTAACTGAAATAGCCCTTGCTATGCATAATCTTTGTTGTTGTCCACCAGACAAACCAGTTCCTGGTTCATGAAGTCTATCTTTGACCTCTTCCCATAACGCTGCTTTTTTTAAGCTATTTTCAACTATTTCATCCATTTCATTTTTTGATTGAGCCATGCCATGAATTGTTGGGCCATAAGAAATGTTTTCATAAATAGTTTTAGGAAAAGGATTTGGTTTTTGAAAAACCATACCAATTTTTTCTCTTAATCTAACTACATCACAACTCTTGTCATTGATATCAAAATCATTGATAATAATCTGACCTTTAACTCTGCATATATCAATCACATCATTCATTCTATTAAGACATCTTAAAAAAGTAGATTTACCACAACCTGAAGGACCAATTAGTGCTGTAACCTGATTTTCTTCAATATCTAAGTTTATATTGAATAGAGCTTGTTTCTTTCCATAGAAAACATCTACATTTTTTGAATTTATCTTTATCATCTTAACTCCATTTTTTTTCAAATTTATGTCTAATTATTTGTGCAAACAAATTCATTATGATTAAAAATCCCAATAGGACCATAATACAAGCAGAAACTTTCTCGACAAATCCTCTTTCAGCACTCTCTGCCCATATATAAATTTGTACAGGCAAACTTGCAGCTGGATCTAAAGGAGATCCTGGAATTGTATTTACAAAAGCTACCATACCAATCAATATCAAAGGTGCAGTTTCACCTAAGGCTTGAGCCAAGCCAATAATTGTACCTGATAAAGTTCCTGGCATAGATAATGGCACTGTATGATGCATTGTAGTTTGCATTTTACTAGCGCCCATTGCAAGTGCAGCCTCTCTTATACTTGGAGGAACTGCTTTTAAAGATGCTCTACAGGCAATAATTATTGTTGGCAATGTCATCAACGATAAAGTTATTCCACCAACTAGAGGTGTTGATCTAGGTAACTGAAATACAGCCAGCAAAATACCTAGTCCCAAAAGACCAAAAACAATTGATGGAACAGCTGCTAAGTTATTTATATTTACCTCAATAAAATCAGTAAATCTATTTTTTGGTGCAAATTCCTCTAAATAAATAGCTGCTAGCACTGCAACAGGAAATGCAATAACTAAACAAACTAAAATAGAAAAAATCGATCCCATAAATGAGCTTGCTATACCAGCTAATTCAGCCTCTCTTGAATCTGGGTATGTAAAAAAACTTAAATTGAATTTACTTTCAACTCTTCCCTGTTCTACAAGTTGATCAAAAATCTTTAATTGATAATCTGTAACTCTTCTTTGATCTTCGGGTAAATCCCTTGGATAATTGCCTTTAAATACTTGATCTAAATCATCTGAAGCAGTTAAGTAAACATCTTTTGTTTTTCCAATTAATGAAGGGTCATTTAAAAGCTCCCTTTTAATCTCTCTTTCAAAAAAGTAAGAGACCATTCTCTTCAGATCATTTTGTTGTTTTTCTGAGGCACTTTTATCTAAATTAAACATTGTTTGTAAAGCTAGATCAAAATAATCTGCATCCTCTAAGTCTTCTTTAGAAGGATTTTCGTCAAGGTACATGGTTTCAGCATCAAAGGTGACTGGTACAATCAACCAAGTTTTCTGAAACGCTGTATAGCCAGTAGAAAAGATTTTAAAAATAAAAATTGTTAAAAATAATAGAGCTAAAAAAATTGCGCTTTTCCCGTAAAATTGAAATCTTTTTTCGGCCCTATATCTAGAATTTAGGAGTTTTTCTTTATTTTTATTCATATTTTTCCCTATATTTTTTAACAACTCTTAATGCAAAAATATTTAAACTAAGTGTTACCAAAAACAATGTCATACCTAGTGCAAATGCTGCCTGGGTTTTAGGATCTCCAAAGGCCTGATCTCCAATTAATATTACGACAATTTGAGCAGTGATAGTTGAAGTAGATTCTAAAGGATTAAATGTTAAGTTGGCTGCAAGGCCTGAAGCCATAACTACAATCATTGTTTCTCCAACAGCTCTGGAAACACCTAGCAAGATAGAACCAACAATTCCTGGTAATGCTGCTGGAAAAATAACTTTTTTTATTGTTTCTGATTTAGTAGCCCCCATTGCATAACTACCATCTCTTAAACTTTGAGGAACACTAGTAATTACGTCATCACTCAAACTAGATATAAACGGAATAATCATTATCCCCATTACACCCCCTGCAGCTAGAGCACTCTCTGCAGATACTTCTAATCCCATTGCCGTTCCTATATCTTTAAGGAATGGTCCAACTGTTAAAGCTGCAAAAAAACCATAAACTACAGTTGGTATGCCTGCTAAAATTTCAATTAAAGGTTTTGCATATTGTCTTACTTTGGT
This sequence comes from uncultured Pelagibacteraceae bacterium, assembly GCA_902578325.1. GTDB lineage: Bacteria > Pseudomonadota > Alphaproteobacteria > Pelagibacterales > Pelagibacteraceae > Pelagibacter. The sequence goes on from CACHCM010000011.1 coordinate 6,347, forward strand.
TGAAGCGTATTCAGCTAAATAAATTCCACTCATCAATCCAATTGGTATAGCAACACACATTGCAATTAATGCTATAAAAAATGTTCCGGCAAAAATTGGTACAGCCCCAAATGTATCAGAATACATTGATGGATCCAAAGGCTCAGAAGCATCTCTCACAAATGCTTTAGCTGGATACCAATGAGTTCCAAAAATAAAATCAAACAAGGGAATTACTTTAAAAAAATCGATAGTTTGAAATATTAATGAAAAAACAATTCCAATAGTTGTTAATATAGCTGCCAAAGAAGCTGTAAATAAAACAGCATTTAAAAATTTTTCAACCGGTTCTCTTGTTCTGTTGTTTGAAGAAATTCTTTTATAACCATAAACTATAGAAGCTATAATTATTGCCAAAATTAAAACAACTTTAGAGTTTTGGGCTATAGATCGAAGATTTAAATATTTTTCTGCAGATGTTTCAAGATAAGTAGTAATTTCTCCACTAAACTGACCACGAGATAATGATTTAGTTTTTTCATAAATTAGATTTAGTTCGTCATCAAGATGTCCTTGATTGCTATAATCACTTAAAATTATTAACTTAACTATACTCGGCTCAAATATTGCCCATAAAGAATAAATAATAAAAGCGGGTATTGCGCACCATATTGCTAAATAATACCCATAAAATTGTGGAAGTGCTGTTAATCTAGTATTTGTTGCTTGAATTGAGTAGGCTTTTTTTCTTCCAAAATAGTAACTAGTAAAACCAAGAAGTACAATAAAGATGAATATAACTAAGTTCAAAGAATCTCCTAATGTTTTACTTTACACTTTCTTAAAAAAAAAGGGGTCTAAAAAGACCCCTTATCTTTATTTGTTAACCAGCTTTATTAGTCAGCCATTGCAACAAGATCTTTCGCATTAGTTCTAGTTGTCTTGTACAACTTCTTATCTAATGGTACTAAACCAATATCAGCCAAATAGCCATTTTTACCTATAGCTTTAGTTGTAGTGAACTCTTTTACAAATTCATGTAATCCAGGGATTACACCAACGTGAGCTTTTTTCACATAGAAAAATAATGGTCTTGCAACTGCATAACTGTAGTCTTGAATACTCGCAAGAGATGGTTGACCACCATCAATGCTAGCAGCTTGCAATTTGTCTTTAGCAGCTAAGAAATAACTAAATCCAAAGAAACCAAACATGTCTTTATCTTGTACTAATTTTTGAATGATTAAACTATCGTTTTCACCAACTTCAATAGCAGCACCATCTTCTCTATAAAGTTTTTGAGGTTTTTTGTATTTTTTATTTCCAGCCTCATAACCAGCTTTATAAAGAGCTTTAGCTTCTTTAGTCATACCTTTTTTCATTACCAAAGAATTCCAAGCATCTCTTGTTCCAGAAGTTCCTGGAGGGATCATTACAGAAATTTTCTGTTTAGGTAGACTTGGATCAATTTGGTCCCAAGTTTTATAAATATTTGGAACTAATTTACCATCAACAACTGTATGTGCAGCTAATGCTAAATATAATTGCTCTTTAGTAAAGTTAATTGGTTTTGCATCTTTACTATAAGCTAATGTAATACCGTCATTACCAATAACGATCTCAACGATTTCATTAACTCCATTTTTTTTACATAGAGCTTTTTCTTTATCTTTCATGGCTCTTGATGCATTCGTAATATCTGGATGTTGCTCACCAACACCAGCACAGAATAGTTTAGCTCCTCCACCAGTACCAGTCGACTCGATTACAGGAGTTTTAAATCCTGAACCACCGAATCTTTCAGCAACAACAGTCGCGTAAGGGAATACTGTAGATGAACCAACTATTTTAATTTGATCTCTTGCTTGAGCAACTGTCGCAATTGTTAAAGCAACAAGCGAAGCAATTATTATAGTTAGTTTTTTCATTATCTTTAATCCTTTCATTATTAATTAAAAGATTTCAGACTCGTATAAATTTATTGAATCTTTAATATTACAGAATTGTTACAGTTTTGTTAAAAAGGTAACTTTTTAGTTGTATTTCATTGAGATAATAATCTCATTTTTTTCGGTTTCCAAACCACCTTTGCATGAAACTGGATTAACATTATCCTTAAAAGCAAGTTCTGTTGTAGGCCTTAAAATAACTTCCAATTTCACGAGATTAACTAATTCCTCAAGAACACTTTGATCATAACGCCATTTGGGCCAACTACTTGGAGTTGAAAATATAGATGTTAAATAACTTGTTGCCATAGTAAATCTATAATTACTCATATTTTCATTTCTTAGTAAATGATCTCTGACAGAATTAAATATATTTCGACATCTAAATGAATCTGACATGTAGTTTTCTTTTTTTAAATTTTCATTTACGGGAATTGAAATAATTAGATCTACTGAATTGTTTCGATATGAAGTAATAACATCCATGTAAATATCTTCATATGGGACATCTTTATGTTTTTTAATTTCAGGATAAGTGCTTTTTAAATCTTCTTGTAATCTAAAAACACCAATATCGAATACAGTTAATTGTTGATTCCTTAGAATTGTAGATATATCCGATGATATACTTTTAGTAATCATCGACATAAAAACAAATAAGATAATTAAAATACTATGCAATACCTTAATCATATTAAAAATTTAATTAAAATAGGATACGAATCAACAAAAGATTTGTTAAATATTGATCGAATAAGAGTTAATTTTAAACAACTTTTTAAATTAATTATTTTGTTGGAAGATATATTCTAATTTCAGTACCTTCATTAAGTTTACTAAGAATCTCGTAATCACCTCTGTGTTGAGATATAATATGTTTCATGATAGCTAAACCTAAACCTGTGCCACCAACTTTTTTACTTTTTTCTGTATCTACTCTAAAAAATCTTTCAGTTATTCTTGGAATTAACTGTTGAGGTATTCCAATCCCTTCATCTTTAATACTAATGACAATATTTTTACCAATTAATTTACCTTCACTGTTTTGACTTTTGACATATATATTTTTTCCACCTTGAGAATATTTAATTGAATTATCAATTAAATTTGAAAATACAGTTAACAATTTATCATTATCACCAAAAACTAAAGTTGGTTCAATAAGTTCAAGATGTAAATTAATTTTCTTTTTTTTAAGAATTAATTCAAAGTTACTTTTAATATTTTTAAAAATATCATTTAGATTAATGATTTTATTTGGTTTAATGTGTTCTTCAAGCTCAATTCTGCTTAAAATCAATAAATCATTGATTAAGTTTTCCATTCTCAATACTTGATCAGACATGATAGACATAAATTTTTTTTGACCCTCTTGGTCTTTTGAAGCTGGTCCAAGAATAGTATCTAAGGAGCCTTTAATTGAAACTAAAGGTGTTCTTAATTCGTGACTCACATTAGCAACAAAATCAGTTTTTAATTTTTGTGCTTTTGTTATTTCTGTAAAATCTTTTAGAAATAATACAACCGAGTCTATTTCTGGAAACAAATGAGTAGGACCAGGAATAACGTAAATTTTGTAAAGCTGATAAGATGGTAAATTGATTTCTACATTAACATTTTTTGTGGTTTGGTCCTTAATAGCTTCATCAATTGTTTCTAATAGTTTTGTATCTCTTATTACACTTGAAATATTTTTATCAATTAAGTTTTCGCCAAAACGTTGTTTTGCACTTTTGTTAAGATATTTGATTAAGTTATATTTATCTAAAGCAAAAAATTGATCTTCTAATTCTTCAATAATTACTCTCTTTCCTAAATCATCTTTATTGGTCTTATTTACAACTGGAGCTGTATTTTCTGGCTTAATATTTTTTTTAAATAAAAAATATAATAAAATAATTATTACAACTATGAGTATCAACTCTGTCCAAAACATGGATATGTTTTAACAAATGTAATGAATATTGTCTTTAATTATTAGGTGAAATATTTTCAAAAAATATTTTTGCTGTTTCTTCCCATGAATATTTTTTTGCAAAATCAAGACAATCTTGGCGACTTACCTTCAAAGCTTTTAAAGCAGAAGCCTTCAAATCATCATCTAAAGTATCAATATTAGTTCCACCTAATATATCTTTAGGTCCTGGCACTGGATAAGCTGCAACTGGTGTACCACAATTTAATGATTCCAAAACAACAATACCAAATGTATCAGTTTTACTAGGAAAAACAAAAACGTCTGATGATGCAAAATGAGATGCTAATTCTCCATTAGTCTTTTCTCCTAAAAAAATATCATTTGGAAATTTTTTTTTCAAATTGTTCAAATCTGGACCTTTTCCAATAATAACTTTAGTACCTTCAAGATCGAGATCTAAAAATGCTTTAATATTTTTTTCAACTGCAATCCTACCAACATATATCCATATAGGTCTTTTATAAGGTAAGTCTCTCTTAATGGGATTTTTAAACGCACCATGATTACCTCCCCTACTCCATGTAACCATTTTATTATTATCAACACCTAATGCAATTAGCTCCTCACGCATAGATTCTGTTGTCACTAAAATTCTTTCAGCTTTATTATGAAAATTGCATAAAAATTTCTCTGACCATTTAGCCGGAATGATAGGCATATAAAGTTTCATATATTTATCAAATCTTGTATGAAAACTCGTTGTAAACTTTAAACCTTTTTTAATACAATGTCTTCTTGCCATAAAACCAAGAGGCCCTTCTGTTGCAATGTGTATTGCATCAGGTTTAATTGAATTGATTAAATTACTTACACGAGGCCAAACATTTAAAGATAATCTAATTTCATTATATTTGGGCATAGGTACAGTCAGAAATTGTTGAGGTGTAATATATTCAATAGTGTGACCTTGTGATTTAAGTATTTCACCTGTCTGATGGAGAGTTCTTACTACACCATTAACTTGCGGGTAATAAGCATCAGTAACTATTAATATTTTCATTTTTTAGGATGCTTTTTTGAAAGAAGTGAACTTGTCTTTATCAATATTTTCTGAAATATATTCTTTTCTTTTTTTATCCCAATAAATTATCTCAAAAGTTCCATCATATTTTTCTGTTAATGCTGTACAAGACTCAACCCAATCACCACAATTTAAATAATTCACACCATCAAGGTTTAAATTTTCAGCGTGATGGATGTGACCACAGATTATTCCATCAAATTTTTTTCTTTTTGCATATTTTGAAAGTGTGTTTTCATATTCACCTATATATTTGACAGCATTTTTTACCTTATATTTTAAAAATTTTGCCAAAGACCAATAGTCTTTACCTCTCAACTTTCTAAAGAAATTTATAATAATATTAATTTTAAGTAATAATTCATATGCAATAGCTCCTAATTTAGATAGCCATTTTGCATGTTTCATTACTCCGTCCCAAGCATCACCATGAACAACTAAATATTTTTTTCCTAACTGAGTTTCATGAATAACTCTATTTACTATTTTAATATCACCCAAATGCATTGGGATAAATTTTCTAAACACCTCGTCATGATTACCAATAATGTAAAATACTTTTGTTCCGTGCCTTGCTTTTCTTAATATTTTTTGAATGACATCATTGTGCTCTTGAGGCCAATAGAAACTCTTTTGCATAGCCCAAACATCGATGATGTCTCCAACCAAATAAAGATTTTCAGATCTTGAATTTTTGAAAAATTCTAGAAGCTTGTTTGCTTGACAACCTTTAGTACCAAGATGTACATCAGATATGAATATACTCTTATATTTTAATATTGGGGCCATTAAAAAAACCTTTTTTGTAACACAACTGTAACTCGAATCATCTATTTCTTATTTCATTAAAATATTAAGGATATGTTAAAATTTAATTACGAAAAAATTATGCATTATTGTTTAATATATAATCTCAATTCATCATCAGGGAAAAAAGTAAAATTAGTAAATAAAATTTATGAAAAATTAAAGATCAATAATACTGTTGATTTTTTCAAAACTAAATCTGAAGAAGAGGCAAAAAAAATATTTCTTGAATTTAAAAATAAAAATTATGATAGATTGATAGTTGCTGGTGGTGATGGATCAGTATCATTTGCTATCAATGAATTAATCAAAAATGACTTTGATTTTAATGAAAATTTTGCAATTGGGTATATACCGGCTGGGACTGCCAATTTACTTCAAGCAGAGTTATCTATAACCAAAAAAGTAAATGATGTTTGCAGTGTTTTAACATCAAATAATTATAAACAATCTAATCTTATAAAAATAAATGAAAATTATTTTTTTTTAATGGCTGGTATTGGTTGGGATGCTAAAATTGTTCACTCTATTGATACGCGTATAAAAAAAATACTAGGAAAGATAATTTTTGGTTTAAAAGGGTTACAACATTTTTTATTTATGAATAATAATAAACTTAATGTTTTCTTTGACGGTCAAAAACATCAGGCTGATTGGATATTGTCATCTAATACAAGGTATTATGCTGGTCATCATAAGATAAATAAGTCAGATATTTTTGATGATAGATTGGTAACTTACGTGTTCAAAGATTTAACAAGATTAAAACTAATATATTATATAATTTTAATTATTATTTATGGAGATTTATCGAAAAACAAATCTGTTATCACTACTTACTCAAAAAATATTCATATTGATGGTAATAATTTTGAAATTCCCGTTCAGATTGATGGGGACAATTTTGGATGTCATAAGCAGATTGATATTGAATTTTCAGATAAAAAAGTAAATTTTTTACTATAATTTTAAATAACATAATTTAACAAAAAATTATTTTACTTATATATTTAATTTAAATATGATTGTTTTTTAAATTTACTGTAGGGGGTTGTCATGAGTAAAAAACTCAAGAAAAATGAAAAAAGAAAAAAGAAATTTATCAAATCAATAGATAAACTTAAAAATAAGATAAGTTTAAAAGAAAAAAAATTATCTAAAATTAATATAAAAATTGCAAGTTTAGAAAAAAAAGCTGCTGAAAAAAGAGCAAAAAAAATAGCTAAGAAACAAGCTAGTGAAAGCTCAGCATCTGTAAATAATTAATATCTGAATTCGTCTTTCTCTCTTCTCAATTATGAAAAGAGAGAAAGTAGTTAATTAACAAAATTTAAAATAAATACGAGAAGAATAATTTATTATTTAACTATAAATTTTGTTAGCAAACTTTAGATAAGTTTAATTACAAAAATATTTATCTAATATTACAATTCAGTTAATTTACCATTGCCCCTAAAATGCTGTTGCTTTTGAATACAATAATTATTCTTAAATTATTCAACTATATTTAAAATAGCTTAATCCCAATCACCCCAATAACTATAAGCACAATCGATATAATTTTTTTAAGATTGATAGTTTCTTTTAAGAAGAAATAGCCAATAAATATTGAGAAAAAAATACTCGTTTCTCTTAGAGCTGCAACTAGAGGAATTGGAGCCTTTGTGAAACCCCAAACAACAATTACGTAAATAATAAAAGATATAGATCCTCCTGCCCAAAATATCATTTTTGCATATTTAAAAACCTTTGAAAAAATATTCTCATGTTTATTTAGTTTTAAAATGATAGGAAAAACTAAAGCACTAAATAAAAAGGAAAAACTAATATAGGAAATTGCTGATGTACTTACTCTTGCTCCGTATCCATCAATCAATGAATAAAGACCTATAAATGATCCAGTAAGCAGTGAGTATTTAATTATTTCAATTTGATTTTGATTTTTTGAACCAAATAATCCAAGAAACATTATTCCTACACAGATTAACAATATTGAAACTAGGGTAGGTATTTTAAATACTACACCAAGAAAAATTATGGAGATTAATGTAGCCAATAAAGGACCAAAGCCTCTGAATATTGGATAGACATTAGTGTAGTCACCTACCTTGTAAGAATTCAGCATATACCATTGATAACCTTGATGAGCTAATACGCTTGCAATTATATACGGTAGCGACTCTTTTCCAGGTAAAGGAAAATAAAAAATACAAATTAAAGCTAAAGGAATGTGGCCTAAAACAATAGCTAGAACTGCAATCGCTTTATCTGGATGATGTTTAACCATCGCATTCCAAATGGCATGCATAATAGTTGCTAATAGAATTACAAAAAAGACTGTGGTGTCCATTAATTATTTATTTTACTCTACCGTAAACGTCTTGGTATCTTACAATGTCAGTTTCTTTTAAAATTGAACCTACCTGAGCTTCAACAATCTTAACTGCTTTCTTACCTGAATTTTGAACTCTATGAATAGCTTCTAATGGAATAAATATATGCTCACCTGGTTTTTTAGTAATTATATCTTTATTAAGTGTTATTTTAGCATTTCCTTGAGTAACCAACCAGTGTTCAGCTCGGTGATGATGTTTTTGCAAACTTAATATACCCTTTGGTTTTACATATAATTCTTTAATTAGAAACTCTTTACCCTCAAATAAGTTTGTGTATTTACCCCATGGGCGATAATAAATATTTTTTTTCTTAATATATTTATTTTTATTTTTGTCATACATCTTCAAAATTTCTTTCCAACTTCCAAGATCCGACCAAGGAATATCTAGTTTAATTGCATTAATTTGTTTGGTTTTTTCTAAAATTGCATAATCAAAAGACTTTGCTGTAGCTTTTATAAATGAAGCTTTATTCAAAAAATAAGTATTAGACTTGTATTTTGCTTTTTTTACTGCATTTAAGCAATTTCTATAACTTTTAGGCAGATACTTTTTAAAGTTATTAATAATAGAATCTTTTCTAAGATAAAACATTCCTGAATTCCAATAGCCTTTATTCTTTATAATTTGTTTTGCTTTAGCTTCTTTTGGTTTTTCAATAAATCTAGTTACTTTATTAATATTTCCTTTAATTTTTTTAGTTAAAAAATATCCATAATCACTAGTTGGAGATTTAGGTTTAATGCCAAATACAAATATATTTTCTTCATTAAGGTTTGATTTATTTTTGTTTATCGCCTTATTAAAAACACTCATTTTTTCAATCAAATGATCAGCAGTAAAAAACATCAAAGGTTGATGATTAGGTATATCTTTAATTAAGGCAGTGCTTAGAATAGCTGGTGCGGTGTTTCTTTTGGCTGGTTCTACAACGATTTTATATTTATTTATTTTGTTTTTTTTTAAATGCTGCTTAACTTTTTTTAAATACTTCTTGTTTGTACTTATGACTGGAGTATCGTAAATTGATGCTTTTGTTCTCTCAAGAGTTTTTCCAAGTAAAGTCCAATTACCAAAATTAATAAACTGTTTTGCTTGATGATTTTTAGAATTTGTCCAAAGTCGAGTTCCAGCACCTCCACATAAAATGACTGGACGAATTTTCATTAAATCTCTGAATAATCCTTAACTTCTTTTTTCTTACCTGGATGAGTTGGTGCTCCTAAATATGCAGGCCCAACTGTTTGTGCATATTTCCATAAAGTACCAGATCCAAAATCTGATTTTCTAGCCTTCCATTTTCTTTTTCTTGCAGCCATTTCTTTTTTAGAAAGTCTTACATTTATAGTTCCCTTCTTAGCGTCTATATCGATGATATCTCCTGTTCGTAAAAGGCCTATAGGACCCCCTAGAGCGGCCTCAGGGCCTACGTGACCCACACAAAAGCCTCTTGTGGCTCCAGAGAACCTACCGTCTGTAATAAGGGCTACTTTCTCCCCTTTTCCCTGTCCATAAATTGCGCTTGTTGTAGATAACATTTCTCTCATCCCTGGACCTCCAACAGGTCCTTCGTATCTAATTATAATTACATCACCATCGTTATACTTTTTGCTTTGAACAGCTTTCATTGCACTTTCCTCATTTTCAAAGCATCTTGCTTTTCCAGTAAATTGTAATTTTTTAAGTCCAGCAACTTTAACAATTGCACCCTCTGGTGCTAAGTTTCCTTTTAATCCAACAACACCACCTGTTGGTGATAATGGATTTTTATAAGATCTCATTACTTTTTGTCTTGGATTAAATTTAATTCCTTTTAAATTTTCCTTCATAGTTTTTCCTGTAACCGTCATGCAATCACCATGAATATATCCACCTTCATATAGAGTTTTTAATAACATTGGAACACCACCTGCTAACCACATATCTTTTGCAACATATTTTCCACCTGGTTTTAAATCTGCAAGATAAGGTGTTCTTTTGAAAATTTTAGCAACATCCATTAAATCAAATTTTATTCCTGCTTCATTTGCAATAGCAGGTAAATGTAATCCTGCATTTGTAGAACCACCAGTTGCAGCAACAACTGTTGCAGCGTTTTCTAGAGCTTTTCTTGTAACAATGTCTCTTGGTTTAATTCCTTTTTTCAAAAGGTTCATAACCGTTTTACCACTAGCTTTTGCATATTTATCTCTTTCCTCATATGGAGCTGGTGTTCCTGCTGAATAAGGAAGTGCTAATCCAATTGCTTCAGATACACACGCCATTGTATTTGCTGTGAATTGTCCTCCGCATGCACCCGCACTAGGACAAGCAACTAATTCTAATTTTCTAAGTTCTGCAGCAGACATTTGACCTGTTGAATGTTTTCCAACCGCCTCAAATACATCTACAACTGTTACGTCTTTTCCTTTATATTTGCCTGGAAGGATTGATCCACCATATATAAATACACTTGGTACATTTAATCTAACCATAGACATCATTAGACCTGGTAATGATTTATCACATCCCGCAATCCCTACTAATGCATCATAACAATGACCTCTAACCGTAAGTTCAGCTGAATCAGCGATTACTTCTCTAGATATCAATGAAGACTTCATTCCTTCATGGCCCATTGCAATACCATCAGTAACAGTAATTGTACAAAATTCTCTTGGAGTTCCACCATTAGCTCTAACTCCTTTTTTAACTGATTGAGCTTGTCTCATTAGTGCAATGTTACAAGGAGCTGCCTCATTCCATGTAGAAACCACGCCAACAAAGGGTTTTGCTACGTCTTTCTCAGTTTCTCCCATAGCATAATAAAATGATCTGTGTGGAGCTCTGTCTGCTCCTAATGATGTATGTCTGCTTGGAAGTTTCTTTTTGTTAAATTTTGCCATTATATACCCTTTATAGTTACTGATATTTTCTCAATATCATTCTTTAAATTATTATAATTATTTTTTTCTTGTTCAACAATCTCTTTTGGAGCTCGATCTACAAAACTCTTATTCTCCAATCTTTGAGATATTTTATTCATCTCTTGCTCCAATCTACTTTGTTTATTTGTTAAATTTTCCTTTATTAATTTTAAATCAACATCTTTATCAAAATAAATCTTAAACAAATCTCCGGAAACAACCATTGTCGCAGCCGGTTTATCTAAATCTTTATCTAAGATACTATTAATTCTTCCGAGTTTTTTTAGAATAATTTCATTTGTATTAATAAAGTCTTTATGATTTTTATTAATATTGCTTATTGATACATCAATAAATGAGCCTGGACTTACATTTAGCTCATTTTTAAATGATCTAATCTCTGAAATAATATTAATTATATTTTCTACTTGTTGAGTACTACTATCCCTATTTATTTCACCCGATAACCAATTTTTAAACATTAAATAATCACTACCGTCATTATCAAATTTGTTCTTAAGCCAAATTTCTTCAGTAACAAAAGGAATAAAAGGATGTAACAAAATCAAAATTTGTTTGAATACAAAAGATGATACTTTTTTAACCTCTGCTTTAGCTTTTTCATCATCTGAAAACAGTATAGTTTTAGATAGCTCTAAATACCAATCACAATATGAATGCCATGCAAATTGATAAGCATTTTTAGCTGCTTCATCAAATCTATAATCTTCAAGGTTTTTTTCTATTTTATTTTTAGTTTCAACAAGTTCTGAATAAATCCATTTGTTAATATTTACATTTAAACTAGGAACTTTATCGATATCTTTAAAATCACATTCATTAGTAATTAAAAAATTATTTGCATTCCATAGTTTATTTAAAAAATTTCTATAACCTTTTACTCTATCCTCAGAAAGCTTAACATCTGTACCTGGTGAAGCCATTGATAATAAAGTAAATCTAAGAGCATCTGCACTATATTTTTCAATTAAATCTAAAGGATCAATAACATTACCTTTGGACTTAGACATCTTTTGTCCTTTCTCATCTCTAACCAATGCATGAACATATATATCTTTAAATGGTTCTTTATGTAAAAATTCTGTCCCAAACATAATCATTCTAGCTACCCAGAAAAATATAATATCAAAACCTGTAACTAAAACTGAGGTTGGGTAAAATTTATCAACAAATTTATTATCATCCGGCCAACCAAGTGTAGCAAAAGGCCATAAGCCAGATGAGAACCAAGTATCTAAAACATCTGGATCACGATTTAATTCAACATCTTTACCATAATGTTTTTTAGCTTGTTGTTTTGCATCATCTTCATTTTCAGCAACAAAAATTTTTTTATCAGGACCATACCAAGCAGGTATTTGATGTCCCCACCATAGTTGTCTTGAAATACACCATGGCTCAATATTATCCATCCATTGAAAATAAGTTTTTGACCAATTCTCAGGAAAGAAATTTGTTTTCTTTGAGTTAACAACTTCTTTAGCTTTAACAGATAATTTGCCAGCATCAGCAAACCATTGTTCTGTTAAAAAAGGTTCGATTATGGAATTAGATCTATCTCCATAAGGAACTTTGTTTTTAATATTTTCTTCTTTTACAAAAAAATCTTTTTCTTTAAGTTCTTTTAAAATCCTTTTTCTAGCTTCAAACCTATCAAGACCTATTAAATGCTCGGGGGCATTTTCATTTATTTTGCCAGTTTCTGTGAAAATATTAATTATTTTAAGATTGTTTCTTTGACCAACATCATAGTCATTAAAATCATGAGCTGGAGTTATTTTTAATGCTCCTGTACCTTGCTCAGGATCCGCATAATCATCTTCAATAATTTTTATTTTTCTTCCAACAATTGGAATAGTGACTGTTTTTCCAACAAATGATTTAAATCTTTCATCTTTTGGGTTTACTGCAATAGCAGTGTCGCCGAGCATGGTTTCGGGTCTTGTTGTTGCAATTGTAATAAATTCTTCAGTCCCATCTATTGGATATCTGATATAATAAATTTTAGAATTTACCTCTCTTTGATCTACTTCTAGGTCTGAAATAGCTGTTTTTAAAACTGTATCCCAGTTAACTAATTTCTTATCTTTGTAGATTAGCCCTTTGTTGTAAAGATCTACAAAAACCTTAATTACTGACTTAGATAAATTTTCATCCATTGTGAAGGCATTTCTTGACCAATCACAAGAGCAACCAAGTTTTTTTAATTGGTTAATTATTATGTCTCCATATTGCTCTTTCCATTCCCAAACTTTTTCAATAAATTTTTCTCTACCAATTTCATTTTTATCAATTTTTTCAGAAGTCAATTTTTTCTCTACTAATGCTTGTGTAGCAATTCCAGCATGGTCTGTACCTGGTTGCCATAAAGTTTCAAAATTATTCATCCTATGATAACGAACTAACAAATCTTGAATAGAATTATTAAGTGCATGTCCCATATGCAAACTACCTGTCACATTTGGTGGAGGAATTACAATTGAGAATTTCTTAGAATTTTCTTTAGGTTTGAAAAGACCATTTTTTTCCCAATAAGAATAAATTCTATTTTCTACATCAGAATGTATATATTTATCGCTACTCATTGATGTTAAAGTTTATAATTTAATAATTTAAATTAACAATAATCAATTTGAATCGTTATTTAATAGACTATTAGAAATAATTTAATATAAAAAGGCATCTGTAGCTATTAGCTAAAAATAAGATGGCAACGTGGCGGAATGGTTACGCAGAGGATTGCAAATCCTTGTATCCCGGTTCGATTCCGGGCGTTGCCTCCAAAAAAAATCTTGTTTTAGTTATAAAAAAAAGTAAGTTTGCTTTTTTACATTCCTCGGTAGCTCAGTTGGTAGAGCAGTTGACTGTTAATCAATTGGTCGCAGGTTCGAGTCCTGCCCGAGGAGCCAAACAAAATCAATTAATCGCAAAAAATTAATATGGGGTCAGTCGCAAATTAATTTTATACTGCTTTTGAAATTCCTGATCCTGATATTTGTAAAGATTTATTAAATTTCAGTTTTTGATCAGCATTAAGTTCTGAATATAATTTAACTAAAAAATTATAATTAACATTCATGTGACCTTCTTGAGATTTTTCTAAATTCACTAAATATTCTGAAAAATCTTCAAAGAAATAATTAATTGGCACTTTAAGATAATTTGCAAGTTGCAGTAATCTTATCGAGCTTACTCCGTTGGTTCCTTTTTCATATTTTTGAATTTGTTGAAATGTAACGTTTATTGCTTTTGCTACTTTAGTTTGTGTTAAACCTAAAGCTAACCTTCTTAGCTTAAGCTTATTGCCTAAGTGTTTATTGAAATTATCTTCCATTAAGACCCCTCTTAATTAAATTTTATAAAGTCTATTCAACCTATTTATTAATGTTACTGCAATAGAAAAATTTATTTTTTTTCTTAAAAAATTTGGAATAATCAAAACACTGTCAAGCATTAGTTGAACGTGAAATAAACATATTTCAATTGCTTTAATATAAATTTATTGCTCAAAAGTTATATATTTTTTATAGTATTTGACTTAAAAACAGCTTAGTCCTATCACTCTTAGGGTTAGCAAAAAACTCTTTAGTTTCAGCTCTTTCAACAATCATTCCTTCATCCATAAAAATAACCTCATCGGCTACCTCTTTAGCAAATCCCATCTCATGGGTAACAACTATCATTGTCATACCTTGGTTTGCTAAATCAACCATTACGTCTAAAACTTCTTTAATCATTTCTGGATCTAGAGCTGATGTAGGCTCATCAAATAACATTATTTTAGGTTCCATACAAAGCGCTCTGGCAATAGCAACTCTTTGTTGTTGACCACCTGATAATTGACCAGGAAATTTGTGTGCTTGGTCAAGAATTTGAACTCTTTCTAAATGTTTTAAAGCCAATTCTTCAGCTTCTTTTTTTGGCATTTTTTTCACCCAAATTGGTGCAAGAGTACAATTATCTACAATTGATAAATGAGGGAATAAATTAAACTGTTGGAATACCATTCCAACTTCTGCTCTAATTTGTTCAATATTTTTTGTATCTTCTGTTAAAGTATTTCCATCAACAATAATATCGCCTTGCTGATGCTCTTCTAATCTATTGATGCATCTAATTAATGTAGATTTACCTGATCCTGATGGACCACAAACAACGATTTTTTCTTTTGGTTTAACCTCTAGATTAATATCTTTTAAAACTTGAAAATCACCAAACCATTTATTTACATTTTTTATTTGAATAATACTTTCAGACATAAATTATCGCTCTGTTTTATATTTCTGTTCTAGATTATAGCTATACTTACTCATTGCATAACAAATAATCCAGAAAATTATTGCAGCAAAAACATAGCCTTCCATAGCAAAACCTAACCACTCTGGATTAGTTTTGGCTAAATTTAACATTCCCACTATTTCAAGTAAACCTACTACAAATATTAGAGGAGTATCTTTAACTAAAGCTAAAAAAGTATTAGCAATACCTGGAATTACTAATTTTAAAGCTTGAGGAAGAATTACGAATATATGCATTCTCCAATATCCCATACCTAATGATTTTGCAGCTTCGTATTGACCACGTGGTAATGCCTGTAAACCTCCTCTAATAACTTCAGCAACATAAGCTGCTTCAAACAAAGAAATAGCTATTATACATCTCACCAATTTATCTATAAAAAAATCTGCAGGTAAAAACATTGGAAACATCACAGCAGACATAAATAAAACTGTAATTAACGGAACACCTCTCCAAAATTCAATAAACCCAATTGATATATATCTTATTAACGGAAAATCTGATCTTCTACCAAGAGCAAATGCCATTCCTATAGGAAAACAAAAAATTAAGCAGAAAAATGAAATTATAAATGTAAGTGATAATCCTCCCCAAGCTCCAGTTTCGACCCAATTTAATC
>CACHCM010000012.1 GCA_902578325.1 uncultured Pelagibacteraceae bacterium
TTTGGAACTAATAAGCAACAAGCAAAATTTTATAATGAAGTAGTAAAAAAAATTAAACTTGCAAATTATTTAAATTCAAAAATTTTAATTTTAGGGTCCCCAAAAAATAAAAAAGTTTTCAATAAAAGTGAAAAAGAGTGCGAAGATTTAATGCTAAAGTTTTTAAATAAAATTTCCTTTTTATGTAAAAAATATAAAGTTACTCTTTGTTTAGAGGCTAATCCAAAAATTTATAAAACAGAGTACTTAACAAAAACTTATGAGGCGATCAATTTTGTTAAAAAAATAAAATCAAAATATATTAAGCTAAATCTAGATTTGGGCACCGCAATAACAAATAAAGAAAATTTGAATTTAATAATTAAAAAAAATTTAAAATCTATTGGCCATGTACAAATCAGCTCTCCTTTTTTAAAAAATTTAAGCAATTATAAAACTGAAATAAAAAAATTGATTTATTATTTAACTATTAATAATTATAAAAAAAAAATTTCTATAGAAATGTTGGCAGAAAAAAAAAATAATGTAAAAGAAATTAAAAAAATATTTAAAATTATTGAGTCGATTTAATGATAGATTTTTCCATAATCGTTCCATGTAGAGACGAAGAAGACAACGTTGAAATAATTCTGGAAAATATAAAAAAGAATTGCGATTATCAAAACTATGAAATTATATTTATTGATGACTATAGTAAAGACAATACGTTAAATAAACTAAAAGAATTTTCTGCAAAACATCAAAATACTTTTTACTACATAAACAAAAAAAAAGGTTTAGGAGGTGCTATTTCTTTAGGACTAAAAAACGCTAATGGTAAATATATAACTATTATGATGGCTGATAGCGCAGATAGCATAGATGATTTAAATAATTATTTTAAAATAATAAAAGAGAATAAATTTGATGCTATATTTGGTTCTCGTTTTATTAAAGGATCTAAGATAGTTCATTATCCAAAATTAAAATTATTTTTAAATAGAATATTTAATTACATTACAAAAATTTTATTTTTTTCTGATTATAATGATTTCACAAATTCATTTAAAATATATAAAAGAGAAGTTATAGACAACATTTATCCAATTGTATCAGAAAACTTTAATATTTTTTTAGAGTTGCCATTAAAAACAATTTCTAGAGGTTTTACTTATAAAATTATTCCTATAAAATATTTTAATAGAACAAAAGGAAAAGCAAAATTTAAAATAAAAGAATTAGGATCTAGTTACTTGTTCACCTTG
The DNA here is from genome assembly GCA_902578325.1 of uncultured Pelagibacteraceae bacterium. Lineage (GTDB taxonomy): Bacteria > Pseudomonadota > Alphaproteobacteria > Pelagibacterales > Pelagibacteraceae > Pelagibacter. The sequence goes on from CACHCM010000012.1 coordinate 1,245, forward strand.
TTATATTGTTTTCTTGAAAAAATACTTTTAAATAAAAAATTTAAATAATTTAAAAAAATTCTGTTTTTATTTTTTCAGCAAGCTTAATATAAATTTTTGAAATTTCATGATCTGGATTATTTTCAACTATTGGTTTTCCTTGATCTCCAGATTTGCCAACTTCAGAATTAATTGGTATTTCTCCTAAAAATTCTTTTTGAAATTCCTCTGCAGTATTTTTAACTCCTCCTTCTCCAAAAATTTTGTATTTTTTTCCATCATCTCCAATGAAAAAACTCATATTATCAACTAAACCTAAAATTTTAACTCCGAGTTTATCAAACATTTTAATTCCTCTCTTAACATCTAGCAGAGCTACTTCTTGCGGTGTGCTTACAATAATTGCTCCATCCATTTTTATTTCTTGTGAAAATGTAAGTTGAGTATCTCCAGTTCCTGGAGGCATATCAACAATAATAAAATCCAAATCTTTCCAATTAACTTTTTGGGTAAAAGTTTTAATTGCACTTGTAACCATTGGGCCACGCCATATCATTGGAGTTTGTTGATCAGCTAAAAAACCAATCGACATGCATTGAATGTCATATTTTTTAATTGGATCTAATTTTTGGCCATCACTTTTTGGTTTTTCATTAATATCAAACATCTTAGGAATTGAAGGACCATAAATATCTGCATCTAAAAGACCGACTTTGCATCCAACTTTTTTCAACGCTAATGCGAGATTCGTTGCAAACGTGGATTTTCCAACACCACCTTTTGCACTAGAAATCGCAATTGTAAACTTAGTTCCAAGAATAGGATTTTTAGTGAATTTCTTAGGCTCTAGCTTACTTTTCATTGCGGCACTAAGTTCAGGTTTTTTATCAGTCATAAAAGTATCATTACTTGTTTTTTGCAGTAAAGACACTATATAAGTTGACATATGTCAGACAATTTTAAGGGTCAAAGTCCTTGGGGAGCACCTCCTGGTGGAGGTGGTAGTGGTAATGGGTCGGGTAGAGGTCCCACACCACCAAATGTCGACGAATTAATTAGAGATCTTCAAGATAAAATTAAAAAATTTTTACCTGGTGGAAAAACTTCAGGAGGAAAATCAATAAGTCTAATTTTATTAGTTTTAGTTTTTGTATGGTTAGCTAGCGGACTTTATAGGGTTCTACCGGATGAACAAGGTGTTGTATTAAGATTTGGTAAGTTTGTAAAAACTACACAGCCTGGTTTGAACTATCATATACCTTTTCCTGTTGAAAATGTTCAAACACCAAAAGTAACAAAAGTTAATAGAATGGATATAGGATTTAGATCTGAGAGAGATAGTGGTTTTTCAACAGGTGGCGGTGTTGCTGATGTACCACAAGAAAGCTTGATGTTAACTGGAGATGAAAATATTGTTAATATAGACTTTTCAGTATTTTGGGTAATCAAAGACGCTGGTAATTTTTTATTCAAAATTCAAGATCCAGAGGGCACAGTTAAAGCAGCTGCTGAAACCGCAATGAGAGAAGTAATTGCCAAAAGTGATATTCAACCAATCTTGACCGAAGGAAGGTCAAAAATTGAGCTCGAAACCCAAGAAATTATTCAAACTATTTTAGATGATTATGAAAGTGGAATTCAAATCACACAAGTTCAAACTCAAAAAGCAGACCCACCTGATCAAGTAATTGATGCGTTTAGAGATGTACAGGCTGCAAGAGCAGATATGGAAAGATCTAAAAACGAAGCTGAAGCTTATGCAAATGATGTAATTCCAAGAGCACGAGGGGAAGCACAAAAAATCTTACAAGCAGCAGAAGCGTATAAAAAAGAGGTTGTAGCAAAAGCCGAAGGTGAAGCAAGTAGATTTATAGCTATTTACAATGAATATAAAAATGCAAAAGCAGTTACTCAAGAAAGAATGTATCTAGAGACTATGGAAAAAGTCTTAGCAGATATAGATAAAGTAATTATAGAAAAAAATGCAGGCTCAGGAGTAGTTCCATATTTACCTTTACCTGAACTAAAAAAGAAAGCGACAAATTAAGATGAAAGCTGGAAAAATATTAGCAGGAGTATTAGTTGCAATTGGTGTTGTAGCCTTTTTATCAGTAATTATAGTTAAAGAGGTTAACCAAGCAATTATTCTTCAATTTGGTGATCCAAAAAGAATTATAATGAAGCCAGGATTAAACTTTAAAATTCCTTTCATTCAAAATGTTGTTTATTTAGATAAAAGAATTTTAAATTTGGATGCTCCACCCGAAGAAGTTATTGCATCAGATCAGAAGCGTTTGATAGTAGACGCATTTGCAAGATTTCAAATCGTAGATCCACTTAAATTCTATATTTCTGTTGGAAATGAAAGAGTTGCAAGATCAAGATTATCGACAATTATAAATTCAAGAATTAGGAACGTATTAGGTCAAGAGGAATTACAAACATTATTATCTAAAGATAGATCTAAGCAAATGGCCTTAATTAAAGAAGGTGTAAACAATGAAGCACAAAACTTTGGAATAAATATTGTTGATGTTAGAATTAAAAGAGCAGATCTACCTCAAGCTAACAGTGATGCGATTTATAGAAGAATGCAAACTGAAAGGGAGAGGGAAGCAAAAGAATTTAGAGCAAAAGGTGCAGAGATGGCAGTTACAATTACATCAACTGCAGACAAAGAAGTTACTGTAATCTTAGCAGATGCTCAAAAACAATCTGAGATCATGAAAGGCGAAGGTGATGGAGAAAGAAATAAAATATTTGCTAACGCTTTTGGTCAAGATCCAGAATTTTTTGCATTTTATAGAGCCATGCAAGCATATGAAAAAGCTTTAATTGGTGGTGAAACTTCCCTAATTTTATCACCTGATAGTGAATTTTTTAAATTTTTTGGAAATATAAAACCTGAAATCCAACAATAATTCTTAAATGCGCGAGCTATTTATAGCTTTTGGTCTTTTCTTATTTATTGAAGGAATTTTATACGCCTTATTTCCAGCAAAAATGAGAAGTATGTTAAAAAAATTAGAACTTGTTAAGGATAGTCAGCTTAGATCAGGTGGACTTATTTTTGCATTAATAGGTTTTATAATTATTTATTTTATTAAGAGCTAATATGAATAAGATTAAACTTATTTTCTTAACACTAGTTATATCATTTGGCTTTTCTTTAAATGTAAACTCTAAACCAGTTCCCGCTTCCTTTGCAGATCTTGCAGAAAAATTAATGCCATCTGTGGTTAATATTTCAACTACAACAACGGTTGTAACCAACACTAATCCTTTCCCTTTTCAATTTCCACCGGGGTCTCCTTTTGAGGATATGTTCAAAGAATTTGGAACACCTCAGGAAAGACAGTCAGCTGCTTTAGGTTCTGGGTTTATAATTGATGAGAAAGGAATTGTGGTTACGAATAATCATGTTATCCAAGATGCTGACGACATTATTGTTAGAGTAAATGGCGACCAAGAATTTAAAGCCAAGGTCCTAGGTGCTGACCCATTAATGGATATTGCTGTTTTACAATTAGAAACAGATGAAAAATTTATTCCAGTAGCATTTGGAGATTCTGATAAAGCAAGAATCGGTGATTGGGTTTTGGCAATTGGAAATCCATTTGGTTTAGGTGGAACTGTTACAGCTGGAATTATTTCAGCTAGAAATAGATCAATTGGTTTATCAAGATATGAAGATTTTATTCAAACAGATGCATCTATAAATTCTGGTAATTCAGGTGGACCGTTGTTTGATATGGAAGGAAATGTAATTGGAATTAATACAGCAATTCTTGGACGTAATGGTTCTATTGGAATTGGATTTTCCATACCATCTAACAGTGCTCAAATTGTAATTAAACAATTAATCGAATTTGGAGAAACAAAAAGAGGATGGTTAGGAGTTAGAATTCAAGATGTAACAAAAGAAATTGCTGAAGTTGAAAAATTAGACAAAGCACGAGGAGCATTGGTTGCTAGTGTTGCAGAAAATAGTCCATCAGAAAAATCAGGAATACAAGCGGGTGACATTATTTTAGAATTTAATGGAGAAAAAATAAATCAAATGAAGGAACTTCCAGCTATTGTAGCACGGACGGAAGTTGGAAAAAAAGTTGAAGTTAAAATTTGGAGAGATAAAAAAGAGATTATTAAAAATGTTATTTTAGGAAGATTAGAAACTTCAGATGATTTTAAAATAAGTAAAAATCAAGAAACTCAAAAACAAAATAATGAAGAGATCATTGAGAGTTTAAGAATAGCAGTAAGATCATTGACCAAAGAAGATATAAAAAATAGAAAATTACCAAATCAAACAAAAGGACTTGTTATTACTAAAATTGCAAATAATAGTCCTGTAGCAAATTCAATAGAACTTAATAGTATTATTATTGAAGCTCAGAAGAAAAAAATTAAATCGGCTGAGGATTTAAGAAGTATTACTAAAGAAGTTTTAAATTCAAATCAAAAAACTATTTTACTTGCAATTTATAACAATCAAAATCAACGAAGATATATTGGTGTTAAATTAGACTGATCATGGATTTAAAATCCAAGATTATATTAATCTCAGGTCCTACAGCTTCAGGCAAATCAAGTTTTGCTATTAAGTTTGCAAAAAAAGTTAATGGAGAGATTATTAATGCAGATAGTATGCAAGTATACAAACAGCTCAAAATTTTATCAGCTAGACCAGATCTAAAAAAATACCATAAAATAAAACATCATTTGTATGGTTTTCATAATGTTACAAAAAACTTCTCTACAGGTGATTGGCTGAAGCTAGCAATTAAAAAAATTAGCGAAGTTCAAAAAAGAAAAAAAATCCCAATTCTTGTTGGAGGCACAGGCTTATACTTTAAAGCTTTAACTGATGGTTTAGTTAAAATACCAAATATTTCTTTAAAATTAAGAACTCAAATTAGAGATTTGCAAAAAAAACTAGGACAAAAAAAGTTTTACGAGAAATTATTAAAATTAGATCCATCTTCAATAGGAAAAATAAACTCTACGGACACACAAAGATCTATTAGAGCTTATGAAGTAAAAAAGTTTACAAAAAAATCTCTACATGAATGGTTTAAAAGTACAAAATCAAGCTTCGTAGAAGATGATTTTTTTAAAATATATATTGATTATCCTAGACAAGAACTAATTGAGCGTATCAATTTAAGAACAAGGGAGATGATAGAAAATGGTGCAATAAAAGAGGTAAAAGATTTCATAAAGCTAAGGGTTAGAAAAGATAAAAGTGCCAACAAGGCTATTGGAGTTTATGAAATTAGAGAATATTTAAAAAAAGAAAAAAATTTGAATGATACTAAAGAAAAAATAGCCATAAAAACTAGACAATACGCCAAAAGACAAAGTACTTGGGCCAGAGGCAATATGATGAGCTGGATGAAACTAAAGCCGGAAGACATAAATAAATTTTTAAAAAAAATTTAAAATTTTCATTCTTAAACTTGACCAATGAGCACAACTTCAGCTAGATTGCCTAATGCCAAAATTATTAACTGGAGCAGAAATTGTATTTAAGTGTCTTGAAGACCAAAAGGTAGAACATATCTTTGGTTATCCAGGTGGTGCAGTTTTACCTATTTATGATGAATTAAAAAATCATCCTTCTATAAAACATATTTTAGTTAGACACGAGCAAGGTGCAGGTCATGCAGCTGAAGGGTATGCTAGATCATCAGGAAAACCAGGTGTAGTTTTAGTTACATCAGGCCCTGGAGCTACTAATGTTGTTACAGCATTAACCGATGCGTACATGGACTCTGTCCCATTAGTTTGTATTTCTGGTCAAGTTCCAACGCATTTAATTGGAACAGATGCTTTTCAAGAATGTGATACCACAGGAATTACAAGACCTTGTACGAAACACAACTGGTTAGTGAAAGATATTAATGATCTTTCTAAAGTTATTCATGAGGCTTTTAAAGTTGCAACAACTGGAAGACCTGGGCCCGTTTTAATTGATATTCCAAAAGATATTCAGTTTGCAAAAACAAAATACAAAAAACCAAATAAAGAAAAAAAATTAAATGGAAAATCGCATAATAAATTTTCTCAAGATCAAATTGATGAATTAGTTAAATTACTAAGCAAGGCTAAAAAACCAATTATCTATAGCGGGGGAGGAGTAATTAACTCTGGTCCAAAAGCAAGTCAAGCTCTAAGAGAATTTGTTGAGCTAACTGGTTTTCCTATAACTTCTACACTTCAGGGATTAGGTGCGTACCCTGGAGATGATAATCAATTTTTAGGAATGCTTGGTATGCATGGTACTTACGAAGCAAATAATGCTATGCATGATTGTGATCTTTTAATTAATATTGGCGCAAGATTTGATGATCGTATTACTGGAAAAATTGATGAGTTTTCACCAAATTCAAAAAAGGTCCATATTGATATAGATCCATCATCAATTAATAAAATTATTAAAGTGGATCTTGCAATAGTTGGGGACGTTGTGAGTGTTATCAGCAAAATTAATAAGACAATTTCTAAAAGAAAAAATGGTCATAGAAAATCAAATAAATCGAATATAGCTAAGTGGTGGGAGCAAATCGAAAAATGGAGAGAAAAAGATTCTCTTAATTTTGTTAATAGTGATGAAAGTATAAAACCTCAACATGCCGTTCAAAGACTTTATGAATTAACTAAGAATAAAGACACTTATGTAACTACCGAGGTTGGACAACATCAAATGTGGGCTGCTCAACATTACAAATTTAACAAACCAAACAGATGGATGACATCTGGTGGATTAGGTACAATGGGATATGGATTGCCAGCAGCAGTTGGTGTTCAAATTGCTCATCCTGAAAAATTAGTAATTGATATTGCTGGAGAAGCTTCAGTTTTAATGACTATGCAAGAAATGTCTACTGCAGTTCAATATAATCTTCCTATAAAAATATTTATTTTAAATAATCAATATATGGGAATGGTAAGACAATGGCAGGAATTATTGCATGAAAAAAATTATTCTGAAAGTTACTCTGAAGCATTACCTGATTTTATGAAAATGGCAGAAGCTTATGGATGTAAAGGAATTAAAGCAGACAATCCAGATGATCTTGATGATAAAATTCAAGAAATGATAGATTATGATGGACCGGTTATATTTGATTGTCATGTTGATCCTAACGAGAATTGCTTCCCAATGATACCATCTGGAAAACCTCATAATCAAATGATCTTGGGCCCAAATGATCAAAAGGAAAATAAAATCAAAGGAAAAGGCAAAGCCTTAGTATAATCATAATGCCGAAATCAAAGTCAGCTTACAGCATACCTACGAAGAAACAAAAACCAGATACATATATTTTTGTAGTATGGGTAGATAATGAGGCTGGAGTTTTGGCAAGAGTAGTTGGTTTATTTTCTGGTCGAGGTTACAACATCGAGTCGTTAGCTGTTGCAGAGGTTGATGCGGTTAAAAATATTTCAAGAATAACAATTGTTACCACTGGAACACTTCAAGTAATTGATCAAATAAGACTCCAATTAACAAAGTTAGTGCCTGTTCATAAAGTTGCTGAATTTAAAAGAGAGGATAAAGACGTAATTTTTAAAGAAATGGCTTTATTTAAAGTTGTAGGAAAAAGAAATAAAATTGAAAAATGCTTAAATGCTTGTAAAAAATTTAATCCCGTAATATTAGATGAAACAAAAACTTCAGCAGTAATTCAAATAACTGCTCTTAGAAGAGAAATTGATAAAATGAATAAAAAATTAAAGCCCTTAGGACTTATTAGTACTTCGAGAACTGGGGCAGTAGCAATGACTAGGGGTGCTAAAATATTTAATTAATTTAAAAGGAGAGATGATATGAAAATGTTTTATGAAAAAGATGCAGATGTTAATCTAATTAAAAGCAAAAAAGTTGCTATCTTCGGTTATGGAAGCCAAGGGCACGCTCACGCACTAAATTTAAAAGATAGTGGAGTAAAAGATATTGTTGTAGCATTAAGAGAAGGTTCATCGAGTGTAGCTAAAGCAGAATCAAAAGGATTAAAGGTAATGAATTTATCTGATGCTGCAGAGTGGGCTGATGTAGTAATGATTCTTACACCAGATGAACTACAAGCGGAAATTTATAAAAATCATATTGAACAACGAGTAAGAGAGGGGACAAGTATCGCTTTTGCTCATGGTTTAAATGTTCATTACGATTTAATTAAAGCTAGAAAAGATCTTGATGTTTTTATGGTTGCTCCCAAAGGACCTGGCCACTTAGTTAGAAGTGAATATGAAAAAGGAGGTGGAGTGCCTTGTTTATTTGCTGTTCATCAAGATGGTTCAGGAAAGGCAAGAGACTTAGCTTTATCTTATGCTTCAGCAGTTGGTGGAGGAAGATCAGGAATTATTGAAACTACATTCAAAGACGAAGTTGAAACAGATTTATTTGGTGAACAAACAGTACTTTGTGGAGGTTTGGTTGAGCTAATTAAAAATGGTTATGAAACTTTAGTTGAAGCTGGATATGAACCAGAGATGGCATATTTTGAAACAGTTCATGAAGTTAAATTGATTGTTGATTTAATTTATGAAGGTGGCATTGCGAACATGAATTATTCTATTTCGAATACTGCTGAATATGGCGAATATCAATCTGGCCCTAGAGTAGTTAATAAAGAAGAGACCAAAAAAAGAATGAAAGAAGTTTTGGCTGAAATTCAATCTGGAAAATTTACTAAAGAATGGATGAATGAATGCAAAAATGGTCAAAAAAACTTCCTTGCTACGAGAGCTAAATTAGCCGAGCATCCAGTTGAAAAAGTTGGTGCAGAATTAAGAGCTATGATGCCTTGGATAGGTAAGAAAAAATTAGTTGATAGCGATAAAAGTTAAATTTTATCAGTAAATTATTGCTACTATAATTCAATTATTTCACTTATACTTTTTTAAATAAATTTAAAAAACGAGGGGAATAATGAAGACTAAAAATATAGTAAGAATACTATTGTCATTAGTTCTAGTATTCGGATTTTCTTCAGCATGGGCAAAAACTATTAAATGGTCTATGCAAGGAGACAGTTTAACACTAGATCCACATGCGCAAAATGAGGGTCCAACTACTCAAGTATCTAGACAAGTTTATGAAGCTCTAGTTCAAAGAGGCTTGGACATGAAAATAGGGCCTGCTTTAGCAACAAAATGGAAAGCTACTGATCCAAATACTTGGATTTTTACTTTAAGAGAAGATGCTAAGTTTTCAGATGGTTCTGGAATGACATCAGCAGATGTTGTATTTAGTATATTAAGAGCTAAGCAAAGAACATCTGACTTTAAAGAATACATCAGCACTGTTGCTAATGTTGAAGCGGTTGGAGATTACTCTGTTAAAATAACTACAAGTAAACCTAACCCTATTCTTTTAAACCAATTGTCTAACATTTTTATAATGTCTAAAGCTTGGTCAGAGAAAAACTTTGCAATGTCTCCACAAAATTGGGACGCAGGACAAGAAACTTTCTCTGCTACTAATGCTATGGGAACCGGTCCTTTTAAAATAACTTTAAGAGAGCCTAACACCAAGACAGTGTTTAAAAGAAATAAACATTGGTGGGGTGAAATGAAGGACAAAAAAGTAACTCAAATTGAATTAATGCCTATTAAAAATGCAGCTACAAGAGTAGCAGCATTATTATCTGGTGAAATTGATATAGTTACTGATGCTCCTGTTCAAGACTTAAAAAGAATTGGATCTTCTTCAGGTCACAAAGTTGAAAGTACAGCTCAAATGAGAACAATTTTCTTAGGTATGGATCAAGCAGCTGACAAATTAAGAACTGGTAATACAGGTGATAATCCATTTAAGAAAAAAGAAGTAAGACAAGCTCTCTATCAAGCAATTGATATTGAAGCGATCAAGAAAAAAGTTATGAGAGGTTTAAGTGAACCAGCGGGAATTATAACTTTCCCAGGTGTAAATGGATATACAGCTGATCTTGATAAAAGATTACCTTACGATGTTAATGCTGCAAAAAAACTTTTAGCTGATGCAGGTTATCCTAATGGTTTTGACGTTGAACTTAGATGTCCTAATGACAGATATGTAAACGATGAGGCAATATGTACTGCTGTTGTTGGAATGTTGGGTAAAATTGGAGTTAACGTTAACTTATTTGCTCAAACTAAAAGTAAACACTTTAAAGAGCTTAAAGATGATCAAGGTGATTTCTATATGCTAGGATGGGGTGTTCCAACTTTAGATAGTCACTATGTTTTCCATTACCTATATGAAACTGGTGCTAGCTGGAACAAAGTTAACTTTAGTAACGCTGATGTTGATGCTGCAATTAGAGTTATGGAAGGTGAAGTTGATTTAGATAAAAGAAATGCTGCAATTGCAAAAGCTTGGAAAATTGTAAAAGATGATATTTCTTATCTTCCTTTACATCACCAAGTAATTTCTTGGGCATCTAAAAGCAATGTTAATGTTCCTATCAGACCGAATAACGAACCGTTATTCAGAACTGCTAGTTTTAACTAATTAAAAATTATTATAAGCCCTTTAAAAATTTAAAGGGCTTATAAATTTAAACCTTCACAAATTGATAAAATATTTTTTTAAAAGGCTGTTTCAATCCGCTTTGGTGATGTTGGTTGTCGCCTTTGTGTCTTTCTCTTTATTTAATTTTGTTGGAGATCCAATCAATAACATGGTTGGAGAAGAAACTTCTGATGAGGAAAGAGCGGAATTAAGAGAAACATTAGGTTTAATGGATCCAATTCATGTACAGTTTTCAAGATTTATAGTTAATGCTTCTAAGGGTGAGTTTGGAATTTCATATCAATTAAGAAGACCTGTTTCAGAATTAATTGTTGAAAGATTGCCTGCAACTATTGAACTTGTGGTTATTTCAGCACTAATCGCACTAATTACTGGTACTTTGTTAGGAGTTTATACAGGCATAAATCGAAAGGGTTTTTTAAGTGATTTTGTCTTAGCCGTCTCCTTGCTTGGAGTTTCACTCCCCACATTTGTAATTGGTATATTATTTATATATTTGTTTGCAGTAATTTTAGGAATATTACCTTCTTTTGGTAGAGGGGAAGTTGTTGATTTAGGTTTTTGGACTACAGGTTTTTTAACAGTTTCAGGACTGAAAGCAATTATACTTCCTTCAGTAACATTAAGCCTCTTCCAAATGACTTATATCATCAGACTTGTGCGAGCAGAGATGATGGAAATATTACAAACAGATTATATTAAATTTGCACGTGCTCGAGGCATTAGTGAAAATAGTATTAAATATAAACATGCTTTAAAAAATGGATTGATACCAGTAATAACTATAGCAGGAATAAATATTGGAACTTTAATTGCGTTTTCAATTATTACTGAGACTGTTTTTCAATGGCCTGGAATGGGCTTCTTATTTATTCAAGCAGTTCAATTCGTAGATATACCAATCATGTCAGCTTATTTAGTTTTTATAGCTTTTGTTTTTGTAATGATAAATTTTATAGTTGATATTCTTTATTATTTAATTGACCCAAGAATAAGAGTTAAAGGAGATGCAGCAAGTGGATAACAAAACTTTAAGTACTTGGGAAAGAGTAAAAGATAGTGATATTTATCATAGCTTTATTAAATCGCCAACTGCCATTGTATCATCTACTATCTTGTTTATAATTTTTTTCTGTTCTTTTTTTGTTGAACTCGTAACACCTTACAATCCCTTTGACCCATCCTCTCTATCATTGATGGATGCATTCACACCACCTTCATGGACAGAAGATGGCCTTGCTAAATTTATTTTAGGTACTGATGGACAAGGAAGAGATATGTTATCAACAATTTTGTATGGATGTAGAATTTCTTTAATAGTAGGTTTTTCTGCGATAATTTTTAGCTTAATTCTTGGAGTTGGATTGGGATTAACAGCGGGATTTTTTGGGGGAAAATATGAAATGATAGTAATGAGGTTAACTGATGTGCAGTTAACAGTACCAAGTATTTTGATGGCATTGTTGGTTGATGGAATAGCAAGAGGATTAATCTCTAGAGAAATGCATGATGAAATGGCAATTTATGTTTTAATATTTGCAATCGGGATTTCAGAGTGGCCACAATTTGCTAGAGTTTCAAGAGCTGCAACTTTGGTGGAAAAAAATAAAGACTATGTTTCAGCATCAACAATAATTGGGGTTTCTAATATAATTATTATGTTTAAACATATTTTACCAAATATTTTAAGACCGGTGTTAGTAATTGGAACTATTGGTTTAGCTCTTGCTATTTTAGCTGAGTCTACTTTGAGTTTTTTAGGAGTTGGCGTACCACCAACAACACCTTCTTTAGGGACATTGATACGACTTGGTAATGACTTTTTATTTTCAGGAGAATGGTGGATAACTTTTTTTCCAGCAATTTTCTTAGTTATTTTAGCATTTTCAATTAATTTATTAGGGGATTGGATGAGAGATACTTTAAATCCAAAATTAAAAAAATGACATTTTTAAAAATAAACAATCTCAGTGTTGATTACCAAATGAGAAAAGAAACAGTTTATGCTGCTAAGAATGTGGATATTGAGGTTAATAAAGGAGAAATTTTAGGATTAGTTGGAGAGTCTGGATCAGGAAAAAGTACAGTAGGAAATGCTATTATAAATTTAATCGATGAACCAGGTAAGGTATCTAGTGGATCAGTTACTTTAGGCGATCTTAACATTCATGAAAATTCTGAAAGCATTGTTAAATATAGGGGAAATAAAATTGGATTGATATTTCAAGATCCTCAAACTTCACTTAACCCAATTCTTACAGTGGGTGAACAATTAATTGAAACAATTCAAACTCATCTTAAATTGAGTAAAGAAGAAGCAAAAAATAAATCTATAAATTTGTTAAAAGAGGTTGGTATAAAAGATGCAGAGGCAAGATTTGATAATTATCCTCATCAATTCTCAGGTGGAATGAGACAGCGAGTAGTAATTTCTTTAGCTCTATGTTGCGAGCCAGAATTGTTAATTGCAGATGAGCCAACAACGGCATTAGATGTATCAATTCAATCTCAGATTTTAGAACTTATTAAAAAATTAACAAAAGAAAGAAATCTTGCTGTTATCTTAATTACTCATGACATGGGAGTTATAGCTGAGACAGCAGATCGTGTAGCAGTTATGAAAAGTGGTAATTTAGTTGAAATCGGTGAAACTAAAAAAATATTAACCAATCCACAAGAAAATTATACCAAAAGCTTAGTGAGCTCAGTTCCTCCAACAAATAAAAAAATTTCAAGATTTGTAATAGTTGAAAAAGAACACCATAAAAAAAAAGAAAATAATATCAAAATACTTAATAGATGGTCAAAGAAAGAAATTATAAGTCAAGATTTAGTTCAGATAAAAAATTTGAATAAAAGTTTTGATGATAATTTTTTTACAGAAAATTCTAAAAATTCTGTGATGGCTGTTAATAATGTTTCATTTGAAATAAAAGAGGGAGAATCTTTTGGTCTAGTAGGAGAAAGTGGGAGTGGAAAATCTACAATTGCTAAAATGATTGTAAATTTATTTAAACCTACATCTGGCGATATCTTCTTTGATAACGTTTGTATAACAAAAATTAAACAAAGATCTGAATTAATGAAATTTAGAAAACAAATTCAAATGATATTTCAAGACCCTTATTCTTCACTAAATGGAAGATTAAAAGTAAAAGATATAATTTCGGAACCAATCACACTTCACAACCCATCAATATCAAATATAGATTTAAATAATTATATTTACGATTTACTTGAATCTGTAGAATTAACTCAAAAATCTGCAGATCGATATCCACATGAATTTTCAGGAGGACAGAGACAGAGAATATCAATTGCAAGAGCACTTGCAACACAACCAAGACTTTTAGTTTGTGACGAACCCACTTCTGCTCTAGATGTTAGTATTCAAGCTCAAATATTAAATTTACTTAAAGATCTTCAAGAACAGTTAAATTTAACAATTTTATTTATAAGTCATGACTTACCTGTTGTTAGACAAATGTGCGATAGAATTGGAGTCTTAAAAGACGGCAAATTATGCGAAGTTTCAATAACTGAGGATTTATTTTTAAAACCAACGCATGAATACACAAAAGAACTTTTACGATTAATGCCTAAAATTGAGTCTATTTATAATTAATTTTTCGTAAGCCTAAAATGGTCCATTGAAAGTGATTATTTTACTAATTATTTTGCAATCTCTCTCATAGATTGTATTATAGATTTTCTAAAAATTTAGTTATGAGCAATAAAGATAGAGTCTTTATATTTGATACTACTATGCGTGATGGTGAACAATCGCCAGGCGCATCTATGAGTTTAGAGGAAAAAATTCAAATCGCCAGAGTGTTTGATGAATTAGGTATCGATATTATTGAAGCAGGTTTTCCAATAGCTTCACCAGGGGATTTTGAAGCTGTTTCAGAAGTAAGTAAAATTTTAAAAAACTCTATTCCTGCAGGACTTTCAAGACACTCAGTAAAAGATATTGATAGAGCTTATGAAGCTCTAAAACACGCACCAAGATTTAGAATACATACATTTATTTCTACAAGCCCTTTACACATGAAGCATAAATTAAATATGTCTCCAGAAGATGTTTATGAATCAATTGGAAAACATGTTGCTTATGCAAGAAAGTTTACTGATGACGTTGAGTGGTCTTGCGAAGATGGAACAAGAACTGATATGGATTATATGTGTAAAACTGTAGAGCTTGCAATTAAAAATGGAGCTACAACAATTAATATTCCTGATACAGTTGGTTACACAATACCATCTGAGTTTACTACAATTATAGAAACTTTATTAAATAAAGTTCCAAATATTGATAAAGCAATTTTGTCAACTCATTGTCATAATGATTTAGGTTTAGCAGTAGCTAACTCGTTAGCTGGAGTTCAAGCTGGAGCAAGACAAATTGAATGTACAATAAATGGATTAGGAGAAAGAGCAGGAAATGCTGCTCTTGAGGAAGTTGTTATGGCAATTAAAACAAGACCTGATTTAATGCCATACGAAACTGGAATTAATACAACACTTTTAAGCAAAGCCTCAAAAATTGTTTCAAACGCAACAGGATTTCCTGTTCAATATAATAAAGCTATCGTTGGAAAAAATGCTTTTGCTCATGAGGCAGGAATTCATCAGGATGGAATGTTAAAAAATAGACAAACATATGAGATAATGACACCTGAAAGTGTGGGGGTTAAGCAAACATCATTAGTGATGGGAAAACATTCTGGGCGACATGCATTTAAAGATAAGTTAAACAGCTTAGGCTATCCAGATTTAACTGACGATGTAGTAGGAAATGCATTTGCAAAATTCAAAGTCTTAGCAGATAAGAAAAAACATGTTTACGATGAAGATATTATTGCCTTAGTAGATGATAGTTTAATTGTAGATAATAAAGTGAATGCAATTACTCTTAAATCTTTAAAAGTTTTTGCTGGAACAGGAGAACCACAAAAAGCAGAAATGACTTTGGATGTTTATGGTGATGTTAAAAACGCAACAGAAACTGGAGATGGTCCAGTGGATGCAATATTCAAATGTATTAAAACTTTATATCCTCACGATGTTAACTTACAACTTTATCAAGTTCATGCAGTTACAGAAGGAACAGATGCACAAGCAACAGTAAGTGTAAAAATAGAGGAAAAGGGTAAAACAACAGTAGGTCAAGCAGCTGATACAGATACTTTAGTTGCATCAGCGAATGCTTACATAAACGCATTAAATAAAATGATAATCAAACGAGATAAAACAGCTCCTATGGAGCAAGAAAGTCAGAAAGTAAGAGGGATATAATGGGGTTATTTAGCAGTGTTAAAAAAATATGGAGCCAAGATATGGCAATTGATCTTGGAACAGCAAATACACTTGTAGTTTTAAAGGGTCAAGGTGTAGTTCTTAATGAACCTTCAGTTGTTGCAATAGTTGATCAAGGTGGAAAGAAAAATGTGTTAGCTGTTGGAGATGAAGCGAAAACAATGCTTGGAAGAACTCCTGGTAACATTAGTGCAATTAGACCTCTAAGAGATGGTGTTATTGCAGATTTTATAGTTACTGAAGAAATGATTAAACATTTTATCAAAAAAGTTCATAAAGGAAGCACATTTGCTAATCCTAGAATATTGATTTGTGTGCCAACTGGTTCAACACCAGTTGAAAGAAAAGCAATTCAAGATAGTGCTCTAGCAGCAGGCGCAAGAAGAGTTCAATTAATTGAGGAACCGATTGCAGCAGCTATTGGAGCAAATCTTCCAATTTCTGAAGCAACTGGTTCAATGATTGTAGATATTGGCGGGGGCACAAGTGAAATTGCTGTAATGTCTTTGGGTGGATTGGTTTACTCTAAATCTTTAAGAGTTGCAGGTGACTCGATGGATGTAGCAATAATAGATTATATGAGAAAAGAATATAATTTATTAATTGGCGATACTACTGCTGAAAAAATAAAAAAAGAAATGGGAACAGCTGTACCAACAGGAACAAACACTTACCCAGTTAAAGGAAGAGATTTAAGATCAGGTACTCCAAAGGAAGTTAATATTACAGAAGAAGATACTGCTGAAGCACTAAATGATATTATGAAGCAAATGGTTAGTGCAATTAAAGATGCTTTAGAAAATACTCCACCTGAGTTGTCAGCTGATTTAGTTGATATGGGTTTAACTTTAACAGGTGGTGGTGCTTTGTTAAAAAATATCGATAAAAGGTTTTCTAAAGAAACAGGTTTACCAGTTCATATAGCAGATGATCCATTATCTTGTGTAGCTGTTGGTACAGGTAAAGCTTTGGATCAAGAAGAAACTTTTTCTACTATGTTATCTGAATATTAGGAAAAATGGCTACTGGCAGAGATGATTTTGTAATTGCCATTAGGTCAGCTTTTTTAAAAAAAAAAGATAAGCAAAAATTTTCTTTACTAACATTAATTATTTTATCAATTTTTGTAATTGTTCTAAGTAATTTAAATTTTAAAGCAATACAATTTGTTAAATTAGGAATTAATGAAGTAATTTATAGATCATCTCATATTGCATCAATCCCAGAAAATAAATTAATAGAAATAACTTCAAAATTCAAATCACATATGGATTTGTATGAAAGTCATCAGAAAGAATTAATTAAAATAGAAAATTCTGACCAACTTAAATTACAAAATGAGTTTTTAACTGCAGAAAATGAAAAGCTTAGAGAGTTACTTGATGAAAGTATAAATTCACAAGAAATATTTGCCAGAGTTTTAATTGATAAAGACAGTCCATATTTAAAATCAGTAGTATTAAATAAAGGCACAAAAGATAAAGTAAAAATTGGAATGGCTGTTATTGACGATGTTTATCTAGTTGGCCAAATAATTGAAGTAAATTATACTAATTCAAGGGCATTACTATTGTCTGATCTTAATAGTAAAATACCATCTGTATTAGAGCCAGATGATATACAAGCTGTAATTTCTGGTACAGGAAGTGATTTTGGAAAAATTGAGCATACTCAAGAAGAATTTAGAGAAGATTTTAAAAATAAAGAAATTTTTGCTTACACCTCAGGTCTTGGTGGTTTATTCAAACCCGGTATACCAATTGGAAAAATTAACGACATATCAGAAGGAAAAATTAAATTTTTTTCTGATTTTACTCAACTCAACTATGTAAAAATAGTTTCTTATAAAATAGGTGGAGAAGAATAATGTCATCACTTAATAAAAGTCCTTTTCTAAAAATATTCTTATCCTACGTACCATTTATAATGTTATTTTTTTCTGTATTTAATGAATTTGATTTTAATTACTTAAAACTTGATTATTTTTCCTTTAATTTTGTTCATCTTTTAATTTTCTTTTGGACATTAAGAAATCCTGATCAATTAGGTTATCTAGCAATTTTCTTTGCAGGAATAATTAATGATGTTGTAATAGGTATACCAATAGGAATTAGTAGTTTTTGTTACCTTATTCTTTGTTCAGTAACAGCTTATATAAGAAACATTACTTTATCCCCAAACTTTATGAAGGACTGGATATCATTATTACTCACAATTTTATTAATAAATTCAATTCAAGTAATTATTTTGGATTTAGTCTTTTTAATTAAAGTTGATTACACTAATTATTTGATTAACTCAGGTTTTACTTTTTTATTTTATCCAATATTTTTTTTATTTTTTAATTTTTTAAACGAAAGAATTTCATATCAAACAAATGATTAAATCTAATTCAGGAATAAGAAAAACAGATGTAATTAATAGAAGGATGTTCATAATCGGAGCAGCAAAAGTAGTTGTCTTTGTTGGTATTGTTGCTCGTTTATTTTCTCTTCAAATAAACGAAAATAAAAAATATCTTACTCTTTCAGACAAGAATAGAATTAGAGAATGGAAACTCCCACCTACAAGGGGAAATATAGTTGATTATTTTGGAAATGTAATTGCAGGAAATTTAAAAGTTTATCAATTACACATAATTCCAGAGCAAGTTGAGAATTTCAATTATTTATTAGTTAGATTGAAAAATCTTTTAAATCTAAGTGACAAAAGAATTGCAAGGATAAATAAATTAAAAACAGAGTTAAAACCTTGGGATAGTATTATTGTTTCTGAAAATTTAAGCTGGAGTCAATTTGTAAAAATTAATAATTATTTATACGATCTTGTAGGTGTTAAACCTGTAATGACAATCTCCAGAAACTATCCATTTAATGATGTATACACACATGTGCTTGGATATGTGAGTCAACCAAATGAACAAGAAATTTTAGAAAATGAAATTATCCAAGAAAGATTTGTACCAGGAATGAAAATTGGAAAACTGGGCTTAGAGAAAAGACTTGAAAATCATTTAATTGGAACAAATGCTATTCAAAGATATGAAGTAAATGCTTACGGTAAAAGAATTAATCAACTCGAGCATCAAAAAGGTAAGCAAGGATCAAAAATACGTCTAACAGTAGACACAGAAATACAAAAAGTATGTGGGGAATTGTTAAATGAAAAAGCAGGATCTATAAGTGTAATGGATATCTATACTGGAGATATAATAGCAATGTATTCATCTCCATCTTATAATCCAAATTTATTTTTATTCGGAATAAGTCAAGATGAATGGGAATTAATTAGAAATAATCCATTAAAACCATTAATAAACAAAACTCTTTCAGGTCTATACTCACCAGGTTCAACAATAAAACCAATCGTTGCTCTTTCAGCTTTAGAAAACAAAGTAATAGATACAAAGTTTAAAGTTAAATGCACAGGAAAAATGGAGCTGTATGGACAAACATTTCACTGTTGGAAGGAAAAAGGACATGGTTGGGTAAGTTTAAAAAATGCAATGAAACAATCATGTGATACATATTTTTATGAGGTTGCTAGGTTATTAGGTGTTGATAGGTTAAACATTACCGCTGAAAAGTTTGGTTTAGGTAAAAAAGTACTTGGAAATTATTTTGATATTGAAAAAAAAGGATTATTTCCAAATACAAAATGGAAAAAAAATAATCTTGGTAAGGGTTGGGTATTAGGGGAGACCCTAATAACAGGTATCGGTCAAGGTTATATACAAACAACTCCTTTACAACTTTGTATGATGACTGCACAAATTGCTAATGGAGGCTTTGCTGTAAAACCGAAAATCATTGTGGATAGTAATCCAATTTCTTATGAAGATGCAAAACAATCAATGGAGAGCGGGTTATTATTTGATACCGATTCTGAGGAATTGCTGGACAAAAAATTATTTAAAAATCAAAAAAATATTAAGATTGTTCAAGAAGCCATGTTTGCTTCAACCAATGAAAGATTTGGAACCTCTTATAAATCAAGAATTGATGATCCTAAATATCAATTTGCAGGAAAAACAGGAACAGCTCAGGTAAAGAGAATTAGTAAAAGAGAGAGAGAATTAGATTTAGAATTGGAACAAATACCATACAAAGATAGGGATCATGCTTTGTATGTTGCTTATGGCCCATATGTTAATCCGAGATATGCGCTTAGTATAATTGTTGAGCATGGTGGTTCGGGAAGTAAGGCAGCTGCACCCATAGCAAAAAAATTATTTAAATTAATCATCGATAGACATGATTTAAGAAACAAACAATCAAATTTTGAGAGGATTAACGTTTAAATGTTTCAGCACGATAGATTGAATAATGAGATTACATTATTTCAAAAAATAAAAAACTTAGATTATATACTATTGATTTCTGTCATCCTTCTGTCTGTGTTAAGTGTTTTTGTTATGTATTCTACAGATGGTGGTGAAATACTTTTTCACACGAAAAATCATTTTGTAAAACTTGTAGTTTTTTTCCCCTTAATGATTTTTGTGGCTTTCTTTAACATAAAATTTTGGCATAACTTTTCTTATATAATTTACTTTATAGTAATACTTTTATTAATTTATGTTTCATTTTTTGGTATAAAGTCCTCTGGTTCACAAAGATGGATGGATCTTTATTTATTTGTTCTACAACCTTCAGAACTTATGAAAATAGCAATTATTATGTGTCTTGCAAAATACTTTCATAGAATAAAAATAGAAAATGTTAATTCATTTACTAGTATAACTATTGTTTTATCTATTATAATAATTCCAATAATTTTTGTAATTGCTCAA
>CACHCM010000013.1 GCA_902578325.1 uncultured Pelagibacteraceae bacterium
TTTTTCTCACACCGTATTGTTTATACTTTTTTTCTAACCATTTTTTTTCAATATCAGTATTGCTATTTTTATTTAAAATTGTGAATAATCTTTTTCTATCTACTCTAATTTTATTATTTTCCTTAACTATTAGAGGAAGAACAATTTTTATAAACATATCTTTTCTTTTTTTAGTGTTAGCTATGTTTTTAATTTCATTCGGAAGAAGACCAATATCTATTGGTTTAACTAATTTTGTATCCCTTACATCTTTTAAATTATAATTTACCTCTTTAAATAAAGAGTCAATCTCAGATGTTGTATATCTAACTAGATTAATTTCAGAGTTATTTTCTTCTAAAATATCATACAATAAATCTCTTTCATCAGCATCTGCTGTTGAGTCTTCCTCAATAAATTTATCTTTATTTAAAGTATTATTTAAAATACTTTTTGAATTATTGGTAAATTCTTTGTTTTGAAAATTTTTATCTGTAAAATTAATAATTATTGGCGCTACATAAAAGAATGAAATTACAATTAAAGAACTTAAAAAAAACCGTGAAACTATATTAAAGCTCTTATTTTTTAAAAAACCTGATTTTTTAAATTTTTTCATAATTAATTATTGTATTGCAACAACCTCTTTCACCTCTGGTAAATAATGACATAAAAGATTTTGAACACCTTGTTTTAAAGTCATTGTTGAACTAGGGCAGCCTGAACAACTTCCTTGTAATTGAACCTTAACAATTCCGTCCTTAAACTCTTTAAATTTTATATCACCCCCATCTCTAGCAACAGCTGGTCTTATTTTTTCTTCTAAAATTTTTACTATTTTTGATTCAATTTCGCTTAAATCCAAATCTTCTTCTTTTATATTTTCGTCAATAACAAACTCTTTACCATCTGCGTAAAAATCATTTATTAGAGAAATTACGATATGTTTTATTTCGTCCCACTTAATGTTTTCATTCTTATTTACTGAAATAAAATCTTGACCTAAAAAAATGCCCTCAACACCATTTATTGACAAAATATTTCTCACCAATTCATTTTGTATATCTTCTTTATTTGTAATTTCATAAGGACCACTGTTTGAAACTTTCTTCCCAGGAAGAAATTTTAAAGAATTTGGATTTGGTGTTACTTCAGTTTGAACGAACATAAATTATATATAGTGAATATTTCAAAAATTAAAACTTGATAATAAATTTTTATTAAAAACCTACTATTTCTTTGATTCTTTCAATCTTTTTAGAGGCAATCATATTTGCTTTTTCAACTCCATCTAGAAGAATTTCATCAAGAAATTTTTTATCTTCCAAAAGTTTTTTTATCTCATTAGAAATAGGTTCAATTTTTTTGACAAGCTCTTCAGATAATTGTTCTTTAAATTCTGAAAAGTTTTTACCTGCAAAATTTTTTACTGAATTTTCTAATGTAGAATTAGTCAAGCTTGAATAAATTCCTAAAAGGTTTCTTGCTTCTAATCTTTCATTAAGTTCCTTTATATCATGCGGCATAGGCAAAGGATCTGTTTTTGCCTTTTTGATTTTGTTTATTATTTCATCTTTATCGTCTGTTAAATTTATTCGACTTAAATCTGATAATTCTGATTTACTCATTTTTTTTGAACCATCTTTTAAACTCATTATTCTTGAAAATTCTGTTTGAATTAAAGGTTCGGGGACTTGAAGAAAATTTTCTACTTCAAAATCGTTATTAAATTTTTGAGCTATATCTCTACATAATTCCAAATGTTGCTTTTGATCATCACCTACTGGAACATGAGTAGCATCATATAAAAGAATATCAGCTGCCATTAAAACTGGATAAGAGTACAATCCTATGCTAGCTTTCTCTTTATCTTTACCAGCTTTCTCCTTAAATTGAGTCATTCTATTCAACCAGCCCATTCTAGCAACACAGCTTAATATCCATGCTCCTTCTGCATGAGCAGCCACTCTAGATTGATTAAAAATTATACTTTTTTTTGGATCTATTCCACTTGCTATAAAAGTTGCAACAGTTTCACGGATATTATTTTTTAGTTCTTTTGGATCTTGGCTTACTGTAATGGCATGTAGATCAACTACACAAAAAATACAGTTATTATCTTTATTGTTATTTAAGTCTACGAAGTTTTTTATGGCACCCAAATAATTTCCAAGATGAAGATTACCTGTAGGCTGAACACCAGAGAATATTTTTTTTCCCATAAAATTAATACCTTAATTTAATATCATTCATTTGAAAAGCTTTGATCAAGTAACACACAATTAAATAAAACAATAATCCTAATATAACAGATAAAACTAAATAAAAAGATTTAATTGATTGATTAAATGCTAATTCTTTTTGGAAAAAATTTAACATAAAGTTAAAAAATAAACCCATCATAATTGTTGCAAAAATTATTTTAATAAATTTAATAAAAAATATTTTGTTAAAATAAAATAATTGTCGATTTTTTAAGAATAAAAATAACAATATTGAATTAAACCAAGATGAAATAGATGTGGCTATTGGAATTATTATAAAACCAATTTCACTAAAATAATACAAACTAATAAAAATATTTATTAATACTGAAATCAAAGAAATGTAAAATGGAGTTTTGGTATCATGGTTTGCAAAGAAAAAACTCGAAAAAACTTTTATCAATGCAAAAGCGGGTAGACCTAAAGCAAAATAATATAAAGCTAAGCTTGAGTTGCTCACTGAACTTTCATTGAAAGACCCATAACCAAATAAAGCTGAAATAATTTGTTCTGACCCGATGATTAAAGCGATGGTTGCTGGAAGACTTAAAAATAAACTTAATTCAAGAGCTTTATTTTGTATAAGTAAAATCTTATTTTTTTTTCTAGATTGAATATGCTTTGAAAGCTGTGGAAGTATTACAATACCAATCGCGATCCCAGCTATAGCTAGGTTTATTTGATAAATTCTATCTGCATAATATAAATAAGAAACTGCACTTGCTTGAAATGATGCAATTATTGTACCTACTAAAATATTAATTTGAGTGACACCTGATGAAAAAATACTCGGCAAAAGTTTTTTAAAAAAAAATTTAACTTTGTTACTTACTTTAAATTTATAATTAAATTCAAGCGAGTAATATTTTGATACATATTTATATAAAAATATTAATTGTAAAAAACCAGCAAAAGAAACACCATAAGACAAATAATAAACTAATTGATCACCTAAAGATTTAGAAAAAATCAATACTAAAATTAAAACAATATTCAATATTATTGGGGCTGCAGCTGCTGCTGCAAATTTATTATGCGAATTTAGGATTGCAGAAAAGAATGAGGCCAAACAAATAAAAAATAAAAAAGGAAAAGTAATTCTTGTTAAATTTATAGCTACCTCCATTTTTTCTGAATCACCCACAAATCCTGGGGCAATAATTGAAACAAATGCAGGCATGAAAATCTCAATTATTATTGTTAAAAATAATAATCCTAGAAAAAGAAGATTAAAAATATTGTTAGCAAATTTGTTTGATTGTTTTTTTCCCTTGGTAATTTCTGATGAATAACTTGGAACGAATGCTGCGTTAAAGGTGCCTTCAGCAAACAATCTTCTAAAAGTATTTGGAATTCTAAATGCTACAAAAAAAGCATCGGCCAACATCCCTGTTCCTAGAAAAACTGCTATTAAAATATCTCTTAAATAACCCAGCAATCTACTAATGATAGTATAAAAACCAAATGTGCCTGTTGACTTAAGTAAGTTCATAAATCATATTAGTCTTAATTTTACCCCAATTGTACACTTATTGTTATCAGAAATGAAAAAAACAAAAATCGATCATTACACAGATAAAGAAGCTTTAGATTTTCATAAAGACAAAAAACCTGGCAAGATTGAGATTATTTCTTCAAAAAATATGACAACCAAGCGTGATCTCGCTTTAGCATATTCTCCAGGAGTTGCTGCTCCTGTAAAAAAGATAAGTGAAAACCCAGAGGCAGCTTATGATTACACGAGTAAAGGAAACCTTGTTGCTGTTATAAGTAATGGTTCAGCAATATTGGGGATGGGAAATTTAGGTGCTCTTGCATCAAAGCCTGTGATGGAAGGAAAGGCTGTATTATTTAAAAGATTTGCAGATATTGATTCGATTGATTTAGAGATTGATTGTAAAGATTCAGACGAAATCATTAATTCAATTAAAAATTTTGCACCTAGCTTTGGCGGAATAAATTTAGAAGACATAGCAGCCCCAGATTGTTTTATAATAGAACAGAAATTAAAAGAAATTTTAGATATTCCAGTTTTTCATGATGACCAACATGGAACAGCAATTATAACTACCGCAGCATTAATTAATGCCTTAGATATTTGTGGTAAATCAATAAAAAAAATTAAAGTTGTAGTGAATGGTGCTGGAGCTTCAGCACAAGCTTGTACCGAGTTATTTAAAAATTCAGGAGTAAAATCTGAAAATATAATAATGTTAGATAGAAAGGGTGTGATTTACGAAGGAAGAACTGAGGGAATTGATCAATGGAAATCCAGATATGCAGTTAAAACTAAACATAGAACTTTAAAGGATGCTGTCAAAGGCGCAGATGTTTTTTTAGGATTATCTGCAAAAGGTGTTCTAAAAAAAGAGATGGTTAAATCTATGGCAAAAAACCCAATTATATTTGCTTGTGCTAATCCTGATCCTGAAATTACTCCAGAGGAAATTATTGAGGTTAGAAATGATGCAATTGTTGCAACAGGGAGATCAGATTACCCTAATCAAGTAAATAATTTAATTGGATTTCCCTATATCTTTAGAGGAGCTTTAGATGTTAGATCTAAAACGATAAATGAAGAAATGAAGGTTGCTGCAGCTAATGCAATAGCTAAGCTTGCAAGAGAAGATGTTCCTGATGAAGTTGTTGCAGCTATGGGTGGAGAAAGACCTCATTATGGAAAAGATTATATTATTCCATCTACATTTGATCCAAGATTAATTAGTGTAATACCAGCAGCTGTAGCAAAAGCAGCTATAGATAGTGGAGTAGCTAGAAAAAATATAGATGATTTTGATGCTTATAAAGATCAACTAAAACAGAGGCTAGACCCAACAGTAACAATCATGCAAGGTATAAATTCATTTATAAAAAAAATTCAGAAAAGAATTGTTTTTGCTGATGGTGAAGATGAAAATACTTTAAAAGCCGCTATAGCATTTAAAAATTCAAAATTAGGTATTCCAATCCTGGTCGGTAAAGAAAGTAAGATTAAAGAACAAATTAAAAATATTGGTTATAGTGAAAATTTTGACATTGAAATTGTTAATTCAAAAGATGAAGAAAAAAGAAAAAGATACGTTAAACATTTATTTGAAAAATTACAAAGAGAGCAAGGATTATTAGAGCGAGATTGTGATCGAATGATCAGAAATGATCGAGTTGTTTGGGCTACTAGTATGGTTGCCTGCGGTGATGCTGATGGTGCTGTAACAGGCAATACAAGACGATTTGGTGCTTCATTTGAAAAAATTAAGCAAGTTGTTGATGTAAGAAAAGGTGAGATTATGTTTGGTTTAAACATGATCGTTCATAAAGGGAGAACTATTTTTGTTGGTGATACAAGTGTCCATGAATATCCAACTTCTGAACAAATGGCTGAAATGGCGATATCTACAGCAAGAGTAGTTAGACTTTTTGGATTTAATCCTAAAGTTGCTTTTGTATCCCACTCTACATTTGGACAACCTCTTACTAGTAGAACAAAACATATTCGAAACGCTGTTGAGATATTAAAAGAAAGAAAAGTAGACTTTGAATTTGATGGAGATATGCAGCCTGATGTTGCTCTTAATCCAGAGTATGAGGAACTTTATCCTTTTGCAAAGATAGTTGGTAAAGCAAATATTTTAATAATGCCTGGACAACATAGTGCAGCAATTTCTTACAAATTAATGAAAACTATAGGTGAAACAAAAGTGATTGGACCATTATTAATTGGACTTGGGCTTCCAATAGAAATTGCACCTTTAAGATCATCAACTTCAGAAATACTTAATCTAGCATCGATTGCTGCTTATTCTTCTCAAGTAATTGATTACAAAAAATAATTACTCTCTTTGAATTCTTAAATCTTCAAGAAGTATTATACTTGCAATCACATCTTCGACATCAAGTATTTCTTTTGCTTCACTTATAACTAAATCTTTTTCTTCTGTAGTTAAAGAAATTCCATAAATATAAATTTTTTTCTTATAGGTATCTATTTGATAATTGGTTGCCTTGATATTTTTATTTACAATTAAAGCTGTTCTTAACTGAGAAGTAATAAGCAAATCTTTTGCAGATTGTTTAAAGTTAAATTCTTCTTTAATTTTAATATCATTTCTAACTGATCTAGCACCTTTAGTTTCCCATGCTAATTTTGTAATCATTAATTTCTCTTCTGGATTATCTACTTTTCCAGTAACAAAAATTCTACCATCAATCACTTTAGTTTTAACTGCTAAAAGATATTTTTTATCTTTTGATAAAATTTTTGCAGTTATACTTTTTTCCATAATTGAATCATCTATTTGAGTACCAACTGTTCTAGGATCTAAAGCAACTGAAACACCAGTTCCAAAAAGACCTTTAGAACCAACACCAGCACATCCTGTTAAGACAAAACTAAGTAAGATAAAAATTAATAATTTATTTTTCATTTTTTAATCTTAAACAATAATTATATATTTTTTTTTTAGACACGTTGGTTCTTTGGCTCAAAATATCTGTAATTTCTTTAGTTGATAATTTATTAATCATTTTTTTTATTATATTCTTATCTGATTCAGTTAATTTTTCAGATATATTTTTATTTATTTTTTTTTCAGAAATAACAACTGTAAGTTCACCTTTTAGTTCTTTTTCAAATAATTCTAGTTCATCTACATTTTTTCTAATAAATTCTTCATAAATTTTTGATATTTCTCTGCAAAAGACTATCTTTCTTCCAGTAAAATTCTTTTTTAATTCAGGTATGATTTTGTTAATTTTTTTAGGAGAAATAAAAAAAACTAAAGAATTTTCAAAGTTTGAATATTTTTTTAATTCATTAGATAATTGCTGCTTTTTTTCTGGGAAAAAACCACAAAACAAAAATTTATCAGAAAATCCACTGATTGAAATGGCTGTAGCAACAGCAGAAGGTCCAGGAATTGGAAATATTCTTATCTCATTATTAATGCACTCATTAACTAAAATTGAACCAGGATCGGAAATACTGGGTGTGCCAGCATCTGATATCAAAGAAATTATTTTTCCAGATTTTAAATATTCAATAATTTTTGCAATATTTTTTTTCTCATTAAATTTATGATTTGAAATTAATTTAGATTTTATTTGATATTTATCTAAAAGATTTTTCGAAACTCGTGTATCTTCGCATAAAATATAATGAGATTGCTGCAAAACCTCAATTGCTCTTATGGTTATATCTTTTAGATTTCCTAAAGGAGTTGATACCAAATAAAGACCATTTTCATATTCTTTTAATTTAAATTGTGGTTTTATGATCATAATTTAGCTTAAAAAATAATATACTAGCATCAAAATGATTAAATTAATTAAAATTATTTATTTTATTTTTTTAAGTTTTCACTTTCTATTTTTTTCAACTGTAAATTCTCAAGAAAAAATCAAAATAGGATTATTGGTACCTATGTCAGGAGAAAATAAGGAGATTGGAGAGTCAATCATTAAAGCAGTTGGATTAGCGGTCAAAGATATTGATAATGATCTGATAGAAATCTATCCAAAAGATACAGCAACTAAAGCTAACCAAACTTTAAAATCGGCATTTGAATTAAGTGAAATGGGGGTAAAAATTGTTATAGGCCCTGTGTTCTACGAAAGTTTAACTTATTTAGATGAAATGAAGGATTTAACTTTTTTATCATTAACAAATAAAACTTTAGATCTTCCAAAAAATGTAATCTCTGCTGGAATTAATTCTACATCACAGTTTAATACAATAAAAAAATTTTTAGAAACTAATCAAATACAAAGAACTATTTTTTTAACACCAATCCAAGATTATGAATTTGAAGTTAAAAGAGGAATGAAAAATTCAAAAATTAAAATTTATAAAGATTACGAATATAATATAGAGCCCACAAAACTAACAAAACAAATAGAAGAAATTACAAACTACAGAATAAGAAAGCAAAATTTAGAGGATGAAATAAAAAGTATTAAAAATTCAAATGATCCAAATAAAGAAAAAAAAATCAAAAGACTTGAAAAAAGATACACTTTGGGTGGTTTAAATTTTGACGCTGTTGTAATTGCAGATTTTGATGAGAGTCTAAAAAGTGTATCTACATCACTTTTATATACTGACGTACTTCCAAAAAATAAATATTTTATAACTTTAAATCAATGGTTTGATGAAAGTTTGTTAAATGAAACTGATATCCAACCTTTATATTATCCATCAATAAATAAAGAAAATTTTGATAGCTACAAAATAAAGTTCTATAACGCATTTAACGAAGATCCTACCCATTTGTCTTTATTAAGTTATGACCTTGTTGGCTTGGTTTATTATTTATCACTAAACTCAAATACAGAAAATTTAAATAAGATTTTTAAGAAAAAAAATTCATTCAAAGGAAAAATTGGAGTCTTTGATATTCAAAATAATAAAATAAATCATAGACTTAATTTTTATAAAATTGAAGATCAAAAACTTATAGAAATTTTCTAATTTTTTTAAAGGCTTGATATCTATGATCCATTTTATACTTTTGAGATGGCTTCATTTCTCCAAAAGTTTTTCTTTTTCTTAAAGGAATAAAAATTGGATCATAACCAAATCCATTCTTTCCTTTTGGTTTGTCTGAAATATATCCCTCTACTTTTCCCAACACACAAACAATTTTTTTATTTAAATATGATATAGAAAGTGCACAAATAAATCTTGCTTTAATTTTTTTATTTTTCCAATTTTTATCTTTTTTATTAAGCCGTCTGTAAACTTTTCTTATAGCTTTATTAAAATCTCCATGCTTTCCACCCCACCTTGCGGAATAAATGCCAGGATTTTTGTCTAAAAAATCAATCTCTAAACCCGAGTCATCAGCCAAGCATATCAACCCTGTTTTTTTAGAAAAATATTTAGATTTGATTAATGAATTTTCTTTAAATGTTTTTCCATTTTCAACTGGACTCTTCAGATTAAATTTAGATGTAGAATGAATTTTAATTCTTTTTGGCAATAAACTCTTGATTTCACGTAATTTACCCTTGTTATTAGTGCCAATGAGTAATTTATCAATTTTTTGTTTAAACATCTAGAAATTATCAAAATCCTTACCATATAACAAGTTATGGAAAAAGAAGAAAACCAAAATAGCACTTTTGCGGATCAAAACCAGGACACTGTAAACGAAACTAAAAAATCTGAGGAAAATTTAGTCGAAGAAAATGAACAAGAAACAGATCAAGAACCTAAAGAGGAAGTTAAAGAACCAACTCCTGAAGAAAAAATTGCTGAACTTGAAGATAAAGTGGCAAGAACTTTAGCAGAGATGGAAAATCAAAGAAGAAGATTTGAAAAAGAAAAAGAGGATGCTTTTGAATATGGTGGTTATAGTTTTGCTAAAGAAGCATTAAATTTGATTGATAACTTGGATCGGTCAAAACATGTTCTTGAAAGCGACGACAAGTTAAAAGAAACTGAAGCACTAAAGAAGACATTAGAACATTTAGACATTATTAAGAAAGATTTAATCTCAATATTTGAAAAAAATAACATTAAACCAATTGACAGTCTTAACAAAAAACTAGACCCAAACTTTCATCAAGCAATGATGGAAATTGAAGACGACACGAAAGAACCTGGAACAATAATTCAAGAAATTCAAAAAGGCTTTACTATAAAAGACAGATTGCTTAGACCCTCATTAGTAGGAGTGTCAAAAAAAGTTACAATTAAAGAAGAAAAAACTGAGGAAAATCAGGAAAAACCAGAAAATAAATAATTATGAGATCAACTTGTAGTTTCACAATTAAACCCTATATGACGAAAGAGACATTAATATTATGAGCAAAATAATTGGAATAGACTTAGGAACAACAAATTCATGTGTTGCCATTATGGAGGGAACACAGGCTAAGGTTTTAGAAAATGCTGAGGGAGCAAGAACTACTCCATCAGTTGTAGCATTTACAGATGAAAACGAAAAATTAATTGGACAACCAGCAAAAAGACAAGCTGTTACAAATCCAGAAAATACTATCTTTGCTGTAAAAAGATTAATTGGAAGAAATTTTAACGACCCAACAGTAAAAAAAGATATAGAAGCTGCACCTTTTAAAATAGTTAATTCTGAAAAAGGTGATGCTTGGATTGAAGCTAAAGGAGAAAAATATTCACCCTCTCAAATATCTGCGTTCATTTTACAAAAAATGAAAGAAACAGCAGAAAAATATTTAGGTCAAGCTGTAACAAAAGCTGTAATAACAGTACCAGCGTACTTTAATGATGCACAAAGACAGGCTACAAAAGATGCAGGAAAAATTGCTGGATTAGAAGTTTTAAGAATTATCAATGAACCAACAGCTGCGTCTCTAGCTTATGGCTTAGATAAAAAACAAAATAAAAAAATTGCTGTATATGATTTAGGTGGAGGAACATTTGATGTATCTATCTTAGAATTGGGTGATGGCGTATTTGAAGTTAAATCAACTAATGGTGATACTTTTTTAGGTGGTGAAGATTTTGATAATGCTGTTGTTGATTACTTAATTTCTGAATTTAAGAAAGATAATGGAATTGATCTTAAATCAGATAAACTTGCTTTACAAAGATTAAAAGAAGCTGCTGAAAAAGCAAAAATAGAATTATCTTCTGCTGAACAAACGGATATTAATTTACCATTCATTACTGCAGATAAAACAGGTCCAAAACATATTAATTTAAAAATGACTAGAGCAAAACTTGAAGCTTTAGTTGAGGACTTAATCGCTAGAACTATGCCTCCATGTAAAACTGCATTAAAAGATGCAGGAATCACTGCTAGTGAAGTTGATGAAGTAGTTATGGTAGGTGGTATGACTAGGATGCCAAAAGTATTAGAGGAAGTTAAAAACTTTTTTGGAAAAGATCCGAACAAAAGTGTAAACCCTGATGAAGTAGTTGCAATGGGTGCTGCTATTCAGGCTGGTGTATTACAAGGTGACGTTAAAGATGTACTTCTATTGGATGTAACTCCACTATCACTTGGTATCGAAACACTTGGGGGAGTATCTACAAAACTGATTGATAAAAACACAACAATACCAACTAAAAAGAGTCAGGTATTTTCGACCGCTGAAGATAATCAGCCAGCTGTGTCTATTAGAGTTTTACAGGGTGAAAGAGAAATGGCAGCTGACAATAAAGCTTTAGGTAACTTTGAATTAGTGGGTATTGCACCAGCACCAAGAGGAGTACCACAAATTGAAGTTACTTTTGATATTGATGCAAATGGTATTGTCAATGTTTCAGCGAAAGACAAAGGAACCGGTAAAGAACAAAAAATACAAATTCAAGCATCAGGTGGATTGAGTGATGAAGAAATTGAAAAAATGGTTAAGGACGCTGAAGCTAACAAAGAAGCTGATAAAAAGAAAAGAGAGTCAGTTGATGTTAGAAACCAAGCAGATACTTTAATTCATTCTACTGAAAAAAATTTAAAAGAGCATGGATCAAAGATTTCTGATGCAGAGAAAAAAGCAATTGAGGATGCGTCAACTGCTGTAAAAGAAGCTTTAAAAGGTGAAGATAGTGAAGATATTAAGAAAAAAACTGAAGCTTTAGTTCAAGCTTCAATGAAACTTGGTGAAGCAATCTATAAATCACAACAAAGTGCTAAACCTGAGTCTGGAAAAGATGACGGTGGAGATGATGCAGGTAAAAAAGACGAAAATGTTGTTGATGCTGATTTCGAAGAAGTAAAAGACGAGAATAAAGAAAAAAGCGCTTAAACTGACATTTAATTGTCTGGGGTAATTTGATGGCTAAAAGAGACTATTACGATGTCCTAGGCGTTAACAAAACCGCAAGCCCTGAGGAATTAAAATCTGCATACCGAAAGTTAGCTGTTAAATATCATCCTGATAAAAATCCTGGAAATACTAAAGCGGAAGAAAAATTCAAAGAGGCCAGTGAGGCTTACGGAATACTTTCAGATAAAGAAAAGAAGCAAAACTACGATAATTTTGGTCACGCTGCATTTGAAAACGGTGGTGGTAGACCAGGTAGTGGCTTTGGTGGTTTTAGTGGGGCAGATTTCTCAGATATTTTTGAGGATTTCTTTGGTGATTTTGGAGGAGGTGGAAGATCAAGAAGTAGAAAATCTAATAATAGAGGTTCAGACTTAAGGTATGATTTATCAATTTCTCTTGAGGATGCATACAATGGAAAAAAACAAGATATTAAATTTTCTACATCTGAACAGTGTGGGACTTGTAAAGGTAATGGATCTAAACCAGGTTATTCGCCTGATAGATGTTCTTACTGCGGAGGTAATGGAAGAATAAGGTCTAATCAAGGTTTCTTTACTGTTCAGCAAACCTGTCCTCAATGTAATGGAAATGGTGAGGAAATTACTAACCCTTGTAATGATTGTAATGGTCAGGGCAAAAAACAGGCATCTAAAAGAATATCTGTAACAATTCCAAAAGGTGTAGATGATGGAACAAGAATAAGACTTGCGGGAAAAGGTGAAGCAGGAACTCGAGGTGGAGCAACAGGTGATCTTTATTTGTTTATTAATGTTAACTCTCACAACTTATTTAAAAGATCAGACGAAAATTTATTTTTTGAATTTCCACTTTCTTTTGCAGACGCTGCTTTAGGAACTACCATTGAAATTCCTACTATTGATGGTGGAAGAGCTAAGATAAAAATACCTGATGGAACTCAAAATGGCAAACAATTCAGGTTAAAAGGTAAAGGAATGCCATTTATGAGAAGAGGCGATTTTGGAGACTTATATGTTCAAGTTAAAACAGAGGTACCTGTATATTTAAATAAAAAACAAAAAGAGTTATTGGAACAATTTAGAGAAATTGAAAACGATAAGTCAAATCCTAGTATTAAAAGATTTTTTCAAAAAGCAAAAGATTTCTGGAAGAATTAATAATGTTCAAGTAAATTTCATTACTTTCTTATGTTTGATTAAATAGTTAGGGTAATTTAGTCCTGTTTAGTATTCTTGTAATGGTTATTAGTATCTTTATTTATGTTTTATATGAAGTAGTATGAAATAAGATCGTTAATAAAAACAAATAATCAAAATGAATATTCTTATTGAGGGTTGGAGGGGTATAAATCACTCATATGCCTTAGTAAATCAATGGCAAATTCTTGAACTAATTAAATTATCTAAAATCTCATTTAAAGATGTTCCTTATGTAAACAAAAATTGGAATTTAAAAAAAAATGATAGTGGTCTGAATGACGAGGATAAAAATTCAATTAATAATTTAGAATCTCCATTAGAAAATTTCAAATATGATATAACTTACAGAATTTCGTCGCCATTTAACTTTAAATATAATTTTAAATCAAAATTATTATTTGTATTTGGAACATCTGAATTCAAAAATTTAATCCAAACAGATTATATTAATGGTGATCCAGACTATTTGAAAAACAAAGAAGATTTTTATTTACATACACCATCTAATTGGTCAAGAGATGGTTTTTTAAAAGTAGGTTTTAGAGAAGATCAAGTTATAGTTGTCCCGCACGGAATTGAAACAAATACATTTAAATTTATTTCTGAAGATGAAAAAAAAATTATTAGAGATAAATACAAATTTAAAAAGGATGATTATATTTTAACAAATGTAGGTGCAATGACACAAAATAAAGGTGTAGAAGCTTTAATAGCAGCCTACGGTATATTAAAAAAAAAATACAAAAACCTCAAACTAATTTTAAAGGATCAAAGTAATTTATATCCTAGAAAAGCAAACGATGTTTTCAATACATTATTAGATACAGACTTTAATAAAAAATATAAAATTATTTATGATGACATGATGAAAGATGTATTAATAATTTCTAAAAATTTAAATCTGAAAGAATTAAGAAATATTTACTCTATAAGTGACTGTTACGTTTCACCATATACAGCAGAAGGTTTTAATATGACGCCCCTAGAAGCAGCTGGCTGTGGAACTAAAATAATTGTTACAAAAGGAGGATCAACAGATGATTATTTTGATGATTCTATTGGTTATCAAATTGAAAGTTATGAAAGAAAAAAAGATAACAACACCATGTTAAATCCAAAACTAGATTCACTAATTGAAATTTTGGAAAATATCATAAACAAACATGATGAATCAAAAGTACTACGGAGCAAATATGTTCATGATAATTTTTCTTGGGAGAAAATTGCTATAAAATTAAAAAAAGAGTTTGAAAAAAAACTAAGTAAGTGAAATAAGAAATTATGAAACAAATAAAATTATGTATTACTGGTTGCATGGGGAGAATGGGTATGCAACTTATAAAATCTTCAAAAAAAAATAAAAATTTTGAATTAGTTGCTCTTACAGAAAATAGACTGATAAATAAAAAAATTAATGGAGTTAAACCAGAGCTAAATTCAGAAGCAGCTTTCAAAAAAACAGACGTAATAATTGATTTTACAATACCTAAATGCACGATTGAAATAATTAAAATTGCATCAAAGCTTAAAAAAAAAGTTGTTATTGGGACAACCGGTTTTAATAGAAATCAGGAAAATCTAATTAAGAAATATTCGAAAAAAATAGCTATTTTAAAAGCTGGTAATATGAGCCTAGGAGTAAATTTATTAATGTATTTAACAGAAATTGCATCCAAATCCCTAAATGATGAATATTTAAGTAAAATATTTGAAGTACACCACAAACATAAAAAAGACTATCCTTCAGGGACAGCTTTAATGCTTGGAAAAGGAATTGCAGATGGGAAAAACAAAAATTTATATAATTTAATTGGTAAAAAATTTTTAAATAAAAAATCTTTTCCCTATGGAAAAAAAATTAACTTTAATTCAATTAGAAAAGGTGAAATTATTGGAGAGCACGAAGTAAAATTCTCTAGTGGAAAAGAAATAATTACATTAAACCATGAAGCTTTTGATAGAGCACTTTACTCGGATGGAGCTTTGACTGCTTCTAAATGGTTAATGAAAAAAAAACCAGGCCTATATTCTATGAGAGATTTGCTTAATTTTTCATAATGAATGAAAAACAAAAAACAAAAATTATAATTAAAACTTTAAATAAAATTTATCCAAAAACGCCTGTTCCACTAAAAAGTAAAAATACTTTCACACTGCTAATATCTGTACTTCTTTCTGCTCAATGCACAGATGTAAACGTAAATAATGTAACTCAAAACATATATCCAAAATACTATAAACCAGAACATTTTGTAAAATTAGGAAGAAAGAAAATTGAAAAATTAATAAAAAAAATTGGTATCTTTAGAATAAAAGCAAAAAGTATCTATTTGATGTCAAAACAAGTTTTAGAAAAACATGACGGAAAAGTACCTAAAACATTTGAAGAACTTGAAAAACTACCAGGTGTAGGTCACAAAACTGCTAGTGTAGTGATGTCTCAGGGTTTTGGATATCCAGCTTTTGCTGTTGATACCCATATCCATAGGCTTGCACAAAGATGGGGTTTAACAAACGGAAAAAATGTTGTTCAAACGGAAAAAGATTTAAAAAGAATATTTCCTAAAAAAACTTGGTCTAAGCTTCACTTACAAATAATTTTTTATGGTAGAGAATATTGTAAGGCAAGAGATTGTTATGGTTTAACTTGTAAAATCTGCACTACTTGCTACCCAAACAGAAAAAAACCTGTTATTACCAAAAAGGCTTGATATGAAAATTTTAGGAATAGGAAACGCAATTGTAGATGTCATTTGTAGAGTAGATGACGATTTCATTACCAAAAATAATCTTACAAAGAGTACAATGAAATTATTCTTTGATGAAAATGAATTTAAAAATTTATTAAAAAATATTAAAATTGAAAAAACTGTATCAGGAGGATCCGTAGCGAACTCTATAGTTGGATTATCCCAACTTGGGGATAAAGTTGGTTTTATAGGTAAAGTTTCTGATGATGAATTTGGTAGTAAGTACGAGGAAGGTTTAAAAAAAGAAAATGTAGAGTACTTTTATTCAAAAAAGAGAGAAGAATTACCAACAGGAACATGTTTAGTTTTGGTAACTCCAGACTCGGAAAGAACAATGTGTACCTTCCTAGGAACTGCTGGAAAGATTAATGAAGATGATGTGAGTTCTGATGCAATTAAAAAAAGTGAAATAATTTTTTTAGAAGGTTACCTATGGGATGAAGGAGAACCAAAGAAAGCATTCGATAAAGCCATAAATAATGCAAAAAAAGTTGCGATGTCGCTTTCAGATCTATTTTGTGTAGATAGACACAAACCCCATTTCTTAAATTTAGTAAAAAACAAACTTGATATAACTTTTGCTAACGAACAAGAAATTACATCATTAATTGAAGCGAAAAATTTTGATGAAGTTATAAATTTTTCAAAACAACTTAATAAATTAGTAATTATAACTAGAGGTGAAAAAGGAGCAATTTCAATTAAAGGTGAAGAAATTATAGAATGTGACATTAAAAAAAATCTCAAAATTGTAGACCTTACAGGTGCTGGCGATCTATTTGCAGCTGGATTTCTACATGGATACATTAACAAATTTACAACAAAAGAGTGTCTGGAAAAGGGTACCGAAATGTCATCAAAAATAATCCAACAAATTGGAGCTAGAATATAATTTTTATCAATAGCAAAAAATTATATAGTAACTTATGATCAAAAGCGAAATTTTAAAACTTTTTCCTGAACCTATATTTAAATATAAAATTGAAGACCATAAAGATATTAATAAAAAATTATCTGAATACATCTACAATCTAAAGAATAATGATGATGAAGGTTTGAAAAGATCTAATAAAGGTGGATGGCATTCAAAAAACTTTGAATTAAAAGATAAAAAACTCAATACAATTTCAATTCGCCATTAAAGTTCAAGAATATATCGTAGATACTTTTAAGAAATTTGGTTGGAAGATAAAAAACAAAAATATTAGAATTAGTGAAATGTGGGCAATAATTAATAAAAAAGAAAATTTCAATGTTGTACATACTCACCCAAATTGTTACTTGAGCGCAGCATACTACGTTAAGGCACCAATAAACTGTGGTAAGTTTGAAATAGAACATCCAAACAGTGCAAAAAAATATGCATATCCAGAAGTTGAAGTTAGAAATGAACTAAATTTAGAGGTTGCTTCTATTGAAATTAACGAGGGTGATCTGTTACTATTTCCAAGTTATTTGCCTCACAAAGTTGGACAAAACCAATCAGATGATGACAGAATAGTCATCAGCTTTAATGTTGACATACAGAAATAAAAAATTTTAAATAAGCTTTGTTTTTTTCAGTCTTTTAAAGCTTCCTTTACCTTTTTTTGGCTTAACTACCTTTGGTTTATACTTTTTTGTAAATAAATCTTTAATCATTGGGTTTTTTTTATTTGATTTGATAGCCATTTTTTCTACTAATTATAAATTCATTATCATCAAAAGTGTTAATAATTTTTTTTCTTAGTCGATAAATATGAGTCTCAACAGTGTGAGTTTCTATATCAGATTGATAACTCCAGACCTCTTCCTGTAATTCATTGACACTAACTGGTTTGTTTGATTTAGATAAATAAGTTATTGTATTAATTTCCTTTTCGGTCAACTTAAGCTTAATATTATTCGCAAACATTTCTCTAGAATTAAGATTAATTATATAATTATTTACTTTCACTTCTGACTGGCTGTTAAATTGTATTTTTAAAAACTCAATATTAATTTTTTCAACTAATTTAAAAATATTTATTGGTGTATTATCTAAGACAAATTGGTTAACAATATTTAGGTTTTTTTTATTAGATATAATTAAATAATTATTAAAATTTTCTACTTTTTCATTTAGAGATTTATCATTCTCTACAAAAGTAATATTAAAATTTAAATCCAAACTAAGTTCTTCAAAAATATGATATAATTCGGTAAACTTATATATTATTAAAATTTGATTAGTCACAATAATAGAATATGACAATTTTCATAAAAAATAAACACACTCTTCAAATAGAAGAATTTAAATTTAAGTGTTGTATTGGTAGAAAAGGTTCAACAAGTAATAAAAAGGAAGGAGATAAAAAAACACCAAAAGGTACATTTAAAATTGAAAACCTTTATTACAGAAAAGATAGAATAAATAAACCGGAAACGCCTCTTAAATGTGTTGAAATTAAAAATGATATGGGATGGTGTGAAGATGTTAATTTTCCAAAAAAATACAACAAACTTATAAGAATTAGTAAAAAAATTAGACATGAAAAATTAAAAAGAAAAGACAATAAATATGATCTTTTTATCCCAATTAAGTACAATTTTAAAAGACCAGTTCCAGGATTGGGTAGTTGCATATTCATACATCTAACAAGTAATTACAAACCTACAGCTGGATGTATTGCATTAAAAAAAAAAGATTTTTTAATATTAATAAAAATTATAAATAAAAATTCAAAAGTTAAAATTTTTTAAGTTCTTTTACCAAAAATACTAGATCCTATCCTCAAATATGTGGCTGAATTTTCTGCAGCTATTAAATAATCTGATGACATGCCCATACTTAAGTCAAGAAATCCATAATTTTTATTTAATTTTGACATCTGTTTAAAATAAATCAAAGGATCCAAATTTAATGGAGGAATACACATTAACCCAACCAATTCTAAATTAATTTTTTTACAAAAAGAAACTAAATTGTCCAAATGGTCTTGATTAATCCCAGACTTTTGCGCCTCTTGTCCAATATTAACTTGAATAAAAATTTTAATTTTTTTATTTATTTTTAGAGCCTCGTCAGAAATTTTTTGTGCAAGTTTTACTGAGTCAACTGAATGTATATAATCAAATAATTTAACTGCAAACTTGACTTTGTTAGTTTGTAATTTGCCAATTAAATGTAATTTAATATTTGAATTGTTTGCTTTTATGTCTGTCCATTTTTCTACAGCCTCTTGAACTTTATTTTCACCATAATCAGCATGACCATGCTCAATCAAAGGTAAAATTTTATCCATTTTAAAAGTCTTTGATACTGCTATAATTTTCGTTTGATTAATAATATTTAAGTTATCAAGATTAGCTTGAATTTTATTTTCTATACTTAATAAGTTTTGAATAGTTTTATGCATTATTATAAAAACAATAAATATTACTTTATAAATAAATTTGATACAAATAATATCGATAAGCAAGATAAGAGTACAATTATTATTTATAGAAATTATTCTGAAAAAAAAATAGATAAATTATATATTCTTAAAATTAAGAATTATTGTAAGAAAAAAAAAATAAAATTTTATTTAGCTAACAATATTAAATTAGCAATTAATTTAAAATTAGATGGTGCTTATATACCTTCATTTAATAAAGATTTTAATCATTTATCTTTTTCATATAAGAAAAGCTTTAAGATCATTGGATCAGCACATAATTTTAAAGAGATTAGAAATAAAGAAATTCAAAAAGTAGAAAAAATTTTTTTATCCTCCTTGTTCAAAAAAAATAAGAACTATTTGGGAATTAATAAATTCAAATTACTCTCTAAATTAACAATGAAAAAGGTAGTTATTTTAGGTGGAATTTCTAAGAAAAATGTTAACAAACTTAAACTGCTAGGCAATTTAGAATTTGCTGGAATTTCCTATTTTGAATAAAAAAAAAGGCCCCAAAAAGGGGCCCTTTTTAAACTTAAATTCTAAACTAAATTAGAATGCAAACGCAAGGTCAACTGCGTAACCTTTTACATCGTTAGATGTGTTAGTGTCACCACCTCTATTTTTCTCTTCAGCTATTGCAACTGATAAAGTCATAGAACCCATAGTGTACGCAGCACTGATGTTTGAGTTTTCTTGGTCAGTAGTCGTGTTACCATCATTGTAACTTGACTCGTTGTAACCAATTGTTAAGTCGTCGCTAACTTGGTATGTAATACCCATAGCTTCGAACTCATCATCATTAGTTGCAGCACTAGAATCTTGCTCTGATTCTTGGTAACCAACTGTTACTGGTCCATAAGCATACTTAATGTAGTATGTTGTGTTGTCAGTATTGTTAGTACCACCTTCTGCATTGTTTTCACCAGCAGCATAACCAAGTGTTAAACCTTCAACACCTGTATATTCTACAGCGAAGTCAACAGAAGACTCAACTTCAGTTGTACCATCAGATGGAACATATGATGCAGATATTTTTACACCATCTACTAAATCACCAGATGTGTAATGGAACATGTTGTTTGAACTTGCACTTCCAATAGCATTGAAAATAGAAGTACCTGTTACAGCATTAGCCATATCGTTAGCAGTTCCTAAGATATCAAATGCTTCACCGTAAGCAGTTGGAGTTACATCATCAACAGCTCCCATTGCGTTACTTGCACCGTGACCACCAAAAGTAATAGTACCAAAACCATTAGTATCTATTGCTAGCAATCTATCATCTAGTGCTCCACCGTTAGTATTTGCATCATCTATCTCGAAAGTTACTGATACAGTCATACCGTTATCCATTTCTCCTGAGCCAGTGAAAGTTACACCATCGCTCATTGACCAACTGTTACCTTCAGTACCAGTGTCATTTCCAGAGAAAGTTATACCTGCTGAACCAGATGCACTTAGAGAACCAGCGTAAGCTGATGTAGCAACAAGTGAACCTGCTAATGCAGTTAAACCTATTTTTTTAATGTTCATATTAATTACTCCTTTATTGATTGTTAT
Source organism: uncultured Pelagibacteraceae bacterium (assembly GCA_902578325.1). Taxonomy (GTDB): domain Bacteria; phylum Pseudomonadota; class Alphaproteobacteria; order Pelagibacterales; family Pelagibacteraceae; genus Pelagibacter. The sequence goes on from CACHCM010000013.1 coordinate 20,886, forward strand.
TATTAATAATAAACGTGGGTTTTTTAGCATTTAGGCTGATAAAAATGGTTTTTTTTGCTCAAAAATTAAAAAAAAAACTATGATTGTTGCATTAATACAACACTTGAAAAGCCTTATTTTTCAATATTTTTTTTATATAATATAATTTTACTGTATATAATCACATTAAAATTTAAGAAAATACGTCCGATGTGTAATTTAAAAAAAATTTTAATATTAAGTTCAGTATTTTTATTATTAGTTGGGTGCAAGAATGGAAAACTACCTGGTGCTGATGCTAGAAAAGTTTCCTACGATGCAAAAGAGAGAGTTAAAAAAAATATTGAAGAAGGTCGTGGCTTCAGACTGACTAACATAATGAAAAGACCTAGTGGTGGAAACTTTGATTTCGCAAGCTCAAACGAATTATGGCGTGCTTCTCTAGATGTAATTGATTTTATGCCTTTGGCATCTGCTAATTATAGCGGTGGAATGATCATTACAGATTGGTATTCGGATAATCAAAATCGTGACGAGAGTATTAAATTGACAATCCGTTTCCTTTCAAACGAAGTTAGATCAGATGCTTTAAGTATAAA
>CACHCM010000014.1 GCA_902578325.1 uncultured Pelagibacteraceae bacterium
TTCACAGGCAGTATCAGATTGATATTCAGCTATTGCTTCTCTTTTCCATTCGCTATCAGACTCTAAAAATCGTCGTTCAAGATTATTAATTACACCTTCAAAGGTTTTTTTATAAGAATATTTCTCGTATCCATCGTCATAATTAAATTTAATCTCATCTTCATCAGAACCATAAAGAATAATATCTTTTATTTTTTTTGGTAATTTTTTCCATTTTTCATCTAAAGAAAAACCATAATGTTTTGCTAAAGATGCTAAAGTTTGAGCATAATATAATGTGGTTGATTTTGACCAAGGTTCTATTGCTCCATCTGCTAAACTTTTTCTTTCATCAGGAACGACTAAATTTGGATCAACATTTAACTTCATACCAATTCCTTCACACTCTTCACAAGCTCCATAGGGACTGTTAAATGAAAAAAGTCTTGGCTCAATTTCCTCAATTGTAAAACCGCTCTCAGGACATGCAAACTTTGTAGAGTAAATTAATTTTTCAATTTTTCTAAATTTTTGAGGAAGTGTTTCATCTTCATATTCCACAAATACCAAACCGTTAGCTAAATTTACTGCTGTTTCAACACTTTCAGCCAATCTATTTCCAAGTTTTGAATTTAAAACTACTCTATCAACTAAGACAGAAATATCATGTTTAAGTTTTTTATCTAGATTAGGTGATTTTTCAATATCATATAAAACATTATCGATTTTAATTTTTCTAAATCCTCTTCTTTTGTAACTTAAAATATCTTTTTTATATTCACCTTTACGACCTCTTACCACTGGAGCGTAAATATATATTGTTGATTTTTTTGGTAGTTTTTTAACTAAATCTACTATTTGTGTTATTGTTTGTGAGGTTATTGGTTTGCCTGTAAATGGTGAGTAGGGGATACCTGCTCTAGCATATAGGACCCTCATGTAATCATAAATTTCTGTTACAGTTGCAACAGTAGATCTTGGGTTTTTTGAGGTATTTTTTTGTTCGATTGCAATAGCTGGACTCAATCCTTCTATTAAATCAACATTTGGTTTTTTCATTTTATCTAAAAATTGACGTGCATAAGCAGATAAACTCTCTACATACCTTCTTTGACCTTCAGCATAGATAGTATCGAAGGCTAAAGATGATTTTCCTGATCCTGATAGACCTGTTATGACCACAAATTTGTCTTTTGGAATCTCTACAGTAACATTCTTCAAATTATGTTCTTTAGCGCCCTTAATAACTATCTTTTTCATCATAATTTTAGTTGCTTTGAGTTAATAAAATTAATATTCAGAAGAATTGTGATATAATTCTAATTAACTAATTTAACAAATATTAAATATTATGGCTGGAAGTTTAAATAAAGTATTATTAATTGGTCGTTTGGGCGCAGATCCTGAGATTAAGCAAATGGTAAATGGTAAAAGTGTAGCCAGATTAAGCCTTGCAACAAGTCAATCCTGGAAAGATAAAAATACAGGTGAAAGAAAAGAAAAAACTGAGTGGCACCGTATAGTTGTATTTAACGAAGGTTTAGTAAATGTTGTTCAACAATACTTAAAAAAAGGAGCTCAAGTTTATGTTGAGGGACAACTTACAACAAGAAAATGGAAAGATGAACAATCGGGACAAGACAAATATTCAACTGAAATAGTTATTCAAGGATACAATTCTTCACTTACAATGTTGGGTGGAGTTAATTCTAGTGGTGGAATTCAAAATGACACAACTCAACAAAATAATATTGAGGACTCTTCACAAGTGTCAGATATGGATGATGAAATTCCATTTTAATTTCTATGAAAAATACCGAAGAGTTTAAAGATAAAAATATAAAATTAATCTCGATGCATGATGAGATGAGCTCATCATATCTTTCTTATGCAATGAGTGTAATTGTAAGTCGTGCACTTCCTGATGTAAGAGACGGTTTAAAACCTGTACATAGAAGAATTTTATATGCAATGTATAAAGGCGGATACGATTGGTCTAAACAATTTAGAAAATCTGCAAGAATAGTTGGGGATGTTATTGGTAAATATCACCCTCATGGTGACCAGTCTGTTTATGATGCTTTAGTTAGAATGGTGCAAGATTTTTCTATGAGTCTACCGTTAATTCAAGGACAAGGAAATTTTGGATCTATAGATGGTGATCCTGCTGCTGCAATGAGATATACCGAAACTCGTTTATCGAAAGTTTCTCAATATTTAATTGATGATATTGAAAAAAATACAATTTCTTTCAAAAGTAATTACGATGAAACAGAGAAAGAACCTAGTGTTTTACCAGCACAGTTTCCAAATTTATTAGTAAATGGAGCTGGTGGTATTGCTGTTGGTATGGCAACAAGCATACCTCCACATAATTTAGGTGAAATTATAAATGGTACATTGGCCTTAATTGACAATAAAGATATTAAAATTAAAGAATTGATGAAACATATACCTGGTCCAGATTTTCCAACTGGTGGTGTGATTATAGGTAAAGATATAATTAAACAAGGATATAACAATGGAAGAGGATCCTTTAAAATTAGAGGTGAAATCTCAATTGAACAACAAAAAAATGGACGTGAAAGACTTGTAATAACTTCTATACCTTATCAAGTTAACAAATCTGTTTTAAACGAAAGGATTGCTCAATTAGTAAGAGAAAAAAAAATTGAAGGAATAAGAGATATTAGAGACGAGTCTAACAGAGAAGGTATTAGAGTAGCAATAGATTTAAGAAACGGTGTCGAACCAGAAACTATAAAGAGACAATTATATAAAAATACTCAGATAGAAAGTTCGTTTGGTTTTAATACTTTAGCTATTGTTGAAGGAAAACCTCAAACTTGCACACTAAAAGATTTTTTATCTAATTTTTTAACTTTTAGAGAAGATGTAGTTATTAAGAAAACTAAATTTGATCTTCAAAAAGCAGAGGAAAGAGCTCATATACTAATAGGATTATCTGTTTCAGTTGAGAATTTGGATAAAATAATAAAAATTATTCGATCATCTAAAACACCAGATGATGCTAAAGTATCAATTTTAAAAACCAAATGGAAAATAAATAAATCGCAAAAATTAATTTCTTTAGTAGAGGAAAAAAAGGTTAAAAACCTTTATTCTTTATCTGAACCACAAGTTTTAGCTATTTTAGAATTAAGACTTCAAAAATTAACTGCATTAGGAATAAATGAAATTGAAGTTGAAATTAAAAAATTAGCTGAGCTAATCACCAAATATAAAAAGATTATTTCATCAAAAAAAGAACTTTTAAAAGTAATTAGTGAAGAGTTAAAAAATATTAAAGAGAAATTTGCTATTCCAAGAAGAACTAAAATTATAGATGCTGTTTTAAATTACGATATTGAAGAAACTATTCAAAAACAATCAGTAATTATTACAGTTACATTACAAGGATACATAAAAAGAGGTTCTTTAGATGGAGTAAAAAAACAAAAAAGAGGTGGTAAAGGGAAATCAGGCATAACTACTAGAGATCAAGATTCAGTTGTTCAAACATTATCTGTAAACACTCATACTTCGGTTCTCTTCTTTTCTACTGAAGGTTTAGTCTACAAGATTAAAGCATGGAAAATCCCAGAAGGGTCATCTTCATCAAAAGGAAAGTCTTTATTTAATATTTTACCTTTGAAGAGTCATCAAGCAATAAGCTCAATTATGCCAATGCCTGAGGACAAAACTGATTTAAAAAATTATCAAATTATTTTTGCTACAGCACAAGGTAAAGTAAGAAAAAATAGTTTAGAAGATTTTTCATCAATTAATGCATCTGGAAAAATTGCAATGAAATTGGATAATAATGATAAAATTGTAGGTGTTAAAATTTGTAAAGACGATCAAGATATAATTTTAAGTACAAAATTTGGAAAATGCATAAGATTTGAAGCCAAGAAGTTAAGAGTTTTTAAAGGTAGATCATCTAAAGGAATTAAAGGCATAGAGCTAGCACCAAATGATCAAATAGTATCTTTGTCAGTTATAGACAATGATAAAATGAATAAAAATGGAAAAAAATCAAAAGATGAAAAATCTGAATTAAAAGCTAAAGAGAAATTTGTTTTATCAATAAGTGAAAATGGTTATGGTAAAAAGACTTCTCATATAGATTACAGAGTTACTAATAGAGGCGGCAAAGGTATTATAGGTATAGTAAATTCACCAAGAAATGGCAACATTACCTCATCCTTTCCTGTTTTTGAAGGTGATGAGATTTTAATCTCTACAAACAAAGGTAGAGTTATAAGGGTTGCCGTTAAAGAAATTAGAACTGCAGGCAGAAATACTCAAGGAGTTAGAATAATTAAGTTATCAGGAGAAGAAAAAGTTGTTTCAGCTATCAAAATTGATGATAATTTAATTTAATGAGTAAAATTGCAATTTATCCTGGAACATTTGATCCAATTACTTTTGGACATATAGATGTAATAAAAAAATCCTTAAAACTATTCGATAAAATAGTTGTAGGTGTTTCTGATGAAAGTAATAAAAATTATTTATTCAGTTCTGATGAAAGAATAGAAATTGTGAATAAAGCTTTATTTAAAGATTTAAAATTAAATAGAAAAAAAATTAAAGTAGTATCATTTGGTTCTTTAACTACCGATTTATGTAAAAAATATAAATCAAACATTATTTTAAGAGGATTAAGAGCTGTATCTGATTTTGAATATGAATTTCAATTAGCTGGCATGAATAGAAAATTGAACCAAAACATAGAAACAATTTTTTTAATGTCTGATTTAGAAAATCAAATCATCTCATCAAGATTTGTTAAAGAAATTGTTAAATTAAAAGGTGATATTAAAAAATTTACTACTAAAAGTACAATTAAATCATTAAAAGATAAATATGAATAAAATTTTTACTAAAATACTGATTTTGTTTTTTTTAATTACCAATCAATCAATAGCTGAGGAGAATATAATGATATTAAAATTAAAAGATGGCGATGTGAAAATCGAATTATTTGAAGATGTTGCACCAAATCATGTAAAAAGAATTAAGGAATTAGCAAATAGCGGTAAATACGATAACGTTGTTTTTCACAGAGTTATTGATGGATTTATGGCTCAAACAGGTGATGTTAAATTTGGAAATTCAGAATCAAAAGATTTTGATCTTAGAAGAGCTGGAATGGGTGGATCAGATTTTCCTGACTTAGAGCAAGAATTTAATAGTCTACCACATGATAGAGGAACTTTATCAATGGCGAGAGCTCAAGATCCAAATAGTGCAAATAGTCAATTTTTTATATGTTTTCAGCCAGCTCCTTTTTTAGATCGTCAATATACAGTTTTTGGAAAAGTGATCGAGGGAATGGAATTTGTCGATAAAATAAAAAGAGGTGATCAAAATAATAATGGTGCCGTAACTGATCCAGATAAGATTATTAGTTTCAAATCCGAATAAATTTTTTAATGGCATTAAAAAAATTTGCCTTTAACGTTTTAAAAAAAGATAAATTTGCCAGGTGCGGTTTAATCGAGACGCATCGTGGCAATATTCAAACCCCAGCATTTATGCCTGTTGGAACACAGGCAACTGTAAAAGCTTGCACAATAGATGATATTAAAAAAACAGGTTCTGAAATAATACTATCAAATACTTATCATTTAATGATACGCCCCGGTTTGGAAAGAATAGAGTCTGCTGGTGGACTTCATAACTTTATGAATTGTGATTTACCTATTTTAACAGATTCTGGTGGTTTTCAAGTAATGTCTCTCTCAAAATTGAATAAAATTGATAGAGAGAAGGGTGCAATTTTTAATTCTCATGTTGATGGAAAGAAATTTTATTTAAGTCCAGAAGAAAGCATCAGGATACAATTGGGTTTAAATTCAGATATAGTAATGATAATGGATGAGTGTCCTAAAAAAACTAATGATTATGATGTTATAAAAAAATCAATGGATCTTTCACTTTATTGGGCTGGAAGATCTAAAATAGCATTCGGTGATAATCCTCATAAAGCTTTGTTTGGTATAGTCCAAGGAGGTCTTTTTAAAGATTTAAGATTACAATCTCTTCAAGAACTTATTAAAATTGGTTTTGATGGTTATGCAGTAGGAGGATTAGCTGTAGGAGAGACACAAAATGAAATGTTTAGCGTTTTAGATGATATAAAAGAATATTTACCTATTGACAAACCACATTATCTTATGGGTGTTGGAACTCCAACAGATATTTTGGGTGCTGTCAAAAGGGGTATAGATATGTTTGACTGTGTTTTACCAACCAGATCTGGACGAACAGGTTTAGCATTTACTTGGCAAGGAAGAATTAATATTAAAAATAATAAATATCAAAATGACAACACTCCTTTAGATCCTGATTGTGAAAATCTTAATTTAAATAAATATTCGAAAAACTATTTAAATCACTTATTTAATACTAATGAAATTCTAGCTTCAATGTTACTCACCCTACATAATATTAATTTTTATCAAGAATTAATGGCTTTGATCAGAAAAAATATTAATGACGGTACTTTTGATCAATTTCACGATAAATACATTGATAAGTTGTAGATCGTGTACAGATATAGTTAAAATTGACATTTGAAAAAAAAAAATAATTCTATATATAACACTTATTCAATTTGAATAATTTGGGGGCCCTTAGCTCAGTTGGTAGAGCAATTCCCTTTTAAGGAATGGGTCGATGGTTCGAGTCCATCAGGGCTCACCACATAATTCAACTAGCTTAGATTGATAGGTGGATAATCTAAAATTACTTCATTCATCCATTCGTTTAATTGCTTAATACGAGTATCAGAAGAAGGATGGGTGCTCATAAATTCTGGTGGTTCTTTACCTTTATTTGCTTCTTTCATTCTTTCCCAGATTTTTACTGTCTCTCTAATATCATAACCAGATAAAGAAGAAAAAATCATACCCAGATAATCAGCTTCGCTCTCCTGTTTTCTGTTAAATGGATTCATTATTCCTAGCTGGGCTAATAATCCTACTGTATCCATTCCAGTAGTTCTATTAATATCTGATAATACACCACCACTAGCTATATCAATTATTCTTGCTCCTGTATTTAGCAACACTCCTCGACTTGCTCTTTCAACAGAATGTTTTGCTACAGCATGCGCAACTTCATGACCCATAATTGCTGCTAAACCATTTTTATTTTTTGTTACATCAAGTATACCTGTATAAACAGCAATTTTACCTCCAGGCATACACCAAGCATTTCTAACTTTTTTATTGTCAATTAAAATATATTCCCAATCAAAATTTGCTGTTGGATCATTTAAATTTGCTCTATAAAAATATTCACTAATCGAATCTTCCATTCTTTTTCCAATTTCTTTGATTTCATTTAATGTTTTTGTATCATCACTCATCTTTTCTTTTTCTTTGACTTTTTCATAAATTTGCGCAGCTTGAGCATTTAATTTTGCTTCAGGTATAATTTTTAATTGTTTTCTGTCAGTTATTGGTGCAGTAGAGCAAGAGTGAAAAAGAAGACTTCCACAACCACAACCAACATAAGTCAAAAATTTTCTTCTATCCATAAGTAACTAAAATTGATAATAATAATTTAACATGAATCTTAATAACAAAATTTTAATTGTATTATTTATCATTGCAATTGTTTTTGTTGTCTATGCTAGTTATAGTTAATTGAAAATATGTCTAAAAAAGGGTCAAAAAAATCTTTTTCATTAACATTGAGAAATTACTTTATTGCTGGAGTAGTTGTTTTAATACCAATTGGTTTTACCTTATATCTTACAAAGGTTTTAATTGGTATTTCCTCTAATTTAATACCAAAAAACATAAATCCTAATAGCTATTTACCTTTTAATATACCTGGTGTTGAAATTGTTATTTCAATTTTACTTATAACTATTGTAGGCGGACTTTCATTGTCATTTTTTGGAAGAAGAATTCTTAAATTAATTGATGATTTATTTAAAAGAATTCCATTTTTAAGAACGGTTTATTCAGCAATTGTTCAAATGACTGAAACCTTTTCTAAAAAAGATGATGGAAAAAGAAGTGTAGTTTTAATTGAATACCCGAGAAAAGGAGTTTGGGCAGTTGGTTTTGCTACAAAAGAAAACAAAGGTGAGATGGCTCAAAAAACTGGTAAGAATTTGATTAATGTTTTTGTTCCGACGACTCCAAATCCTACTAGTGGTTTTTTATTAATGTTTCCAATAGAAGATGTTATTTATTTAAACATGTCTTTTGAAGAAGCATCTAAATTTATAGTTTCAGCAGGAACTTCTACTAAAAAAACTTAGGCAATATCATTTATTATATCAGCTCTATCGTACAATTTTATCAAAGGTTTGAATTTACTTATATCTTCATTTGATTTTTCTATTCTTCTCATTTCCTTTTCAGCTAATAAGAAAAGATCACTATTCTGAATTGGATCTGCTAACTTAAAATTTTTTACACCACTTTGCTTAAATCCCAAAATATCCCCAAACCCTCGTAATTTCATATCTTCTTCAGATATTAAAAAACCATCATTAGTGTCTTTTAAAATTTTTATTCTTTTTTTTGCGTTTTCGCTCAGATTAGATTTAAACATTAAAATACATGTAGACTCATTATCACCACGACCAACTCTACCTCTTAATTGATGAAGTTGAGATAAACCAAATTTGTTAGCATTTTCAATTACAATAGTGTTTGCATTTGGAAAATCTATCCCAACCTCAATAATCGTTGTAGAAACCAAAATCTTAAATTTATTATTTAGAAAATTGTTTAGTATTTCATTTTTTTCATTTACATCAGTTTTTCCATGAAGCAAACATACTTGATTTGGAAACTTACTTTTTAAATATTCGTACTTTTTTACAGCTGATGAATGATCTAATTTTTTAGATTCTTCAATTAATGGACAAACCCAAAAAATTTGATTTCCTAAATTAATTTCTTTTTTTATAAATTTTAAAACATCTTCAATTTTAACCTCTAATTTACTATACGTTTTAATTGGTTTTCTATTTTTAGGTTTTTCTCTAATTATTGAAATATCCATATCACCATAAATTGTCATTGTTAAAGTTCTAGGTATAGGTGTTGCTGTCATTAATAATACATCACAATTTGGTCCACCTTTATCAGACAATTTTTTTCTTTGACTCACTCCAAACTTATGTTGTTCATCTATAATTATTAATCCTAATTTTTTAAAAATTACTTTTTTTTGAAATATTGCATGTGTTCCAAAAATTATATCAATCTTATTATTTTCTAATTTTTTATGAATTTCTTTTTTTAATTTATATTCAGATTTTCCAGAAATAAGATCTATATTTATATTTTTAGGAAATATTTTTTTTGCTAGCATAAAATGTTGTCTTGCTAGAATTTCCGTAGGAGCCATAAAAGCAACCTGGAAACCAGAATTTATGCAATTTATTGCTGCTAAAAGAGAAACTATTGTTTTTCCACTACCGACGTCTCCTTGCAAAAGTCTAAACATTTTATTTGGTGAACTTAAGTCTTTGTTTATTTCGTTAAGTGATTTGTGTTGATCAATCGTAAGAGAAAAATCTAATCTATCCATTAGATAATTTTGTTTATTTAAATTAATAACTTTATTTTTTTTTTTTATTTTTCTTATTTTTTTTCTTATTTCAGAGTTAACAAGAAATGTTGAAAATATTTCATCAAAAGCAAGTCTTTGATAGAAATTTGATTTATAATTTCCAATATTTTCTGGTTTGTGCAATTCTTTAATTGAACTATTCCAACTTATATTCTTAAATTTAGATAAAATATTTTTAGAGTGCCATTCATTAAAAACTGGTAAATTATTGATTATTTGATTTAAGATTTTATTATATATTTTTTCAGAAATACCTTCAGTTAATGAGTATTTATTATAAGTTTTTTTTATCAAAGAAGAATCCTCAGAAACATATTTTGGATTTGTAATTTGGTATTTATTCCTAAAATGACCTATTTTACCACTAACAGTAATTTCTTTGCCCAAAGGCAGGATTTTTTTAATATAACCTTCATAACTATTAAAAAAAATACAATCTATTTCACCAGTTTCATCAGTGCATAAAACTCTATTTGGTAATTTCCTTATTCTTGGGAAGTTATACTTTTGTGGAATTATAGTTACTGTTTGTATTTCACCAATTTTTAAATCTTTTATTTTTGATGACAAGCTTCTATCTGTATAAGATTTTGGAAGTTTCCATAGTAAATCAAATAAATTATTAATATTTTTCTTCTTTAATAAATTTTTTGTTTTAGTTCCTACACCTTTTAAAGAACTTAAATCTGACAATAAATATTCATAATTTGTTTTATTATTCATTAACAACTAATATATTCTAATTATTATGATCAACATAGATGAATTAAAAAAAAAAATTATTTACCGATCTAATTATAGAGGTACTAAAGAAATGGATAATCTTTTGGGTGCATTTACAAAAAAATATATAAATAATTTAAATGAAAATGATCTTCTTGATTTAGAAAAACTACTTAATATTGATGACACTAATTTGTATAATTTTTACAATGGTTTTAAAACCGATTTTGAATTTGAAATCAACAACATCAATTTCTTATATAAAAATTTTGATTATACACAAAAATGATGGCGGAGAGACTGGGATTCGAACCCAGGAAAGAGTTGCCCCTTTGCCGGTTTTCAAGACCGGTGCTTTCAACCACTCAGCCATCTCTCCGTGATCAAGGTTTTATAATTATAATTATTTAATTCAACCATAAAATAGTCTAATAAACTTATTAATTAAATGCATCAAGGTTTCCTATGAATAAAGAATTTAATAAAGGATTATTACTTGCTGGGTTTGGATCTTTTTGGTGGGGATTTTTTGGTGTAATTTATTTTAAATATATTGCTTACATTGGACATATTGAATTAGTAGTTCATAGATGTTTATGGACAGCGTTTACTTTAATTCTGACTACCTTTTTTTTCTCTAAATGGAATATTTTTTTTCAAATAGTAAAAAATAAATCAAATTTATTTTATTTACTTATCTCAGGTTTTCTAATTTTTATAAATTGGGGTGTATGGATATATGCTATAGCAACAAATAGGATTATAGATGCAAGTTTTGGATATTTTATTATGCCTATTTTAAGCGTAATGCTCGGTTATCTTTTTTTTAAAGAAAAACTTAATAAAAAAAGAATCTTTTCAATTCTGTTAGTCATTCTATCTATCCTTTTTTTAATAATTGTAAGTATTAAATCATTGCCTTGGGTTGGTTTAATTGTTGCCCTAAGTTGGGGGTTTTACAATCTAGTTAGAAAAAAAATTAATGTTGATACTGATGTGGGCCTACTTATAGAGAGTTTATTTATATTACCAATTGCATTATTAGCTTTTTATTTGATAGCAAGCAAAGGATATAATGATTTTAAATTATCAGATCCATCAATGATGTTTTTTATTTATCTTGCTGGACCCATGACAGTTATACCTTTATTTTTATATGTTAGGGGAGTTGAACTCTGTGGTTTAGGGCCGACTGGTATGATATTTTACATAACTCCCACTTTTCAATTTTTATTAGGGTATTTTTATTATAACGAGCCTTTTTCATTAACAAAATTAGTTAGTTTTATTTTTATTTGGATTGCTGTAATTATATATTTGAAGGATTTACATGAAACTAATTAATTTTTTTTTATTTTTTATTTTTATTTCTATTAATTTTTCATTTGCGGATATCAATAAAGAATTTGAAAATTGGAAATTAAATTTTAAAAAAATAGCTTTAGATAACAATATTTCAGAAAAAACATTTGATAGAGTTATGTCCGATACTAAATTTTTATCAGATGTAATAAAATATGACAGGTACCAACCTGAATTTTATGAGGATACTAAAACTTACATTTCAAAAAGAACATCTTCAAAAAAAGTCTCGTTAGGAAAAAAATTCTATGAAAAAAATTCAATGTTAATAAATACTGTTGAAAACGAATTTAATATAGAGAGAGAGTTACTATTAGCTCTAATGGGAATAGAAACTAATTTTGGAACATATGTTGGTAAAATGGATATTTTATCTTCTTTAGCAACTTTGAGTTTTGATAAAAGAAGATCAGAATTTTTTACGAATGAATTATTAATACTTTTGCGATTAATAGAAAATGAACAAATAGACTATAAAACGTTATATGGTTCTTGGGCAGGTGCCTTTGGTTTTTTTCAATTTATGCCATCAACAATGAAAAATTATGCAATTGACCATGATGGCAATGGATATATAGATTTAAAAAATAATAATGATGCGTATGCCTCAGCATCAAACTATTTAAATCAAATAGGTTGGAAAAATGAGAAACCTTGTTTTTATAGAATTGATTTATCTGAAAACATACCAAGTAAATACTTAAACATTTCTGCAAAAAAACTTCATGATAAAAAAAAATTAAAATATTTTAGAAAATTTATTAAAAATGATTATCAAATAGATAACAAGTATAACTCTCTAAACGTAGCGATTATAACTCCAGATAAAGATATCATACCTGATGCCGAAACTTTAAATCCAGCTTATATCGTTTTTGATAACTATGAGATAATATTAAAATGGAATAGATCATTGCGATTTGCTTTAGCCGTTTGTACATTAAAAGATAAATTTAAAAATGAACTTTAAAAAACTCATATTAATTATTTCTATATTTTTTTTATTTGCATGTAATCAATTTGATCAAAATAATAAAAACCTAGTTTATATTAGTGATCAAAAGTACAGTAATACTGGATTTGCTTTAATTTATGATGATGAATTAAAAAAGGAAAAAAAAATATCTAAAAAGATTGATAATAGATCTCTTCTAATTTTCCATAATAAAATTAAAAAAAATTCTTTTGTTAAAATTACTAATCCTGTTAATGATAAGTCAATTATTGCAGAAGTAATTTCTAATAATGTTAAATTCTCATCTTTTTTCAACTCAGTTATTACACAACGAATTGCTGAGGAGTTATCACTTGACCCTAAAGAACCATATATTGATCTTGTTTTAATCTCAAAAAGTTCAACATTTGTTGCTAAAAAAGCAAAGACTTTTGATGAAGAAAAAAGTGTAGCTGAAAAAGCTCCTGTTGACGGAATTACCATTGATAATCTGGGTAAAGAAATAAATAAAGAAGTCAAAATAAAAAAACATAAATTTTTATATTCAATAAAGATTGCAGATTTTTATTACAGAGACTCAGCAGAAAATATGATTGATAGAATAAAAAATGAGACAAACATAAAAAAATCTGTAATTAAGAAATTATCTAAAACTAAATATAGGGTATTATTGGGTCCATTTAATGATATAAAAAAACTAGAAAAATCATTTAATGAAATAAAAATATTAAATTTTGAAAATATAGAGATATTAAAAGATGTTTAGAATATTATTAGTTATAATTTTTTTAACTTTTTCATTAGTAAATTTTTCAAAAGCCAGTTTTGATGTAAAGGCTAGAACTGCAATATTGCAAGATTATCATTCTGGAGAAATTCTCTATGAAAAAGAGGCAGATATTTCAATCTATCCAGCTTCTATGACAAAAATAATGACAGCAATTATTGCTTTTGATCTAATAAAATCAGGCGATCTTAGTTTAGATGAAAAATTTATAATATCAGAAAGAGCTTGGAGATTATCTACATCTGGATATTCATCGATGTTTATAATGGTAGGCGATCAAGTCTCTGTAGAAAATTTATTAAGAGGTATTATCGTTGCTTCAGGTAATGACGCATGCATTGCATTGGCTGAAGGTATAGCAGGTACTGAAGAAGAATTTGCAATTTTAATGACCGCTAAAGCAAAAGAATTAGGTATGGATAATACAAATTTTTCTAATTCATCAGGAATAAATGACCCCGACAATTACTCAACTGTTAGAGATATTTTAAAAATGTCTAGATATTTAATTAAAGAACATCCTGAATTTTACAAAATGTTTGCTGAAAAAGAATTTACTTGGGACAGAACAGGCGGTGATCCTATAACACAAGGAAATAGAAATCCTTTGCTTTATAAAAATCTTGGAGCAGATGGAATTAAAACCGGTTATTTAGCTGTTGAAAAATATTCTTTAGCATCATCAATATATCGAAATGGCAGAAGATTGATTGCTGTTGGAAGCGGTTTTAATTCAAAAAATGCCAGATCTAAAGAGAGCACAAAATTACTTACATTTGGTCTTACTAACTATGATCTTGTAGAAATAGCTAAAGCCAATAAACCTTTACACAAAATTGATGTTTGGTTAGGAAAAGAGAATAGTGTGGAAGCATATACAAAGGAAGATATTTATAAAACAATCAAAAAAGCGAAAAAAAAACTTTTAAAAGTTGTTGTTAAGTATGAAGGACCAGTAGAAGCACCAATTAAAAAAGATCAAAAAATAGCTACTTTAAGAGTTGTCTACGATCAAGAACTTGTTGGTGAGTATGATTTACTTTCATCAAAAGAAATTAAAAAAGTTAATTTTTTTACAAGATTAATAAAATCAATAAATTATTTAATTTGGGGTGATGTCTAAAAAACCCATCATTGTTTTTGAGGGTATAGAGGGTAGTGGTAAAAGTCATCATATAAATAAAGTAGCAAAATATTTAGATAAAAAGAAAATTAATTATATTAAGATAAGAGAACCCGGGGGAAATCTTAATTCAGAAAAAATAAGAAGATTAATTTTAAATAAAAAATCTAATTTTAACATATATACTGATTTACTTTTATATTTAGCGGCTCGTAGTGAAAACACAAATCTTATAAAAAAATTCTATAAAAAAAAAATTATTTTGATTGATAGATTTATAGACTCAACTATTGCATATCAACATTATGGAATGGGTGTAGATTTAAAAATTATAAACATTATCAATAAGTTTCTACTAAAAAAAATTAAAGTCAACTTTACTTTTCTTAATGTTGTAAATAGAAAAAATCTATTTGAAAGATTAAAAAATAGGAAATCTTTAAATAGATATGATCAGTTTGATATGAATTTTTATAATAAAGTTCAGAAAGGTTTTTTAAAATTAGCCAAATCGAATAAAAAATCATACAAAATAATTGATTCTAATTTAGATATTAAAAAAAATGAAGATTTGATAATAAGTCAAGTCAAAAAATTAATTAAATGAATTTAAATCCCAAGACACAAATAAATTTATTTGAACACAAAAATATTTTTAATCAATTATACAAATTATCTAAAAATGATACTTTGCCTAACAAAATTCTTTTATCTGGTGAAAAAGGTATTGGAAAATCAACATTAGCATATCATTTAATTAATTTTGTATTGTCGAAAAATGAAGAACATCCCTATGATTATGAAAATAATAAAATTAATCCAGATAATAAGTCATATAAACTTATACTAAATAAATCTAACCCAAATTTTTATTTAATTGATGTCTTAGAAGATAAGAAAAATATTGATATAAATCAGATTAGGGAATTAATAATAAATCTAAACAAATCTTCATTTAATAATAAAAAAAGATTTGTTTTAATAGATAATATTGAATTATTTAACTTAAATTCTATTAATGCTTTATTAAAAATTTTGGAAGAACCTAATGAAAATATAAATTTTATTTTAATTAATAATAATAAAAGAGTGTTACCCACTCTTAAATCCAGATGTTTAACTTTTAAAGTTTTTTTAACAAAAGATCAGTCTATCAAAATTGTCAACCAATTACTAAACGATAACATAAATACTATTATCAATAATAAGTTATTTGATTATTATGCCACTCCTGGAAAATTGTATAAATTAATTAAGTTATCTGAAAATTACGACTTAGATCTTGTTAATTTTGATTTAAACACAACACTAGCAACCATAATTAAAAATAAAATTTATAAAAAAGATAAATCTATTATTGAAATAATTTATTCTTTTATTGAACTTTATTTTAGAAATAATATATCTATTGAAAATATTAGTTTACTTAAGTCATACCACTATTTTTTAGAAAAAATTAATAATACTAAAATTTATAATTTAGATGAAGAAACTTTGTTTATGGAATTTGAGGATAAAATACTAAATGGGTAAAACTTATTATATTACCACACCTATATACTATCCATCAGCTAAGCCTCATATGGGTCATGCATATTCAAGTATCATCGCAGATTTTTTTGCAAGATTTAAACAAATTGATGATTATCAGGTTCATTTTCTTACAGGTACAGACGAACATGGATTAAAAATTCAAAGATCTGCAGAGAAAGAAGGGAAGGAGCCTCTAGTATTTTGTAATCAAATTAGTCAAACCTTTAGAGACCTTTCGAGTACTTTAAATTTATCAAATACTGATTTTATAAGAACCACAGAGGCTAGACATAAAAAAACAGTTCAACATCTTTGGAATGAGCTTGAGAAAAATGACGATATATACTTATCAAACTATTCTGGATGGTATTCAGTATCAGATGAAGCCTTTTACAACGAGGACGAAATTGAGGAATTAGATGGAAAAAAAATTGCTATATCATCAAAATCTCTCGTTGAATGGATTGAAGAAGAATCCTATTTTTTTAGACTTTCTAAGTGGGAAAAACCGTTATTGGACTATTATGAAGCTAATCAAGATTTTATTTCTCCACAATCTAGGAAAAATGAGGTTATTAGTTTTGTAAAAAGCGGTCTTAAAGATCTTTCTGTAAGCAGAAAAAGTTTTTCATGGGGCATACCTGTTCCAAATAACAAAAACCATGTGATATATGTTTGGCTCGATGCTTTAACAAATTATTTAAGTGCATTAAATTATCCTAATACAGATGATGATTTGTTTAAAAAATTTTGGCCAGCCTCAATTCATTTAATTGGAAAAGATATACTCAGATTTCATGCTGTCTATTGGCCTGCTTTTTTATTAGCAGCAAAAATTGATTTACCAAAAAAAGTTTATGGACATGGATGGATATTATCAGGGGAAGAAAAAATGTCTAAGTCTAAAGGAAATATTCTTGATCCACTTGAAATAATAAAAGAATATGGTTTAGATCCATTAAGATACTACTTAATTAAAGAAGTTTCTTTTGGCAATGATGGAAATATATCTCAAGAAAGACTAGAGGATTGTATTAATAGTGATTTAGCCAACAATTATGGAAATTTATGTCAGCGTGTAACTGCTTTTGCAATAAAAAATTGTTATGGAAAAATTCCATTAGAAGTTAAATTTCATGATGAGGATTTGTTAATATTAAACAAGTATAAAGACAATTTAGATAATATTAGGTCACAAATTGACAATCAAAATATTAATTTTTATATTAATTATATTGTAAATTCGCTTTTTGAAGCTAACAAATATTTTAATGATCAAGAACCATGGAAAAAGAAAGAAGATATAATTAGATTAAATACCATTGTTTACACTACTTTAGAAATTGTTAGAAAAATAAGTTTTTTACTATATCCAATTATTCCTGAATCTTCTTTAAAGGCATTAAAGATATTTGATATTGAAGAAAAAGATATAAAATTAGATACAGTTTCAAATAATGAATATTTAACAAAAGGTAATAATATAAATAAAATAGACATACTTTTTAAAAAAATAGAAAAGAACAATGATTGACTCACACTGCCATCTAGATCATGAACCATTATTAAGTGACTTGTCTAACATAATACAAAGATCTAAAGAAGTGGGAATAGAAAAATTATTAACTATCTCAACTTCTTTTGAAAGTTTTTCTAGAGTAAAAAAAATAATAAAGAAAGATGAGATGATTTATGGTACTATTGGTATTCATCCTCATGAAAGCTCCACAAATATTATCACCTCGAAACAGATCATTGAATGTCTGAAAGAAAATCCAAAAATTATTGGTATTGGAGAAACTGGGTTAGATTTTTATTATAATAATAGTGAAAAAGACAAGCAGATAGAAAGTTTTAAAGAACATATAATTGCATCCATAAAAACCAATATTCCATTAATTGTTCATTCAAGAAATGCAGAAAAAGAAACTTTTGAGATTTTAAATGAATATAAAAATGAAAACCTTAAAATTTTGATGCATTGTTTTACTGGATCTAAAGAATTCTCAGAAAAACTAATGACTTTAAATTCATTCTTTTCAGCAAGTGGTATCATTACTTTTAAAAACTCATTAGAATTACAAGATACGTTTAAATCTATTCCATTGGATAATACTTTAATTGAGACAGATAGTCCTTTTTTAGCACCTGTTCCTAAAAGAGGAAAAAAAAATGAACCATCGTTTATTGACTTTACTGCTGCAAAATTAGCTGAAATTAAAAATATATCTAAAAAAGATCTTATCAAAAAAACTACAGATAACTTTAATAAACTATTTTTTAATTGAAATTAATGAAATTTATTATTTTAGGCTGCGGTAGTTCAATGGGTGTACCAAGACCAGATGGTTTTTTTGGAAACTGTGATCCTTATAATAAAAAAAATTATAGAACAAGATGTTCAGCTTTAATAAAAACTACAGATGAAAATATTCTCATAGACACATCTCCAGATCTTCGTCAACAACTTTTAAGACACAAAATAAAAAAAATTAATAAAGTGTTATATTCTCATATGCATGGCGATCAAACTCATGGAATAAATGATCTGAGATCTTTTTATATAAACAGCAGAAAACAACTTGATGTTTACGCTGATATATATACTTCTAAATATCTTAATTCTACATTTTCTTATATATTTAAAAGTTATTCTAAAGAATATCCTGCAACACTTAAACTTAATAAATTGCCAAAAAAACTATATACAAAAAATAATAATAAAAAAATAGGCATCCAATCAATTATGGTTGAACATGGAAAAGTAAAATCAAATTGCTTTATTATTAATAAAAAATTAGCTTATATCAGTGATGTAAGTAAAATTTATAACAAAGATCACAAATATTTTAAAAATCTTCAATATTTAATTATTGATTGCTTGTGGTACAACTTTCATCCATCACACTTTAATTTAGAAACTTCACTGGCAATGATTAAACAATTCAAACCTAAAAAAGCTATTTTTACAAATTTATCTCCTGTATTAGACTATAAAGTGCTTAAAAAAATTTTACCTAAAAATGTTATTCCAGCACATGATGGATTAACTATAAATTTATAAGATATTTTCTATAGCTTTTATTATTTTTTTTGACAACGGCTTGGTCATAGATGCAAACGTATCTTCTATTTTACCTTCTTTATTAATTAAAATTTTGTGAAAATTCCATTTTGGAACTGCAGATTTACCATGATTCTCTTTTGCCCATTTGAAAATTTCATGAGCATTTTTACCTTTAACTTCTGTTATAGTTGTGAGAGGAAAATTAATATTAAAATTTACTTCACAAAATTCTTTAACATCTGCATCATTATTTTTTTCTTGATTAAATGAATCAGATGGAACACCAAGAACAATTAAACCTCTTTTTTGATATAAATCCCACAATTGTTGTAATTCATCATACTGCTTGGTAAACCCACAATAACTAGCAGTATTCACAACTAAGATAACTTTATTTTTGTAATCTTTAAAATTTATTGTCTCACCAGTAATACTTTCTATGCTTAAATCATAAATTTTTTTATCATAGTTTGCCAATACTGAAGTTTTAAAAAAAAACATAACTATAGATAATAGAAATATTATTTTTCTCATTTACTAGGTTTATTTGGTGTAAGTAGTATCAAAAAATAACCAAATAAAGTTGATAATAATGACCCAGTTAAAACTCCTATTTTAACACCGTCCATGTATTGCATATTTTCAACAAAAGCTAAGTTTCCTACAAATAAACTCATTGTGAAACCAATGCCTGTAAGAACTCCTACACCATAAAAATTATACCAACTTGTATCGTTTGGCATTTGAGCTACTTTCAACTTTATAGATACGTAAGAAAATATAAAAACACCTAGCTGTTTACCTAGGAATAATCCCAGCACGATACCTAGGGGAACCTTGTCCAATAACGAAGCGAATGATAAACCTTCTAGAGATACTCCAGCATTTGCAAATGCAAATAATGGCATAATTCCGAAAGCAACATATGGACTAATTGCATGTTCTATTTTTATTAATAAAGAAAAATCTCTTTCTTTTTTTCTATGCGGAATTGTCATAGCTAACAAAACTCCCGCAATAGTAGCATGGATACCTGAGTTATGAGTGAAATCCCAAAGGAAGAGACCAACAACTAAATAAGGCAAGAACTTTTTAATATTGAATTTGTTAATCAATAACAAAACAATAAAAGCTAATAACATTAAAGTTAAATATTTAATACTTAAATCACCAGAGTAGAAAAGGGCAATAATTACTATTGCTCCCAAATCATCAATTATAGCCAATGCTGTTAAAAATACTTTTAATGATAAAGGAACTCTTTTTCCCAACAAAGATAAAACTCCTAGAGAAAAAGCTATATCAGTAGCTGATGGGATTGCCCATCCATTCATAGTTTCGCTATCGCCAAGGTTTATAAAAACATAAAATAACGCTGGTACTAGCATTCCCCCTACAGCAGCTATGATGGGTAAAAGAGCTTGTTTAATATTTGAAAGCTCGCCTTGTAAAAATTCTCTTTTAATTTCTAAAGTAACAAAGAAAAAGAAAATTGCCATCAAAGCATCATTGATCCAATGTAATACTGATAATTTTAATCCAAAATTATTAATACCTATGAATAAATATTTGTTTAAAGTGTCAAAATATAAATCTGCTAGTCCAGAATTACTTATAAATAATGCAATTATTGCTGCAAATAATAGAACAAGACCACTTGCTGCTTCTAATTTAAAGAACCATCTAAAAGGTTTAGATATATAATTAATCATAAAAAATTAAACTAAATCTATAATAAATAGTTTTATATCCTGCAATGTTTCAAAAAGGTTAAATAAAATAATTTCTATTCCAGGAAAGAGGTTAATAAGTGGTGTTTTTAGAGTATCAAGCAAGATAACTAATGCTATAAAAGATATGATGAATACTATTAAATAAGAGAAAAAATTACTTCCCTTAATTTCTGTTTTTTTAAATTTAGTTGTGTTTTTTTCCTTAATTTTATCATTTATTTCAGTTTTAATTAATTCTTCTG
>CACHCM010000015.1 GCA_902578325.1 uncultured Pelagibacteraceae bacterium
TTTGAATAGATATTTTTAGAAATTACATGATGTATTGTATCAGTTAAATCACTGCAAGCAATGGGGGCAAAACGAGTGTTACCTCCGTAATAAATGGGAAATACAGGAAGTCTACTCAATAAAGTCATGAAATTTGTAGTAAAATTATCCTCTACAGAATAAACAATCGAGGGTCTTAAAATTGTTGCTAAAGGAAAGTTTTTTAATATTTCATTTTCTCCCTCAAGTTTACTTTTTGCATAATCAGAATCGACTGCATCATTAATTCCTAGTGCTGATAAGTGAATAAAATGTTTAAGACTATATTCTTTACAAAGCTTAGCTAAAATTGATGGAAAAATAGTATGGATATTTTTAAATGTATTGCCTTTTTTTTGCTCATACAAAATTCCTACTAAATTAATACAAATATCTGCCTTTTTAAAAAGCTCTCTAATTTTATTTTCATCAAATATATTAGCCTCTACAATGTTGATAAAACCTGCGTTACCCAAAGTTTTTAAAACAATACCTTTCTGGTGAATATTTCTAGTTACCGCAGTTACAGTATAGTTATCCTTGGTTAGTTTTCTGACGATTGAGCGTCCTATTTGACCTGAGCACCCAAAGATTAAAACATTTTTTGCTTTCATAGACAATTTTTTGCTTTCATATATATATGTTCTAAATGAGTAATAAAATTAAGCTTTATAAAGGGGATATACCTGAGAATTTGGAATTGAGCAACTTGTTAGCTATAGATTGTGAGTTTATGGGTCTAAATGTCAGGCGTGATCCACTATGCTTAATTCAAATCTGCTCAGGTAACTCAGATGCCCATATAGTGCAATTCGAAAGAAATAATTATAACGCTCCTAATCTAATTAAGATTTTAAATGATGAAAATGTAAAGAAGATCTTCCACTATGCTAGAAGTGACTTAGCTCATATAAAATATTATTTAAAAACTGATGTAAGTAATATTGAGTGTACCAAGATACAATCTAAACTTGCACGGACTTTTAGTGATAATCATTCTTTAAAAACTTTAATTAAAGAATTTGCTAACGTTGATATAAGCAAACAATTTCAAACTTCAGATTTTGGTGGCGAACTTTCAAGCGGCCAACTTAAATATGCGGCAAATGATGTTATTTATCTTCATAAAATTCATGAAGAATTAAATAAAATACTTGAGAGAGAAAATAGAATTAAACTTTATAAAGATTGTTTAAGGTTTTTAAAAACAAGAATTGAACTTGATTTAGCAGAGTTTAAGGATGATATTTGGTCACATTAATGAAAAATAAAAAATTTATTTCTACTGCAAAAGATGTAATCAATCTTGAAATCAAAGCACTGCAGCAATTAAAAAAAAATATCAACAATTCATTTAATCAAGCAGTACTCCAAATTACAAAATGTCAATCAAAAGTAATTTTGTGTGGTGTGGGTAAGAGCGGTTTAATAGCATCTAAAATTGCAGCGACACTTGCATCTGTTGGAACTCCTTCATTTAATCTTTCAGCAAGCGAAGCTTCTCATGGAGATCTTGGAATGATTTCAAAAAAGGATATTTTAATACTAATAAGTAATTCAGGTGAAACTAGTGAGCTTAAAAATGTTATTCAATTTGCAAATCGAAATAAAATTTTACTCATTGGTATAGTTTCAAAAAAAGATTCAATTTTGTATAAAGCTTCGGATATTAAACTACTACTTCCGACTGTTATAGAAGCTGGAGGGATTGTGCCTACAGCGTCAACTACTACTCAACTTGCTCTTGGAGATGCGCTAGCTATTGCAGTCATGCAAAATAAAAAGTTTGGAAAAATAGATTTTAAAAAGCTCCACCCCGCAGGTAGTCTTGGAGTACAATTAAAAACAGTTGAAGATATTATGATTACTGGTTCCAAAATACCGTTTGTAAATGAAAATTTAAAAACAAGTAAAGCATTAAAAATATTAAATGAAAAAAAATTGGGACTTTTAATAATAAGAAACAGGTATAAAAAAACTGTGGGTCTTCTGGTTGATGGTGAAATAAGAAGATTAAGTCAAAAAAACTCAGATTTTAAATCCTTGCCAGTTAAAGATGTAATGACAAAAAAACCTATCACAATAGATAGAAATGAACTGGCAGCCAAGGCATTGTCGATCATGAACAACAAAAAGATCACTTCACTTATTGTGGTTAATAAGAAGAAACCCTTAAAGACTATTGGTGTTATTCACATTCATACAATCTTGCAATCAAATGTTTCTTAAATGTTATCGAAAAAAATTATATTAATTTTTTTTATAATTTTTTTAATAGCCATAATTATTGTTTTTTATTATTTAAAATTAACAAAAAAAGATGAAGTTTCAGAACCACCACTTAAGGAGACTGAAGAGATGGTATACAAATCTAATATAATTAAAGATATAAACTATTCAACAAAAGATGCTGAAGGAAACGAATATATAATTACCGCGTTACAAGGTGAAATTGATTATTCAAATTCTGATATAATTTTTCTCTCAAAAGTAAAGGCATTTATAAATTTAGCAAATTCAGAAAGTATAATTATCAATTCTGATTATGGTAAATATAATTCGGACAATTTTGATACAATTTTTTCAAAAAATGTAATAATTAACTATTTAGAAAATAAAATTACTGGAGAATATTTAGACTTCTCCATGTTAAGAAACTCTATGATAATTTCAAAAAATGTAGTCTATACTAACTTAGAAAATATTTTAAAAGCTGATGTAATTGAAGTAAACATCAAAACCAAAGATACAAAAATATTTATGTACGAAGAAAATAAAAAAGTAAATATTAAAAGTAGAAACTAAAATGGCAATAATTAAAAAATTTCGAATTAAATCTTTTAAAAATATAAATTCTATTATTGAGTTTGAAAATATTTCTCTTTCTTATGGGAATAGGCTAATTCTGGACAATATTAGTTTTAAAATAAATGAAGGTCAAATTTTCGGTATGCTTGGACCAAACGGTGTTGGTAAGTCAACAATTTTTAATTTAATTACAGGTTTAATTAGCCCAGGAAGTGGTAAAATTAAAATTGCTGGTGAAAATGTTAATAAATATCCTATTTATTTAAGAACAAAAAAATTTAAAGTTGGATATGTTCCTCAATACGGTGGTTTTTTTAATGATTTAACGCTTTATGATAATTTAAAAGCAATAAGTGAAATTGTTATTGAAAACAAAAATTACAGAGATGAAAGAATAAATTATTTAACTTCTAAATTTGAACTTGATAACCTTAAAGATATAAAAGCAAAATTTCTATCTGGTGGTCAGAAAAAAAAATTAGTTATTGCTTTGTCTTTGTTAAGTGAGCCGAAAGTTCTTCTTTTAGATGAATGTTTTGCTGCTCTAGATGTTTTAACTATCAAAATGTTACAAGAAATAATTGTAAATTTACAAAATGAAAATAGAATAACTATTTGTATCTGTGATCATCAAGCAAGAGATCTATTAGCATGTGTTGATGTTGCAATGATATTAAGCAATGGAAAAATTGTTGCTGAAGACACACCATCAAATTTAGTTAAAAATATCAGTGCTAAAAATGCTTACTTCGGTGATAATTTTAAATTTAATTAATTTTAAATGAAAAATTTACTTATAATTGAGGAGAAAATTAAAAAATTTAATAAAATTATTAATGTGAGTGGTGATAAAAGCCTAAGTATTAGATGGGTTTTGTTTGCTTCATTGGCAGATGGAGTATCTAAAGCAAAAAATCTATTAATGTCAGAAGATGTATTAGCAGCGTTAGACACAATAAAAAAATTTGGTATCAAATCAAAAATAAATAAAAATTATTGTAAAATATATGGCAAGGGTTTTGATGGTTACAAATACAAAAAAAACCTGAGAATCAATGCAAAAAATTCTGGTACTCTGGGTAGATTAATATTAGGTTTATTAATCAACACTAATCACAAAATAAAACTAATCGGTGACAATAGTTTATCAAAAAGAGATTTTAAAAGAGTCACAGAGCCGCTTAGTAAATTTGGGGCAAGATTTATTTTAAGAAATAAAAAGAATTTACCTTTAAATATAATTGGATCAAAAAATTTAAGTCCAGTTAAATATGTTGAGGCCAAAGGTTCGGCACAATGCAAAAGTTCAGTAATTTTTGCTGGTATGAGAACAAAAGGTGTCACAACAATTAAAGCAAAAAAGTCAAGGAATCATACCGAACTTTTATGTAAATATCTAAAATTACCAATTCAAATTAAAAAGAAAAAAAAATATGACGAAATAAAAATAAGCAAAGTAAAGAAAATTAAAGTATTAAATTATAATATTCCTTCTGATATTAGTTCAAGTGCTTTTTTTATTGTGCTCACAGTTTTGTCAAAAGAATCTAAACTAACTGTAAGAAACGTAAATATAAATCCTTCTAGAGTAGGAATAATTGAAATATTAAAAAAAATGGGTGTTGATATAATTTTCAAGAATATAAGAACTTATAAAGGGGAAAAAATAGCAAATATAAACATAAAAAGTCCAAAAGTTTTGAAAGGTATTAATTGTCCTACAAAACTTAATAGTGCAGCGATAGATGAGTTTTTATTAATTTTTTTAGTGGCTGCAAAAGCAAAAGGTGTATCATTTTTTAAAAATTTGTCTGAATTAAATCAGAAAGAGAGTCCAAGGCTTAAATGGGGAGAAAAAATTTTAAACAGAATGGGTGTAAAAACTATTGTAAAAAAAGATACTATCAAAATATTTGGTAATCCAAATTTAAATATCAATAAAAAAATAGTAATTAAAAATTATTTTAAAGACCATAGAGTATTTATGACTAGTGTTATAGCTGCATTGAGTTTTGGTGGTATTTGGAAAATTCATGATAAAGACTCTGTAAATACGTCTTTTCCAAGTTTTTTAAAAATAATAAATGAATTAAAAAATTAGTGATAAAAAGTAATAGAAAAAAAAATTTAAAAATTGCAATAGATTCGCCCGCTGCTGCAGGGGCTGGCACACTAGCTAGAGCTATCTCTCGACATTATAATCTATTCTATTTAGATACGGGAAAAATTTACAGATATATTGCTTATTTAAAATTAAAATTTCCTAAAAAATTTAATCTTAATTTTATTAAAACTAAAGTAAAAATATTAAAAATAAAAAACTTAATGAATAAACAATTGCTATCAGACGAAATTGGAATTGAGGCATCAATCATTTCAAAAAATAAAAAGATTAGAAAGTTGGTACATTCTTTCCAGATTAATTTTGCTTATAATCCTCCCAAAAATTTTAATGGGTCATGTCTAGATGGTAGAGATATAACTTATAAAATAGTACCAGATGCTGATTTTAAATTTTATATCACCGCATCACAAAAAGTGCGAGCTATGAGAAGATATAAAGAATTCAAAGCATTAAAAAAAAACATCTCTTTTAGTCAAGTGCTAAAAAGTATTAAAATACGCGATAAAAGTGACAGAAATAGAAAAATATCACCACTAAAGAAAACTAAAGATTCACTATTGATTAATACGACAAACCTTAATAAAAGTGCATGTTTTTTAAAAATAAAAAAAATAATAGACAGTAAAATTAAATATTAATGGAAATTTATAAAGATCTTTCAAACCCCGCCCTCCAAGAATTCGATAAATTATTAAACAGCCAACTATCAAAAATCCAAATAGAAGAAGGTAAAATAATTGAAGGTAAAATTAATAAAATTACAGATAAATTTGTATTCCTTTTTGTCGAAGGTTTAAAATCTGAACCAGTCTTAGATATCAATGAATTAAAAAGTATGGGTTTATCTGAAAAAATAAAAATTGGTGAGACTATCCCAGTTTTATTAGAAAAAATTGAGGATAAACACGGTGAAATATTGGTTTCAGCAAGTAAAGCTCAAAAGATTAAAGGTTGGGATAAATTGGTTGAGGCTTATGAAAAAAATGAACCAATCATGGGAAAAATAACATCAAAGTGTAAAGGAGGTTGCATAGTTGAACATATCGAGACTGGGTCATTGATGTTTTTACCTGGATCTCAGATAAGTGATAAACCTCTGAAAGATATAAATCATTTAATGAATGAGCCTCAAAAATTTGCATTAATAAAATTAGATAGAGTGAGAGGAAATGCCTGTGTATCTAGAAGAGAAATTATTTCTTCTTTCAAAAAAGAAGATAAAGCAAAAATCATAGAAAAATTTAAAGTTGGAGACATAATAAAAAATGCAGAAGTAAAAGGTTATAGTTCTTTTGGTTGTTTTTTTAATGTTAATGGTGAATTAGATGTATTAGTTCATTTACAAGAAATTTCTTACTCAAGGGTAAACCATCCAGATGAAGTTTTTAATATTGGTGAAAAACACGACCTAAAAGTAATTAGTGTTGATAAGGAAAAATTACAAGTTGGTTGTTCAGTGAAACAATTATCTCCGGATCCTTTTGAACATATAGAAAATTATAAGTTAAACAAAATTTATAAAGTTAAAGTAGTTAAAATCATGGATTTTGGTGCTTTTTGTGAATTAGAACCTGGCTTAACTACACTTCTTCACTCAAGTGAGCTTAGTTGGAATAAAAAAAATATATCTGCAAAAAAAATGTTTAAAATAGGTGATGAGATAGACTGTGTTATCACAGAAATTGACAAAGATAAAAGAAGAGTTGCAATTTCACATAGACTTGCTCAAGAGAATCCATTCAAAATATTTGAAAAAAAATTTCCTGTTGGGCAAATTGTTGAGGGAGAAATTGTAAATAAAAATGAATATTCTTTATTTGTTAAAATTGAAGATATTGATGTAGATGCATTTTTACATTCTAACGATCTAACATATTTAAATAATGGCGAGGAAGAACTTGCAAAATATAAAAAAGGTGAAAAGATAAAAGTTAAAGTTTTAGAAATTAAACCATCTGAACAAAAAATTAGAGTTGGTTTAAGACAAACACAACCAGATCCATTTGACTGGTTTAAAGATAAAGAAAAAAACCAAACAATTACAGTTAAAGTAATTTCTACTGATAATAAAGGTTTAACAGTAAGACCAGAAGGTTGTGAAATGGATTTTCAAATTAAAAAATCTGCTATCGCAATTAACGCTGCTGATGCCAGACCAAGTAGATGGACGGGAGGAGAGAAACTTGACTGTGCTATTGCTGATTTGGATTTAATTAAACGTAAAGTAATACTAAGTATTAAATTATTAGAAGAGATAGAGAAAAAAGAAGCGTTAGAAAAATATGGAACAGAAGGATCAGGTAAAAATCTTCCCTTCTCATCTTTATCTGAAGATTTAAAGAAAAAAGAAGAAGAAAAAGACTAATTAAGAAGATATAAA
The DNA here is from genome assembly GCA_902578325.1 of uncultured Pelagibacteraceae bacterium. Lineage (GTDB taxonomy): Bacteria > Pseudomonadota > Alphaproteobacteria > Pelagibacterales > Pelagibacteraceae > Pelagibacter. The sequence goes on from CACHCM010000015.1 coordinate 7,332, forward strand.
TTGGCTATTGTAAAATCAAAGCTTCTAAAACAACTCTCAAAAAACTATCCAAATTTCTTAAAAAAAGATCTAGAAAAGTTTACAAATATCATTTTAAATGAAATTAAAAGAGCTCTTAAAAGAGGTGACAGGGTAGAATTACGAGGTTTTGGTATTTTTTCTACAAACACACAAAAAGCTAGAATATCAAGAAATCCAAAAACTGGTGAAAAAGTTAACACTCCAGAAAAAAAAACAATTCACTTTAAAATGTCAAAGGACTTGTTTAAAAAATTAAATAATAATGAAGAATAAAATTGTATTTGTTGCGTGTGATACCTCAAATCTTCAGAAAATAAAAAAAATAATAACTCAAACAAAAACAAACAAGTTAAAAATTATTCCAAAATTTGGTCTTCAATTCTTTTACTCTAAACATGGAAGAAAATTTTTAGAAAAATTTAAAGATAACTTTTGGTTAGATTTAAAGATAAATGATATTCCACAAACAGCTTTTTCTGCCATACATAGCTTAAAGGATTTAAAAAAATGCAAATATATTACAGTACATGCTAATGGGGGATTAGAAATGTTGAAAACTGTAAAAAAAGAGGCAAACAAAATAAATAGAAATATAAAAATTTTAGGTGTTACAATTTTAACAAGCCTTAATAATAAATCTCTTAAAGAGATAGGTCATACCAAAAATGTAAAACAATTGGTTCTAAGACAAGCAGCATTAATTAAAAAATCAGGATGCGATGGTATAGTTTGTTCAGCTCAAGAAGCTTTAATGGTTCGTAAAAAATACAAAAATTTATTGATCATAACTCCAGGAATAAGATTGCCTGGTGATAGTTCAAATGATCAAATGAGAATTATGACACCTAAACAAGCTTTTAAAAATAAGGTTTCTGGTATTGTCATTGGTAGATCTCTTACAAAAGGTAATATAAAAAATAATACTAAAAAACTTGCTTATCATTTAAACAAATGATCAAAGGTTGTAAGATATGTGGTATAAAAGATTTTGATACTTTAAATTATATTTTAAATCATTCCTACCCTCCAAAATTTATTGGCTTCATTTGTAATTACCCAAAAAGCTCAAGATATGTCGAACTTAACTCTCTAAAAAAATTGTTAAATATTAAAAAAAACAAAAGTGAATTTGTTGCTGTTTTAGTAAAACCTAACAATGAGATTTTAGAGGAAATTAAAAGTTTACCTTTTGATTATTATCAATTATATGACTGCACTCCTGATGCAATTAAAAACATAAAAGAAAAATATCAAAAAAAAATTATTACAGCTTTAACAATCAAAGATGAGGCTGATGTTCTTAGGTATAAGTCTTTTATTGACGTAACAGATGTTTATTTGTTTGATAGTAAAGGTTATGAAAAAAGTCTGAGCTTTGATCATAACTTGATTAAAAATATCAAATTAAATAAGGAATTAATGCTAGCTGGTAATATAAAATTCGATGATAATCTAAAAAATTATGAAAAAATTGCTAGTTATTTAGATTTATCTGGAGGCTTGGAAACTTCTGGATTAAAAGATACATCCAAAATAGATATTTTTTTAAACAATTTAAATAAATTAATAAATGAAACTAAAAAAAAAAATTCCTCTAATTGACCAGCATGATCGTTACGGTTTTTGGGGTGGTAAGTTTGGAGGAAGTTTTATTCCTGAAACTTTAAAAAAACCTATAGAAGATCTAACACAGGAGTTTTCAAAATTAAGAAATAATAAGAAGTTTTTAAAAAAAAGAGATTATTACTTTAAGAATTATATAGGATCACCTACATCATTTATAAAATTAGAAAATTTATCTAATCATTTGGGTGGTGCTCAAATATGGGCCAAAGTTGTATCGGAGGCTAATGGTGGTGCCCACAAAATATACAATGCAACTGTTCATGCATTAATTTGTAAGGCTATGGGAAAAAAATATATTGTTGGTGACACTGGCGCTGGTTATGCGGGTAAAATGTTAAGTATGGCTGCAAAGAAATTTGGTCTTAAATGTAAAATTTTCATGGGTGCTAAAGATATCAAGAGACAAAAACCAAATTGTGATGCTATGAGAAAAAATGGTGCTGAAATAGTTCCTGTATATTCAGGCAGTCAAACCTTGGTCGATGCAGTCAGTGAGTGTATGAGATATTGGGTATCAAATTGTGACACTACACATATGTGTGTTGGAAGTACAGTTGGTCCAAATATATTTGTAAAAATTTGTGGATGGAGTACAGCACAAATTTCAAGAGAATTAAAAATACAAATTAAACAAGAATTCAAAAAAATACCAAAAAAAATTAAATTAATTAACTGCGTGGGTGGTGGAAGTTCAGCGTATGGTTTTTGGAGTGAATTTATAGATTTTAAAAAATCGCAAATAGAATTAGTTGGTGTAGAGGCTGGAGGTCCAAAGAAATCAAAACTTCATGCTGCTCCTTTAAGTAGAAATGCTAAAATTGGAATTTTACATGGTGCAGCTTCTTATGTTTGTCAAAACAATGAAGGTCAAATCAATGATACTGAATCAATTAGTGCTGGATTGGATTACCCAGGTGTCAGTCCAATTCATTGTTTTTTAAAAGATACAAAACGAGCCAGATACACTTATGCAACTGACGAAGAGGCACTAAAAGCACATGTCATGATAACTAAATTTGAAAAACTTAATCCAAGTTTAGAACCAAGTCATGCATTTGCTGAGGCGATAAAAATTGCCCCAAAATTAAGCAAGGACACAATTATAATTGTTAACTCTTGTGGTGATGCTAAAAAAGATAGAGATATCTTAAGAGAAAGGTTGGATAAAAATTAATGAATTCATTAATCAGCAAAGCTTTCTCAGCTTCAAAAGAAGAGAACAGACCAGCTTTACTGACATATACTGTAGCTGGAGATAATACTAAAAAAAAATCTTTAGATATATTAAAATCAATCGCAAATTATGCAGATATTTGTGAATTAGGTTTTCCACACAACACTCCTATAGCTGATGGAGGGCAAATACAAACAAGTGCTTACCGGGCAATTAAAAATGGAATTAAAATTAATGATGTGTTTTCAATAGCAAAAAATTTTAAAAAAATAAAAAAAAATAAACCAATTATACTGATGGGCTATTACAACATGATCTATCAATATAATGAAAATAAATTTTTAGAAAAATGCAAAAAGTCAAAAGTTGATGGTTTAATAGTTGTTGATTTACCTTATCCTGAAAATAAAAATTTTGCATCAAAATGCAAAAAAAAAGGAATTAATTTTATTCAATTGGTTTCACCAACTACTTCTGAAATTAGATTAAAAAAAATCATAAAAGATTCACACGATATGATTTATTATATAAGCATGTTATCCACAACAGGTGGAAAGCTTAAAGTATCTCCAAAGAAAATATTAGAAAAATACAACAAAATAAAAAAACAAAATAAATTTAAAAATGTTGTTATAGGTTTTGGAATCACAGAAAAAACCATTCAATCTCTTAAAAAAGCTGATGGCTTGGTGGTTGGTAGCGCAATTTGTAGAGAAATCTCTAAATCAATTGAAAAGAGACAAAATGTTGTCACAAATGTTACTAATATCGTTAAAAGATTAAAAAATAAGATTCAATGAACTGGATAACTAAAATTATTAAAGCAGGTGAAAAAATTAAAACTGCTATACGTGAAAGATCTACAAAAGAAGATATTGCAAAGAGTGATTGGACATCTTGTTGCAAGGGTCCAATTTTAAAAAAAGATTTAGAAGAAAACTTGTGGGTATGTCCAGATTGTAAGCGTCATCATAGAATAAAACCACATCAAAGATTTGATATTTTGTTTGGAAAAAATAATTATGAGATTTTCAAAACTCCAATACCAAAAGATGATCCACTAAATTGGACAGACTCTAAACCTTACAAAGAAAGATTAAAAAGTGCTCGGAAAAAAACAGGATTAGAATGTGGAATGATGGTTGCCTGTGGAACTATAAATAATATTAAAATTACAGCTGTAGCTTCTGATTTTGATTTTTTAGGAGCTTCAATGGCGGCAGCAGAAGGTGAGGCTTTTTTATATGGAATACAACATGCCATAGAAAATCAAACACCTTTTTTATGTATTAGTGCAGGTGGAGGAATGAGAATGATGGAAAGTTTAATTTCATTATCTCAAATGACAAGAACAACTCTTGCAATTAATGAATTAAAAAAAAATGGTCTTCCATATTTAGTTTGTATCACTGATCCAACAGCAGGAGGTATCACTGCATCATACGCTATGTTAGGTGATATTCACATTGCAGAGCCAGGTGCTTTAATTGCATTTGCGGGTGCAAGAGTAATTCAAGGAACCGTTAAAGAAGAACTTCCTGAAGGTTTCCAAAAAAGTGAATATGTTGAAAAAACTGGTTTTGTTGATTTGATAGTTGAACGAAAAGATCTCGCCTCTAAAATTGGAACCTTATTATCAATATTGTTAAAGGAAAATTCTGCTATAAGTTCTGAACAAAATGAAACTTCAGAAAATCCTCAATCGCTTACTAGAGAAGCATCCTAAAGAAAAAATAGATCTTGGTTTAGATCGTATTAAAAATCTCTGTAAAAAATTAGGAAACCCCCAAGATAAAATTAAAGCAATTTCAATTGTTGGTACTAATGGAAAATATTCAACTATCCAAGCAATGTTTGCTATTTTAAAAGAGGCAAATTTCAAATGTAATATCTACACAAGTCCTCATATCAAAAGCATTAATGAAAGATTTGTTTTTAATAATGAAGAATTGAATGATGAAGACCTAGCAAGTTTACTTGAGGAAATTGAGAATACTAACAATAATGAACCAATTACTTTTTTTGAAATACTGACTGCGGCTTATTTTTTAAAAGCATCTCAATACCCTGAAAATATCAATTTAATTGAAAGTGGATTATTCTTTAGATTTGATGCCACTAATATCTTAAAAAATAACCTTGCTAGTATTGTTACATCTATTGGTCTTGATCATTTAGATTGGCTACCTGAAAATGAACAAACTGTTGAAAAAATTATTTTTGAGAAAACATCAAGCCTTTTAAACTCAAATATTATAGTTGCAAAACAAAGTAATAAAGAAATTGCAGATAATATAAAAAAAACAATTTCAAATAACAGATCAAATAAGTTTTTCCATAATGAAAATTATAGTTTTACAATTCAAGAAAATGACTTCTTTTATTATGAAGATCAATTTGGAGGAATAAAATTACCTATGCCAAATGTTAAAGGTCAATTTCAATTAGAAAATGTCTCAACAGCAATTGCGACCCTAAGAATTTTGAAAGATTTAAAAATTAAAGATGACCACATTAAAAAAGGTATTTTAAAAATAAATTGTATTGCAAGATTACAAGAAATTAAATCTGGAAAACTTAAAGAGCTTGTAAAAGATCACAAACTTTATGTTGATGGATCTCATAACCCATTGGGAGCAAAAGTTTTGAATGAATACTTGGAAAGTTTAGATTGCAATAAACACATCATTCTTGGAATGATGGCTAATAAAGATCATAATGAATATATGAGTTTCTTTAAGGACATCTCTACATTGACTACAATAGATATACCTAATCAACCTAATTCCATTAAAGGAGGAGAGCTTAAAGATAAGCTAAACGGCTTTTCAAATATAAATTATAAGGAAAGTATAGAAGATGCTATAAAGTCAATCCCGGTAAAAGAAAACGATATAATACTTATTACTGGATCGTTATATCTTGCGGGTGAAGTTTTAAATTTAAATTAGATATTTTTATCTAAAAATTCCTTCATGTGACTTTCGGGAACTCCACCAACTTTTCTATCTACTTCAACGCCTTTTTTATAGATAATAACTGTTGGAACACCTCTGATACCTGCTGCACTTCCGGTATTTATTCCACCATCTTCAACATCAGCATAATAGAAACCAGCCTTATCTTTATATTCATCAGATAACTTATCCATTACTGGTTTTAGTGCCTTACATGGACCACACCACTCAGCTGAAAACTGGATGACTGAAACATCTTCATTTTTAATTTTAGTATCAAAATCTTCGTCTTTAAAATTTGTAAGCATATTTCCTTTCTATTAATTAGAGCCTTAAAGTCAACTAGGCAATTTCATATTTTTTTTCTATAGACATAATAAATTCATTTATTTCATCTAATTTTTTTAGTTCCTCTTCATCATCTCGATTTGATGCTTGATCTCTTAGGGTATCAATTTCTTGATAGGCCATTCCTATAGTTTGCCACTTTTCTCTATTTTTGCTTAAAATTCGTCTAGCAATTTCACTTTTTATATTTTTATATAAATCTGGTGGCAAAATATGTGGCGCTTCTTGATAAATAATTTTTTGCCCAAACCAACTACATCTTTTATCTTGAAACTTATCTAACATTCTTAATTTATCTTCCCAAGAAGAACTATGCCAAGTTTTAAATAATTGGGTGTCTTTATTGGGAATGAATTTCTCATATAAAGTTTCCTCAGGTAAAAGATCTTCCTGGGTTTGAGTTTGAGCTTTTTCTTCAGCGGCCTCTCTATTAATGATTTGAATATTTTTACAAAAATTTTCACTATTTCTTACCATTTTTGCTCTTTTCTGGATTGTTTCTAAATCTAAGTCAGCATATGCCTTCTCTTTTAATGCAAACTTTTTATCTAAAACTACAGGAGCTTTGTTGGTTTTGATTACTCTAAGTGCTTTTGGACTAAACTTTTTTAAATAAACTTTAAGATCATTTATTGATAAATTTAATAAAGGTTCAGGATCTCTTCTTAAATCAAATAAATATCCCCAAGATGCATATGATGGATGAAAACAATGATCTGGATGAAGTGTAGAAACAAGATACATCATATTTTTTCCTTTAACATTTTCGAAAATTGAATAAATCTCCTCACTTTTTAAGATATTTTCAACGCTATTTTTTGTAGATGTACTTAAAAAATTTTCCCAATTGTCTTTATGTTTGTCTTTTATAATTCTTAGAATTTTTAAGCTTGTGAATGCATCATGATAAGCAGTGTGTTGTTGAGATGTATCAAATCCTTGTTGTCTAGCTAAACCTTCTAAAGCTAGACTTTCATTTCCAGCTTCTGTTAATTCAGTCTTTAATGTTTCAGGATTCAAGGTTTGTGCTACTCTTGCAACATGTAAACCGTCATGTTCTTTATTGGGTGATGAATGTGTAATGTAAGGATATCTATTCCCTTTAAAAAAATTAAAATGAAACATTCGTCTATCAAAATTTAAGTTACTCCAACCCATAAACAATGCTGGACCAGCTTTAGAGAAAAAATTCTCTACTGCGCCTAAAAAATCGTAATGCGAGTAATTGCCTTTAGTAAGTAAATCAATACTTGTTGAATTAACTAATAAGGCCTTTGCACTTGGAACCTCACCCTCGGGCATTCTGCCACGAATATTTAGCTTACCAATTTCTTTTAAGTTTTTATCAACAACTACAGCACCTACTTCTATTATTGAGCCCCAAATTGTACTATTTGTTGTTTCTGTATCGTAAATTACTATTTTATCCATAAAATCCTAAGTTAAGTCCGATAGCTCATTAAATTTTTTTAATCTTCCCAAAAACAAGTTTTGATAAACAATTAAATCATGCCCTTGAATTTTAAACTCTTGGAATAATTTATCTACTGTGCAAACTAAAATTACACAAGAAGTGATATTGGAGTTATACACAATGTTATGTGCTAATGAATATGCACTTGTTTGAAGAAGCCATGAGTCTATATATTCAGCCTTTTTAGGTTTATTACTTTGTTTAAAATCAATTATTGTTTCTTTTCCTTCATAAACTCCAACACAATCAGCAGTACCTGCATACTTCTCTGGGTAATAAAGAGTGCATTCAACACCCCAAATTTCATCCAATCTATTTTTCAAACCTTTTTCTATAATTTCTTTAGCCATTAATTTATATTGTTCGTTATCTTCAAAAAAACTTAAATTTTCTCTTCCAAGTAAATAAGACTCTAAATAGTTATGCATTTGAGAACCTCTACTGCTTGCTGCTTTTGTAATTGCCTCAGCTTCTTTTTGCCCAGTTCTTTCTCTCCAATTTGCTAATGCTGCTTTATCTTCTTCAGATCGAGTTGCATCTAAAATTGAAGTGACACTTGGTAATTTTGTTTCCCCTAATAAGTATCTTCTAATGCCATCAACTGTTGCTCTTGATGATTTTGGATAATCATATTTTTGATTCCACTGCATGAGATTTCTTATAGACGTTATTTAGGAAAAAAAGAAATTAATTTTTAAGCTGCCTATTTCGTTCAACAAATTTTTCCACGTTTTCAGTTTGTACAGCTTTCTCAACCTGCTCGGGATCTTTAATATTTTCTAAGGTTCTTGAAATTGATCTTGCATCCGTTCCAAATTTATCAACAACTCCCATAGCATCTTCTAATTTTTTTCTAAGAACTATTATGTTGTCAAAATGTTTAGAAAATCTTGTACTGATTGTTTTTAAATGATTATAAATTTCTGTTGCACCTTTTTGTACCTTCAATGATTGAAATCCCATATGTAAAGACTGTAAGTAAGCAGAAAGAGTATTAGGTCCACATATTACAACTTTATATTTTTTCATTAACTCTTGAGTTAATAATTCTTTTGTACTTGGATTTTGGTATTCAGTTAACTCTTTGTATAAACTTTCTGTAGGAGCATAAACGATTGCAAAATCAGTAGTTTTTGGCGGAACAATATATTTTTCATTAACACTTTTAGCTTTTGCTTTAAACGCTGAGGCTAATTTTGCTCTAGCATCTGCTACAGCCCTTTTGTCTTCCACGTCATGACCATCGGTAATTGCTTTGAATTTTTCTACTGGAAAATGACTATCAACAGGAACTAAAACATCTCCTTGAAGCTTTATTGCAAATTCAACATTTTCACTGGTATCCTCTTTCATTTTAACATTCGTCATGAATTGAGAGGCTGGTAGCAAATCTTTAATTAGAGCATCTAAGCTAAATTCTGCAAGAGTTCCATATTTCTTAACTCCAGCTAAAATTTTAGTTATCCCCTCTTGGCTTTGATTTAATAGTTGAACTTGTTGATTAAAATTACCAACCTTTTCCTCTACCTTAGTTAAAGTTTCAGTCATATCTTTAGTAACCCCAGTTGATAGATTATTAAATGAAGTCGACATAGCACCAAGTGAGCTATTGATCGTAGTGTTTAAGGTATCTTTTAAACTTGATATTTCTGATTTTAAATTAGCTATTTCCTCAGCTTCTTTGTTTTCATTTTCATCTTTTGGCTTAGTTTTTAAATTTAGATAAAGAATAGCTAAAACACCACCTAATAACAAAACTAGTAAAATTAACAATATATTATCCATGATTCTCATTTTTTATTTTATCGTAAATATTTGATTAATGTATTTAAATATTTAAAAATACTTTATGGAACTAATTTTAGTACTAAAAATATTCTTTATTATTTGTGTTATTGTTGCACTTTATGCAATTATTAGAAATCTAGATATTATCAAAATTATACTAATTTATTGGAAAGACTTAATTTTTAGAAAGTAATTTTACTATTTTTTTAAGACCTATTTTATTATTGGATGACTTAGAAATCATCATGCAGGCCTCTGATCTTAATATTTCTCCATCCTTTAAAATACGTAGATTGTTTGCTTTTAACGTTGCTCCGGTAGAAGTGATATCTGTAATTATTTCTGATGAGCCTGTAAAAGGATAAGCTTCAGTTGCACCCAAACTATCAATTAATTTGAATTGGGTAACGCCCTTTGAGAACAAAAATTCCCTTGTTAAATTTGGATATTTTGTTGCTACTCTTAATATTTTCTTTTTCTTATCTTTAAATTCAAATGCAATTTCTTCTAAATCTGCAACTGTTTGTACATCTATCCATGGATCAGGAATTGCAACTACTAATGTGGCCTTTCCAAAATTATATCTTTTAAACACATTAATTTTCTTTTGAGTGTTAATTTCACTTTCCTTTAATAAATCAAAGCCAGAAAAACCTATGTCTAAAGATCCGTCTCCAAGTCTTTCTATGATCTCTCTTGCATGAAGATATAAAATCTTAATATTTTTAAATTTTTTTATAGATCCTAAAAGATCTCTTTCTCCTCTTTCAGAAATGAGGTTTAATTTATTTTTTTTAAAAATATTTAAAACATCTTTTCTAAGTCTACCTTTGCTTGGAATTCCAATATTTAAAATATTTTTTGTCATTAGTAATTTAAATTTAAAGCAGCACCTACTGCTGGGGTTTGTTTTTTTGATCCTAAGTCTGAAATTAGACCATCATAACGACCACCATTAATAATATTTTTTAATGAGTTTTTAGATTTAATATCAATTTTAAAAACCATTCCGGTGTAATATTCTAATTGTCTTCCAAAGGATGCTGAAAATACTACATTTAATTTTGAAACCTTATTATTAGAGATTGGAAAATATTTTTGATCTACAGCTAGATTTATTTTGTTTTTTTTAAAAAATTTATTTAACTCAATTGCTGCTTTACTTATGGGACATTTAATTTTTAGAAAATCTTTTATTATTTTGGAAACATTCTTTCCTTTGCTAGCTCTTCTAGGATCTTTTATTTTCTGATCAAACCTTTTTAATATTTCATTAATTGTTCTTCCTGCAACAATATTTGATAAATCCTCTTTAAGCATTTTCACGTAACGCTTTTTATCTATTTCTACAATTGTTGGATCTACATCTGAATTAGTTTCTAATCTTTTTAATAAATCATTAAAATATTCTTCTCTCCAGAAGTGTCTAGCTAATCTTAGTTTCCATCTCTTTGGAATATCTAATTTTGAAATTAACAAATTAAATATTTCAACATTTCCAATAGTTAGCTTTCCTGAAGAATATTTAATATTTTGAAGTGATTTAAGAGATGTATTTATAATTTCTTTATCATCATTTTTCTCATCCTTAGATCCCAAAATTTCAAATCCAATTTGATTTCTGATTATCGAGTCTTTTTTATTTTGTGATTTTCGATAAGCTTGACCGCTGTAAAAAATTTTTTCCTTGCCCTTTAAATTATTTTCTAAATATCTTAAACAAGATACAATCGTTAAATCTGGTCTTAAACATAACTCACTCCCATTTTGATCAGTAAAAGAAAAGATAAATTTTCTAAAATTTTCTCCAGATCTTTGAACAATGTGATTAGCCTCAATTACTGAGGGTAAATCAATATATTTGAAACCCTTAGATTTTACCGATCTTAGAATATTTTCAGATAAGTTTTTTGACTTCATCGATTAATTTTTCTTTTGGAAATGTTTTATTGTTTTCACCCTTAACACCTTTAAGGCTTTTTATAGTGACTGTATTTTCATTAAATTCATTTTCACCACATATTATTGCAACATCCAACTCACGTTTATTTGCTAAAGTTAGTTGCTTACCTAAATTTTTCTTTGTATCTAAAAAAATTTCAGCGTTGATATTATTATTTCTTAATAGATCTAAAATTTCATAGTAATTTTTAAGATATTTTTCATCCATTACACAAACTAAAACTGGTTTTTGATTATCTACTTTTATTTGATTCAATTGCATTAAAGCAAATAACAATCGATCAACTCCAAAACTAATTCCAGTGCCTGGAATATCTACACCTTTAAATCTTGAGATTAATTTTGCATAGGCTCCTCCAGAACAAATACTGCCTATATCAACCTCTTTACCTTTATTATTTGTAACTTTAAAATTTAGATTTGTTTCAACAATGAAATCTGAATAATAAGCTAATCCCCTAACAATTGTAAAATTTGTTTTGACCTGATTTAAATTTGAACTGTAACCCAATACTTCAAATACTTGTTCTAATTCCTTTATACCTTCTTGAGACAATGGATTTTTCAGTGTTTCTTTTAATTCTTTCAAATCTTTTATTTTTAGAAAATTAATTATTTCTGACGCTTGTTCATCATTTAAATCTGCACCCTTAGTGATTGCACCACTTATATCTTTTCTCTCTTTTTTAAGCAAATCTTCAACACCTTTTAAACCAAAACCTGGTTTATCTAATTTATCAATTGCCCTAATTACTTTTACTTGCTTTTCTTCTGATATTTTTAAATCGTCAATTAATCCTTTAACTATTTTTCTATTACTGACGTTAATTATAAATTGATCTTTTTTTAAACCACAATCTAACAAAGTACTTGATATTAAATTACAAAGCTCCGCATTTGCTTGAGCAGGATTAACATTTCCCACTATATCAAAATCTGCTTGCATGAATTCTCTGTACCTTCCATTACCTGCCTTTTCATTTCTAAAGACATTTTGAATAGCATACCTTTTAAAGATTGATGGAAGCTCTTGATTGTTTTGTGCAACAAATCTAGCTAGCGGGCTTGAAAGATCATACCTAAGAGTAATGCTTTTTTCTCCATCCTGAAATGAGAATACATCAGACATAGGATTGGCATCATCTTCTGCCAAAAAAGATCCTATATTTTCACTTATCTCAAACGAAGGGGTTTCCAAAGCTTCTGCTCCAAATTTAATAAAATTATTCTCAATAGCTTTTAAAAGCTTTTTTTTGAGAAGAAGTTTTTTATCCCAACGATCTTCAAATCCTGAAGGTAATCCAGGAATTAATTTTTTCTCTTTATTCATTTTTTGGTACCCGGGCTGAGAGTCGAACTCAAACTTAAAGTTCCACAAACTTCCGTGCTAACCATTACACCACCCGGGCTTATCCTCTTTGTTTTTATCTTATTTTATGTGGATTTAAAATTATAATATAAATAAATAGCCTACTGGCTATGTAAACAGTTTCTATGAGTACTTCTAAAAGTCCTTCTGTATGTAATATTTATAATCATGGGCAGTCTTTTAGACAAAAAAAATTAATATTCAAGGTCTAAATAGAAAAAGGACGTTTATCTATTTGATAGATAAAACGCCCTTTTAAATAATTTCTAAATTAGTCTATTTTTTTTAAATTAACTGCAGAAGGACCTTTGGGACCATCTTCTAATGTGAATTCAAGTTTATCACCTTCATTGAGATATCTCATACCAGCAGCTTTTACCGCTGAAGCGTGAACAAAGGCATCTTTTTCTTTATCATCTCTTTCAATGAAGCCATATCCCTTTTTACCGTTATACCATTTAATTTTTCCTTGTAGTGTACTCATCTTATTTCTTAGTCCTTTTGTTATTTATTATATCTTAAAGTTAATTTCTTTTACGATTATTTCAAGATGAAACTTTGTGGTGGTGGCTGAGGAAGGATTCGCACCTCCGACACAAGCCTTTTCAGGGCTCTGCTCTACTCCTGAGCTACTCAGCCTTATTTATCCCCTAAAGATAATTCTTCCTTTAGTAAGATCG
>CACHCM010000016.1 GCA_902578325.1 uncultured Pelagibacteraceae bacterium
TCAAAAATAAATTTAATTAAAGCATCCTGCATTGCAAAAAATGTCATTGCAGTAATTATAAGAATTATACCTTTTGAATTATTATTAGCGCTCATTATGCACCTATATCAAAAAAAAATTGTCTAGAATATTTAATTATTTCTTTAATTTAGAAGAGAACAGAAGACCTTCGTTTGAAAATTTTGACTTATTTTCATCAATAAAATCTTTCATTAATTTTACTTTTTCTTCTTCAAATTCAGTGACTTTCCTTTTGCTTAAATCTATATATAGCGATATCCATTCCATGGAAGCCGAAAGTTTGTTAGTTTTTTGAGAAATCATTTCCATTTTTAAGTGTAATCTTTTTTTATCATGATCAAAATAAGTCAGATTAACATTAACCATTTCCCCCTCTTTAACCTCATTTAAATATTTAGTATTTGTTTCAACAACCATAGTACTTCTATTAAGATTTTTTGCTGCAGTTCCTCCCATTTTAAATTTTTCAAGTGCAACTTCCCATGCTAAATCAAAAACAAGAACATAATAAGCCATGTTCATGTGATTGTTGTAATCAACCCATTCCTTTTTTACTTCGAAATTTTTTAATAACACTTTATGATCTTGTTAATGAAGACTGTAATTCTTGATTTGAAATGTATCCCTTTACATTCCCACTTTTATCAACCACTTCACAATTTGAATCAGAGCATACGATTTTTGGTAAAAAATCCTCTATAAATTCATCTTCATTTACTTTTATTAAGTTTGATTTATCTATGTCATTTGCTTGATCAGCTGTTTTCATTATAATTTTTGCTTTAATAACTTTTGCTCTATTTACATCTTTAACAAAAGCTTTTACATAATCATCAGCAGGGTTCATAATGATTTCCTCAGGAGTTCCTACTTGAACCAATTTACCAGAATTTAATATTCCAATATGGTCTCCCAATCTTAATGATTCATCCAAATCGTGAGTAATAAATACAATTGTTTTTTTTAATTCTGCTTGAAGATCAATCAATTGTTTTTGCATATCACTTCTTATTAATGGGTCTAGAGCACTAAATGCTTCATCCATTAACATTATGTCTGTATCTGTCGCTAATGCTCGTGCTAAACCCACACGTTGTTGCATTCCTCCTGATAATTGAGCTGGGTATTGATTTTCAAAACCAGTTAGACCAACAGCATCAATTTTTTCCATTGAGATTTTATTTCTTTCAACTTCACCTTTCCCTTGCATTTCTAGTCCGTAACCAACATTTTGAATAACTGTCTTATGTGGGAATAAGCCAAATCTTTGAAATACCATACTCATTTTATGTCTTCTAAATTCAATAAGTTTATCTTTATCAAGTGACATTACATTCGTGCCCTCAACTAAAATTTCACCATCAGTTGGATCGATTAGTCTATTTAAGTGTCTTATGAGTGTTGATTTCCCTGATCCTGATAAACCCATACAAACAAAGGTTTCTCCCTCTTCAATTTTAAGCGAAACATTATCTAATCCAACGGTATGACCAGTTTGCTCTAAAATTTCATCTTTTGTTGCACCATCTTTAACCATTGGCAGTACAGAGGATGGGTTGTTTCCAAAAATTTTATATACGTTGTTGATCTCAATTTTTGACATGATGTAATGTTCTAACAGTTACAATCAACATATGTAAAACAAATATTATACAACTTATAATTGTTTTGAGAAATAACGGTTGTATTTATTTGCTTTTACTTAATTTTTAAATAAGAATTTTACATATGGCGCAAACAGATAAAGATGTGCGACTAGAGTTGTCTGCTCTCTATAGAATTTTACATATGTACGGTATGACAGATCTTGCTAATCAATGCGCGGGGGCAAGATCTGCTGAAGATAAGAATTGTTCTTTCGTTCATCCATATGGAATGTTTTATGAAGAAATTACCGCTTCATCTTTAGTTAAAATTGATAAAAACGGAAAAAAATTAGACTCAGATGGACCTTGGTTAAATGACGGATGTATTAATCTTGCTCAATGGATTTTTAATAAAAGAAATGATGTAAACTTTTATGTTCACGGACATGCCAATGATGTGATGGCAGTTGGTGGCACCAAAGAGGGTTTAATGTATCTTTCACAGGCTGCAGTTTATTTAAATCACCTTGTTGGATATATTGATTATGAATTTGTTGAGGACAAAGAATTTGGAAGTAAATTTGAAAATCTAATTAGCAAACACGATATTTTGATTACTAGAAATCATGGATATTACACAGTAGGAAAAACTGCTGCAGAAGCATTTTTTAGAGCTTATTATTTAGAGCAAGCTTGTTCAGTTCAGGTAAAAAATCTTGCTATGGGTTTAAACAAACATGAAATAGACAAACAGAAAGCTGCATATTTCTGGGAAAATATGAGTGGATCTGACGATTATAATTATGATGGAAAAACAGAGTGGGCTGCTTTATTAAGAAAACTAGAGAGAGAACATTCAAATTATAAAAATTAATGGAACAAAATTTTAAAATTAAGAATATAACTAAAAATTCTACAAATTTAGAAGTTGACTGGAGTGATGGAAAAAAAAGTAAATTTAATTATTTATGGTTAAGAGATAATTGTCCAACTGCACACGATAAAGACTCACGTCATAGAATGTTTAATATTTTAAAAGTATCAAACAAAATTAATCCAAAAAAATTTGCGGTAAATAATGAAGGTAAGCTTGAAATTGAATGGAGTGAAGGTGACCATATAAGTTATTACGACCAAAATTGGTTAAGAGAAAACTGCTATACAATAAAAAATAATTTAAAATATAAATCACCATATCAACTTTGGGATAACTCTTTACAAAATGACTTAAAGTCAATCGAGATTGAGCATGATGAAATTATGAGTTCAGATGAAGGACTTATCAGATGGTTAGAGCTTTTACATCATACTGGAATTGCTATAGTAAAAAATGCTCCAACTGAAAATAACTCTGGATTTAAAATTTTAAACAGAATTAGCCATACCAGAGAAACTTTTTTTAAAACACCTTTTGAAGTAATTAACATTCCTAAACCAAATAACTCTGCTTATTCAGCGCATGCTTTGAGAAATCATATGGATTTACCATGGTTTGAGACACCACCTGGCTATCAATTTCTTCATTGTTTGGTGAATTCTGCATCTGGAGGAGATTCATCCGCTGTAGATGGCTTTGCAGTAGCAGATTATTTGAGAAAAAATGAGAAAGAAATATTTGAAACACTAGTAAACGTTCATTTAAAATTTAGGGATATGGATTATACACAAGAGTCTGTGAGAAGTTATTATGCACCTGCAATATCTCTAACAAAAGATAACGATTACCATGATATTCGGTTCAGTGTAGCGACTATGGATGCTTTAGACTGTCATCCTGATTTGATGGATAAAGTTTATAAAGCTCATCACCGATTTGGAAATTTGCTTCATGATGATCAATTCCAGATTAAATTTAGATTAGGGCCAGGTGATATTTTTTCTTTTAACAATAGAAGATTATTACACGGTAGAACTGAATATGATCCAAACTCAGGACATAGACATTTACAAGGTTATTACATGGATCGAGATGAAATTATTGGAAGACTAAGATATTTAAAAAATTCGGTTAACTCCAACCAGTAACATTCTTTACTTCAAGATATTCCCCAAGGCCCCAAAGACCTCCTTCTCTACCATTACCTGATTGCCTGTAACCACCAAATGGAGTTCCAGCATCAGCTCCATTGCCATTAATATAAACACAGCCTGATCTTAATTTTTTTGCAACTCTATGTGCTTTCTCTCTATCTTCAGTTTGTAAATAATTTCCAAGACCATAAGAAGTATCATTTACAATATTGACTGCCTCATCCTCAGTTTCAAATGGAATTATAGATAACACAGGTCCAAAAATTTCTTCTTTAGCAATTCTCATTTCATTAGTTACATCTGTAAATATAGTTGGTTTGATAAAGTATCCTTTGTTCAAACCATTTGGTAGCTCAGGCCCACCTGCCGCAAGAGTTGCACCTTCAGAAATTCCACTTTCAATAAGATTTATAATTTTATCATATTGAACTTTAGAGATGACGGGTCCTATATGATCTCCTTTTTTTGAGGCTTGATCTACTTTAATCTTATTTGCTTCATCTACTGCTTCTTTAACAGCTCTTTCATAAATTGATTTCTCAACCAGCATTCTTGTTGGTGCATCACAAGATTGACCAGAATTGCTCATTACATTTCTAATACCGTCTCTTACTGCATCTTTATAACTATCAGCAAAAACAATATTTCCACCTTTTCCACCTAATTCAAGACAAACTCTTTTAATTGTTTCAGCAGCATTTTTTGAAATTAATTTTCCTGCTCTTGTTGAACCTGTGAAAGAAACCATATCAATATCAGGGTGGCTTGAAATGTGGGTTCCCACTCCTGCACCGTCTCCATTTACCAAATTAAATACACCTTTTGGAAAACCTACTTCATCAATCATTTCTGCAAATAGCATTCCAGAAATAGGAGCAATTTCTGATGGTTTTAAAATCATTGTACATCCAGTTGCGAATGCAGGAACGACTTTTAAAGCAATTTGATTAATTGGCCAATTCCACGGTGTGATTAATCCACAAACTCCAATTGGCTCATAATAGATATGATTATTTGATTTATTATTAAAGTGTTCATCAAATTTAAAATTTTTTAATCTTAAAATAAAATCATCTAAATGATCTTTCCCTGAAGCTGTTTGAACATCTGTTGCCCAATCCATTGGTGCACCCATTTCAAGAGAAATAGCCTCAGCCATTTCATTAAATCTTTTTTTATAAACTGATGATAATTTTTCAAGTAAACTGAGCCTTTCTTCCTTGCTTGTTTCTTTCCAAGTATTAAAGGCATTTTTTGCTGATTTGACAGCTAAATCTGTATCCTCTTTTGAACCTAAAGAAATAACAGCAAAAGGGTCCTCATTGCATGGATTAATTACGTCTAAATCATTTTTTTTAATTGGATCAACCCACTGACCATTTATGTAAAATTTTCTTTTATCTAACATTTTTTATCTTAACACATTAATTAAATTTCATATCCTTTTTCCTCAGGTTCGCTATCAACCAACTCATCAGGAAAACCATTAGCTCTAAAATTAATATTATTTAAATCCTCCATCCTTTTCACAATCATTGACGACCAAGCTCTAGAACCATATTTTTTTTGACCATCTTTGAAAATTTCAACTATTTGTGGAGAAATTTCTAAAGGAGCATTTATTTTTTTTGCAAGATTATCAAATAGACTTGTGTCTTTTAAAACCAAATCCATTGTAAAGTTTATATTATAAGATCCATTTAATATAACCTGACTTTCAGTTTCATGCACAAATGAATTACCAGAGGAAATAGCAATCCCTTTATAAGTTTTTGCTAAATCTAAATTAGATTTTTTTGCTACAGTCCAAGCCTCACCTAATGCAACTAAATGCGCAGATGCTAGATAATTTGTAATTACTTTTAATACACTTGCTGTACCAAGCTCACCAGTGTGCAATATTTTTCTCCCCATAACAGTTAATACAGGTAAAATTTTTTCAAATGCTTTTCTTTCTCCACCCACGAATATAGAAATATTACCTGTTGCTGCTCTATGACATCCGCCACTAACAGGTCCATCCATAGGTATAGCTTTTTTTTCTATTACTTTTTTTCCAATTCTTTTTACCTCATTTTCGTCTGTGGTACTCATTTCTAACCAAATTTTATTCTCTGACAGTCCATTTATAATTCCGTCATCAGCCTCCATCACTTCAGTGGATACTTCAGGGGAAGGAAGAGATGTAATTATTAAATCAGTTTTTTCTGCTAATTCTTTTGGTGATTTTGCTACCTTAGCACCTAAGTCTTTTAGAGGATTTGATAAATTTTCATCTATATCTCTTACTGTAAGATCAAAGTTATTTCTTAATAAACTTCCAGCAAGTTTTCCTCCAACATTACCTAAACCAATAAATCCAATTTTCATTTTATTTCCTCTTCCTTTTTGTTTTTTGTAAATACAATTAAAATCACACCAACTATGATTATTGTACCACCTATAAATAATTCTGAAGTTGGTTTTTCACCTAAAAGAAATATTGCTGCCAATAAACCGGTTGGTGGTATCCCCATAGTTACAATCGGTAGAACTTTATAAAGTGGGTTATTTTTTAAAACATAATAGAAACAACCGTATGTAATTGGTTGCATGATGAAACCAATATAAATAGCAATAATCCAATGATCAAATTTTGCATTTGTTAGATAATTAATTGTATTTCCATCAATTATCGCAGATGACATTACTAATATTGGTCCAGAGAATAATGCTAACCATGCAACTAACGCTAAAGGATTTATTTCTTTACTTAAAGGTTTAACCATAACTTGTCCAAGAGCCCATACAGCAGATCCTAAAATCGTAAGTCCAATTCCAATAAATTTTCCATCCAAGTTAGGAGATCCAGTTAAAATATAAACACCAACAAATGCGATAGCTATACCAATCAAAGCTCTGATCGTTGGTTTTTCTTTAAGCATGAAGTAAGCAAAAATGACTCCAAACGGAACTTCCATCTGAACCAAAAGAACTGCTGAAGATGCATCAATTAAATCTAAACCAGTATATGTAATGCTATATTGCAATGTATTAGCGACTAATGATGCAGCAAAAATTCTTTTTAAATATCCTCTTGGAATTGGAAACCACCAAATTAATAATGATGCAGCAAATGTAAATCTGATACCCATTAAAAGAATAGGAGGAAAAGATTCAAATGCTGGTTTAGCTATTACAAAACCAAAGCCTAAAAAAATAGGCACCAAGGATGCTACGAAAGTATCTTTTATATTCATACCTATTTTTTTATATTAATGATTATTAAAGAACTTCTGATATATTCACTTTTTAAAATATGAATTCAACAAAAATAGATCCTAAATACATCACCAAATCAAATCCAAGAATTGGACTTATTGCGCTTGCAAGCGATTTTATGATTGAAAGAGATTTTATAAACGTAATTAAAGACAGAGAAGTTGATTTTTTTGTAAATCGTATTGAATGCTACAACCCGCTAACAAAAGAAAATTTGATCAAAATGTCAGACAAAGTAACTGAGGTAACAAAAGATATATTACCTGATCAGGATATCGATTGTGTTGTTTATGGCTGTACCTCTGGAACAATAGCTGCAGGTTATGAATCTATAGAGAAAAAAGTAAAAGCTGCAAAACCTATGGCAGAGGTGACAACTCCAAGTACCGCTGCAATTAAAGCTTTAAAGAAGTTAAATATAAGTAAGATAAGTCTATTTACACCTTATAGCAAAAAACTTAACGATGAAGTTTTGGAATATTTTAAAAACGAAGGGTTTGAAGTTACTTCAAATTCTTACTTTGATATAGAAGCTGATTACGATATCGGAAAAGTTGATCAGAATTATTTATTTAATGTTCTATCCGAAATAAATTTAAATGGAGCAGAGGCTCTCTTTGTTTCTTGTACTGCTTTACCAGTATTGCCAATTATTGATAAATTAGAGAAAAAATTAAATACTACAGTTTTATCTAGCAATCAGGCTTTAATTTGGGATACGCTTGTTAAAATAAACAAAAATAATTCCGTCGAAGGATTTGGTAAATTATTTAATGAAAATTAATGTTGTTCACAAAAGAAGAATATAAGCAAAGATTAACAAAAGTTAAAAAAATGATGCAAGAAAAAGGCATCGATCTTTTAATCTCACATGACACTAACAACATGAATTACCTAACAGGTTATGATGCTTGGTCTTTTTATTATGCTCAATGTGCAATTGTTCATATAGATGCAGATGAGCCTCTATGTTTTGTTAGGGCTCAAGATGTAGGTGGTGCATATATTAAAACTTATTTAAAGGATGAGAATATTTTAGTTTATGACGAAAATTATATCCACACTTGGCCAAAACATCCTTATGATAATTTGGTAGAGATAATAAAAGAAAGAAAATGGGATAAGTTATGCATTGGATTAGAAATGGATGCTCATTACTTCACTGCGTTTTGTTATGAAAAAATAAAGCAAGGATTACCTAATGCAAAAATCAAAGATAGCGATCGTTTAGTTAATTGGGCAAGGTTAGTAAAATCAAATGCTGAAATAGGTTTCATGAAATCTGCTGCAAAAATTTCTGAAAAAGGAATGAAAACTGCTATGGAAGTTATTAAACCAGGTGTCAGACAGTGCGATGCAGTTGGTGAAATTCAAAAAACTTTATTTTATGGAACAGAGGAATTTGGAGGAGAATATTCTAGTATTGCAACATTACTTCCAACAGGGAAAGGTACTTCAGCTTCACATTTAACAGCAACGCAAGATAAATTTGTAGAAGGTGAGGCTACAATTATTGAATTATCTGGTGTTTATAAGAGATATCATGCTCCAATGGCGAGAACAGTTCTGCTTGGAAAACCCAATCAATTAAAGATTGATACAATGAACAAAACAATTGAAGCTTTAAATGTAGGCATAAGTCAAATTAAACCTGGGAATACAGCAGATGATGTTGCACAAGCTTTTTGGAAAATATTAGATAAATACGGAATAGAAAAAAAATCTAGAACAGGCTATTCGATAGGAATTGGTTACCCTCCTGATTGGGGTGAACACACTCTTAATATTTATAAAGGAGATATGACAGTTTTAGAACCTAATGTTTGTTTCCACATGATAGCTGTAATGCAGTTTGGTGATTGGGGTGTTGAAGCATCTGAAGCAATAAGAGTTACAGAGAATGGATCGGAATTGTTCTGTAATTTTCCAAAAGGGCTACATATAAAGAGTTAATTAACTATTGAATTCTATCTACACAAATGTTTTATATTCACCCTTATGGGTAAAAATCCGGAATTTGTAAAGTTCGATAAAGTCGACAAAAGTTATGATGGCAAAGTTCTTGTTGTAAAAGATTTACAATTAGATATTGCAGAAGGTGAATTCATAACAATGCTTGGTCCATCTGGTTCAGGTAAAACAACTTGTCTGATGATGTTGGCAGGATTTGAAACACCAACTCACGGTGAAATATTATTAGATGGAAATATAATTTCGAACATTCCTCCTCATAAAAGAGGAATTGGAATGGTTTTTCAAAACTATGCTTTATTTCCACACATGACAGTTTATGAAAATTTAGCTTTTCCTCTAAGAGTAAGAAAAGTTGAAAAAGATGAAATTGATAAAAAAGTAGATAAGGCTCTGTCAATGGTTTCTCTGAATGGTTTTGAAACAAGAATGCCAGCGCAACTTTCTGGTGGTCAACAACAACGTGTAGCAGTTGCAAGAGCCCTAGTATTTGACCCTGCAGTTGTTTTAATGGATGAACCTCTAGGAGCATTAGATAAAAACTTAAGAGAAAGCATGCAATATGAAATTAAACATATTCACGAAAGTATTGGTGTAACAGTTGTATATGTTACCCACGACCAAAGTGAGGCATTAACTATGTCAAATAGAATTGCAGTATTCAATGATGGTAAAGTTCAGCAGTTATCAGATCCAGCCGAGCTTTATGAAAAACCTGTTAATTCATTTGTTGCTGAGTTCATAGGCGAGAATAATACTTTCAATGGTGAAGTTATGGATATCGATAAAGACAAATGTAAAGTTAAATTAGCTAACTCAGAGATACTAGCTAACCCAATATCTGTTAAGTCAAAAGGGGAAAAAACAACTGTATCATTGAGACCAGAAAGAGCATTAATAAATCCAACTGATAAAATGGATAATATGTTTACTGGAAAGATTGAGGAAGTAATTTATCACGGCGATCATACTAGAGTAAGACTTAATCTTTTGGGAAGTTCAGAATTTATTCTTAAAGTGCCTAATAGCACATCTAATTTAGAGCTCAAAGTCAGCGAAAATATAAACATTGGCTGGAATAGTACTGATGCAAGAGCGTTAGACCCAAAATAATTACAATTAAAATACGTATATCTACTATATATATTTATAGACAAAATCAGCTGTTGACTTCAGATTAGCTATTTGTTGTAATTTTACTTATATAAATTAATTTATATCAACGTTTAAACGGAGGAATAATGAAAAAACTAAGTAAATTATTACTTGCTCTTTCTTTTGTACTTTCAATAACTTCATCAGCATTTGCAGTTACGGTTGCATCTTGGGGTGGAGCTTATACAGAGTCACAAAAGCTTGGGTATGGTGATCCCACTGCTAAAAAACTTGGAATAGAAATCAATTGGGTTGACTATTCTGGTGGTTTATCAGAAATCAAAGCACAAAAAGAAGCTGGTGCTATAACTTGGGATATTATAGACGTATTTGCATTTGATACTATCAATGGATGTGATGAAGGTTTATTTGTTAAATTTGATTTTGACAAAGATTTTCCAGCTGCTCCAGATGGAACTCCTGCAAGTAAAGACTTCTTTGCTCCAATGCCGAGTGAATGTGCTGTAGGAAACATTTTATATTCTTGGAACTATGCTTTTGATACTAGAGCATTTGGTGGTAAAGAACCTAAAACAATTAAGGATTTCTTTAACACTAAAAAATTCCCTGGAAAAAGAGCGATCTACACAAGTGCTTTAACTAATTTAGAAATTGCATTAGCTGCTGACGGTGTAAAAATGGGTAAAGGCGGAGCCTTAATCTACAGAAAACTTGAAGCTGAAGGTGGTTTAGATAGAGCAATGAATAAGATTAAGAAACTTTGTACAGATCCAAATGGTGGATGTGTATTCTGGTCTGCTGGTGCTCAACCGCCTGAACTATTAGTTTCAGGTGAAGTTGTAATGGCAACTGGTTGGAACGGAAGATTCTTCAATGCTGAAATAGGTGAAGGAGCTCCAATTAAACAAGTATGGGATGGTCAAGGTCTTGACTATGAATATTTTGCACTTGTTAAAGGTGGTCCAGATGAAGCAAATGCTAAAAAAGCTTTAGCTATGATGACTAACACTGAAATGTTAGCTGGTAGCGCGAAGTACATTGCTTATGCTCCATACAGATTATCATCTTTAGATATAATCAAAGCTAATGAGCCATGGTATAAAGATGGTAAAACAGAGATGATGCCACAAATGCCAACAGCTCCTGCAAACACTAAGAACTATTTCTTAGTTGATCCTTTCTACTGGGCAGATAACGGAACAGAGATTGGTGAAAAATGGGAAGCTATGAAAGCAGGCCTATAATTCAGTTTTAATCACTGAATTTATATAATATATTTAGGGCGGTTATAACTAACCGCCCTATTTTTTTATGAGCTCTGAAACAAAACAAATATTAACAACTGACGGAATTCCCTTAGAAGTCAGTTTAAAAAAAGCTGAAAAAAAAAATAAAATTAAAGCATTTCTGCTTGTAGCACCATTGCTTTTATTTTTAATCATTACATATGTCTTTCCAATAGGAGAAATGTTTAGCAGAAGCGTAGATGATAAAATGATAACAAATATGCTTCCAAAAACTTTTAAAGAAATGGAAAAATGGGATGGTAAGGAATTACCTTCGGAAGAAGTATTTGCAGCTTTTTACTATGATTTTAAAGTTCTTGTTGAGAAACAAGAACACGGAAAACTTGGTCAAAGATTAAATAAAGAAAAAAATGGTTTCAATTCCATTACAAAAAAACTTTTTAGACAAGTTAAGAGAAAGAAGATTGATGAAAGTATAAGTATTAAAGAACAGGTAATGAAAGTTCACAAGCGTTGGAGAAATGTTGAGTATTGGCAAGCAATTAAACGAACTGCTCCACCTTATACAATGTCAAAATACTTAAAAGGTATGGATATGTATTATGCAGCTGATGGAAGCATTGCTCAAGTTGATGAAGATAGAAGAATACATAGAATTCTTTGGCTCAGAACTCTTGAAATAGCTTTTTTTGTTACATTATTTTGCTTTTTAATGGGTTATCCAATTGCACATTTGCTTGCAACTCTTCCTATGAAATATTCAAATTTATTAATGATCTGTGTCCTTTTACCTTTTTGGACATCGTTGTTAGTTAGAACTGCTAGTTGGATGATTTTGCTTCAACAACAAGGTGTAGTAAACGATTTCTTTGTTATGATAGGGCTCGTTGCAGACGATAATAGGCCTGAAATGATGTATAATAAAGTAGGTACTTATGTTGCTATGACGCAAATATTATTACCTTTTATGGTTCTTCCACTTTATAGTGTAATGAAAACTATTTCCCCCAGCTTAATGAGAGCTGGAAAATCATTGGGTGGAACTCCTTTTGTTGCTTTTTGGAAAGTATACTTTCCATTAACTATTCCAGGAATTGGTGCAGGATGTTTACTGGTGTTTATTTTAGCAATTGGTTATTACATTACACCAGCGTTAGTTGGTGGTGCATCTGGAACCTTAATAAGTAATCAAATTGCATTTCATATGAAACAAACTTTAGACTGGAGCTTTGCATCTGCAATGGGGTTAATGCTACTTAGTGGAGTTTTAGTTATTTATTGGATTTATAATAAATTGGTTGGAGTTGATAACATT
This sequence comes from uncultured Pelagibacteraceae bacterium, assembly GCA_902578325.1. Lineage (GTDB taxonomy): Bacteria > Pseudomonadota > Alphaproteobacteria > Pelagibacterales > Pelagibacteraceae > Pelagibacter. The sequence continues at coordinate 12,549 of CACHCM010000016.1, forward strand.
AAATTAGGATAATTATGGCATTACCAAGTTATACAGAAACCAGATATAGAATTTGGCATTATATTTATATTGCAATTTGTACTTTTGTATTTTTCTTTTTGATAGCACCTTTGTTTGTAATTTTCCCACTATCATTTAATGCAGAAGAGTTTTTAGTTTTTTCAGAGGGAATGAAAAATCTTGATCCGGATGCATTTTCTTTAAGATGGTATAAAGATATGATTTATGGAACCAAAAATCCTTGGGGATTAGCAGCAAAAAATAGTTTTATAATTGCAATATTCGCTACGATTGGTTCAATAATATTAGGCACTTTAGCTGCTTTAGGATTAAGTAGCAGGCATATGCCATATAAAGGAATTATAATGGCTACTTTAATTTCGCCTATGATTGTTCCTTTAATTATTTCTGGAGTTGCGATCTTCTTTTTTATGGCAAAGGTCGGATTGGCAGCTACTCACACTGGAATAGTCCTAGCACATATAATTTTAGGTACTCCATTTGTTGTAATTACTGTAACAGCAACACTTTCTGGATTTGATCACAGTGTTACGAGAGCTGCTGCAAGTTTAGGAAGCAATCCAGTTAATACATTTATGAAAATTACTCTTCCTTTAATTTTACCAGGTGTGATCTCAGGAGGATTATTTGCGTTTGTAACTTCCTTTGATGAAGTTGTAGTTGTGTTGTTTTTGGCAGGTTTAGAAAATACAACTATTCCTATACAGATGTGGACTGGATTAAGGGAGCAATTAAGCCCAACAATTCTTGCTGTAGCTACATGTTTAATTATTCTATCTACATTAATCTTAATTAGTGCTGAATTGTTAAGAAGAAGATCTGAGAGATTAAGAGGAATAAATAGATAATTTACCCAAATAATTTAATCATATATAGAAGTTTTTATGGAAATTAAAAAAGTTGTAGTTATTGGCTCTGGCACAATGGGAAGCGGGATAGCTGCCCATTTATGTAATGCAGGTATACCAGTTACTCTTTTAGATTTAACTACTGAAATCAGTGAAAAAGCTAGAGAAAGAATTCATAAATCTAGACCTCCTTTGCTAATAGATAAAAGTAAAATTAACAATATTAATGTTGGAAATATTGAAGAAAATTTTAATGTTGTAAAAGATGCAGATTGGGTAGTAGAGGCAGTAGTTGAAAGAATTGATATTAAACATAATATTTATGAGAAGATATTTAAGAATAGAAAAAAAGGCGCAATAGTTTCATCAAATACATCATCAATTCCAATTAAAGTTTTATCAGAAAAATTAAATGATGAAGAAAAAAAAGATTTTTGTATCACTCACTTTTTTAACCCAGTTAGATACATGGGATTGTTAGAAATTGTTAAAAACGAAAATAACGATTTAAATAAAATCAATTCTTTAAAGAAATTTTGTGAAGTAGAGCTCGGTAAGGGTGCAATAGTTTGCAACGATACCCCAGGTTTTTTAGGTAATAGAATTGGTGTTTATGCAATGCAAGTTGCTATGACAGAAGCATTCAAAATGAAACTTTCAATAGAAGAAGCCGATGCAGTTTTTGGTAGACCGATGGGAATACCCAAAACAGGCGTATTTGGATTATACGATCTAATTGGAATTGATTTGATGGCTGATGTATTAAAGAGTTTTATAAAAGAACTTTCAGAAAAAGACGAATTTCAAATTGTTGCAAAAGAAATTCCATTAGTCAAAAAATTAATTGAGACAGGCTATACAGGGCGTAAAGGAAAAGGTGGCTTTTATAGAATGAATAAAAGTGGAGATCAAAAAATTTTAGAGGCAATAAATTTAGAAACAGGAAAATATTCTGCAACAAAAAAAATAGATTTAGGAATTGAGACTGTTGATATTAGTAATTTAATTAATCGAAAAGATAAGTTTGGTGAGTATGCCTGGATTGTAATTTCAAAAATAATTAAATATGCATCTTCACTTGTTCCGGGGATTACTGATAAGTTTAACGATATTGATGAAGCTATGAGACTTGGTTTTAATTGGGCAATGGGTCCTTTTGAAATGTTAAAATTCATAGGTGTAAAGAATTTCTTTGAAAGAATTGATAGTTTTGAAAATAATAAATTTTTAGAAAATTTATCAAATACAAAAGATGAAAACTTCTATGGAGAAAGACAACTTTATACAGATATTCAAACTCTAGGAAAAATAAAACCATCAGCTATTAAACTAGATAAAAATAATTCAGCTGAAATTCATAGATTTAAAGATTTTAATATTGTTGAGTTTACAACAAAAGCCTGTGCATTAGATTATGACTCAATGGATGCACTAAAAAATGCAACTGACAAGCCTTTAATAGTAATTAATGAAAGCATGCAATTTTCAGCAGGTGTGAATTTAAGTTATACTATGAATTTTGCCGACAAAGGTGATTTTAAATCAATTGAAAAATTTATTAAATATTTTCAAGATACTTGTAAAACTTTAAAATACTCTAAGCACCCGGTCGTATCAGCTCCATCTGGACTTACTCTAGGAGGAGGCTTCGAGGTTTTAGTTCAAAGTAATTTTGTTGCCTCACACACAAATTTAGTTATTGGATTAGTTGAAACTATTGTTGGATTAGTTCCAGCAGGCGGTGGATGTAAAGAAATGTTGTGGAGATGGTCACAAACAGAGGAAGCAAAATCAGATCCAGATTATGCCCCACTAAAAGTTTTTGATATTATTGGTTATGCTAAAACAGCTACATCTCCAATCGAGGCTGAACCATTAAAGTATTTAAGACCAGAAGATAGAAAAATAATGAACAGAAATAGTCTTTTTGAGGAAGCAAAAAATTTAATTAATCAAAATACTGATTTTGTTCCTCCAGAAGAGTGTAAATTTAAGCTTTCTGGAAAGCCTTTGAAAAATAAAATGATTAAGGTTTTAGAGAAATTATACAACGAAAAAATAATTTTAGATCATGGTATGCATGTTGGAACTGAGCTTGCAAACGTTTTAAGTGGTGGAGACACTACTATTGAAAAAGTACTGTCAGAGGATGATCTGTATAAATTAGAACTAGATTCTTTTATGAGATTGATAGAAACAAAACAAACCCAAGAAAGAATCAAACATACATTATCAACAGGTAAACCTTTGGTTAATTAGAATTAAACATTCTGAAGGTTTTAATATAATCAGGTCTTAAAACATAAATTGCTTTATTACCTGTTTTAATTTTAGTTAATATATCTAAGCCATAAACTACTTTACCAATTGGAGTATACTCTCCTTGATAAATTGGAATTTCTTTCAATGTAATAAAGAATTCACTGTCTTCTGTATCAAATTCTGTTGCTCTAGCAAAACCAACACTTCCCACTGTAAACTTAAAATCGTTGCTTAGTTCTGATCTTAAAAATCCCAGTCCAGACTTTCCGCTACCAATTTTGGAATAATCTAAATTATTTATATTTCCATACTCAATATCTCCAGCTTGTACAAAAGTATTTTTTGAAACTTTATAAAATGCAGAACCATCGTACATTTTTTGGTCAATTAAAATTTTAAATCTTTCCACCGCTTTAGGAGAAATATCTGGATAAAGTTCAATTATTACATTTCCACACTCAACATTCATTACTGCAATATTATCTGGATCATTAAAATTAAGTTTACTTAAATTATTTTTTTCTACAAATAGACATTTATTTTTTAATAAAAAAAAAGATGTAAAAGCAAAAATTGAAAGGCAAATTAAAAATATAAATAAAATTTTTTCTGATTTTGATGTTTTAATAGTTTTAATCATAAAATATTTTTATCTATTTTAGCTAAGTTTAATTTTATAAAATTCACTTTGTTATTTAGGATTTTGTCACTATTAATTTTATCTTCAATTGTTTCCTTATCAGTCATTAAAAATGAAAAAATTTCTGCCATATCTTCAGATGGGATAGATTTAGAATATTCTGTTAAAAAACCATCAGTTTTTTCATATAGATCTAAATTTAATCTTTCAGAACAAGTTGAACATTCAGCGTAATTAAATGATTTTAGATTAAAAGAAGAAAATCTATCCTCATCGAAATATTCAATGTGAGTATTTTGTATCATATGAAAAATTTCATGGTGCATCATTCTTTCAAAATATTTTTTATTGAAATTAATATCTAAAATTAATGTCCTGTTTTTATTATCAGGTATCCCCCCAGTATTAATTTCAGAGATGAATAAATTTTCACAAAATACAATATATTTTAATTTTATCTTATTAAGAAAATTAGAATTATATCGATTAAGATTTTTTTCAATTAAAGGAAATTTTGAATTTAAATTATTTATATTAACTTTATCGCAAGAAATATTCTTATTTATACCAATTTTAAAATTACCTTTAGCGCTCAAATAACGAATATTATTATCATTTTTTAATTTATAGATTTCTAAATTTGGAATTTTTATCAGATTATAAATTTCATTAGCATTTACATGCGAAATATGAAAAATAAGAATAAATAAAAATAAAATTTTCATTAAATTATTATAGACGAATTAGATGAGATAATATTATCTTAGATTATTAAAAAATGAAAAAAGAAAGAAATAAAAATCCAATTCAACCAGTTAGCGGAACTAAAGTTCCAAGATTTGCTGGCCCAAGCACATTTGCAAGATTACCTGAACTAAGAGATGTGGAAAGTTGTGACGTTGCAATTGTTGGAATTCCGTTTGATGCTGGCACAAGTTATCGACCCGGAGCAAGATTTGGTCCACAAAGCATCAGGCAAGCATCTAGACATTTAAGAACTAATTATCATCCTAATTATGATGTTGAGCCTTTTAAAATCCAACAAGTAGCTGATGCTGGTGATATCGCTTGCAACCCATTTAGTATTGATGAAGCAATTAAACAAATAGAAGTGGGCGCAACAGATTTATTAAATAAGGTTGGAGGAATTATAAGTTTAGGTGGAGACCATACTATTGCTGTACCATTGTTAAGAGCGATCAATAAAAAAAATAAGGGCCCTGTATCTTTAGTTCATTTTGATGCCCACTTAGATACTTGGGATACATATTTTGGTGCACCTTATACTCACGGAACTCCATTCAGAAGAGCTAGAGAAGAAGGATTATTTTTAGATGATGCTTCTATGCATGTTGGAATTCGAGGCCCACTTTACAGTAGAGATGATATTAAAAATGATGAAAGTTTTGGATTTAAAATAATTCATTGTGATGATTTTCAAACAGAAGGCATAGATAAAATAGCTGAAAGAATTAGAAAAAGAGTGGGAGATAATCCTCTATACTTATCAATTGATATTGATGTTTTAGATCCTGCATTTGCTCCAGGGACTGGTACACCAGAAATTGCAGGGATGACTACAAGAGAAATGGTAAATGTTTTAAGAGGTTTGTCTGGATTAAATTTAGTTTCAGCTGATGTTGTTGAGGTTTCTCCAGCGTATGATCATGCAGAAGTAACTTCTTTAGCAGCAGCAACTATTGTTTATGAATTAACTAATTTATTTGCAAAAACATAAAGAAAGGATAACGTCGAAACATGTTAGACAAAAAAAATTTTTACATTAATGGTGCTTGGGTTAAACCAAATAGCTCAGAGGAAATGAAGGTAATTGATCCTGCTACAGAGGAAAATTGTGCAGTAATTACTTTGGGGAACAAAGCTGATGTAGATATTGCTGTTAATGCAGCTAAAGATGCCTATGATTCTTGGGCCTTCTCTTCTAAGGAAGAAAGAATAGGATTATTAGAAAAACTTTATGAAAACTATAAGAAAAGATGGGCAGATATTGCAGAAGCTATAACTCTTGAGATGGGTGCTCCAAAAGATTTTGCAACAAAATTACAAGCTGGTACAGGAGCAAGTCATATCAAATCATTCATCAGATATTTAAAAAATTTTGAATTTGAAAAACCTTTAGGAGATCATGCTCCTAACCAAAGATTAATTTATGAACCAAAAGGTGTTTGTGCATTAATAACACCGTGGAATTGGCCGATGAACCAAGTTTGTTTAAAAGTAATGCCAGCAATAGCCGCAGGTTGCACAATGGTTTTAAAGCCATCAGAGTTAGCACCACTCTCATCAATGATACTTGCAGAAATTATTGATGAAGTAAAATTTCCAAAAGGTGTGTTCAATTTAGTTAATGGTGATGGAGCAAATACAGGTGATGCTCTTACAAGTCATCCAGATATAAATATGATATCATTCACAGGTTCAACAAGAGCTGGAGCTTTAATTTCCCAAAACGCTGCTAAAGATTTTAAAAGAGTAAGTTTAGAATTAGGTGGTAAAGGTGCAAACATAATTTTTAAAGATGCCGATCCAGAAGCTATTGAAAGAGGTGCTTTTAGATGTTTTAGAAATTCTGGACAATCTTGTAATGCGCCAACAAGAATGTTAGTTGAAAAAACTGTGTATGAAGAGGCTATTGAGAGATTAAAAAAATATACTGAAAGCTTTGAAGTCGGTGATCCTAAAAAAGAAGGTGAGCACATAGGTCCAGTTATTTCTGAAACCCAATTCAATAAAATACAAACTTTAATTCAAAAAGGAATAGATGAAGGCGCAAAATTAGTTGCTGGAGGAACAGGCAAACCTGATGGATTAGACAAAGGTTACTTTGTTAAACCAACTGTTTTTGCAGATGTAAATAATGATATGGAAGTTGCAAGAACAGAAATTTTTGGACCTGTTTTATCTGTTATTCCATTTGAAACAGAAGAAGATGCAATTAAAATTGCAAATGATACTGCTTATGGACTAACAAACTATATCCAAACCCAAGACTCTCAAAAAGTACAAAGAGTTGCAAGAAAATTAAGATCTGGAATGGTTGATGTTAATGGAGCTGGTATTGCGGTTGATGCACCTTTTGGTGGTTTTAAACATTCTGGAATAGGTAGAGAAGCAGGTGAACACGGTTTAGAAGAGTTTTTAGAGGTAAAAGCCGTAGGTGGTTGGAGTTAATTTATTGATTTATCTTTTACACCTTCTAAAAACTTAAGGCACTTTTTCATTTCATTTAATTCTATGAACTCGTCAATTTTGTGAGCTTGTTCTATCGATCCAGGTCCACATACAACAGTACTGATTCCTAGTTCTTGAAATAAACCAGCTTCCGTCCCAAAAGAAACAACTTCTCTAGAATTATCACCAGTTATATTAGATACAAATTCACATGCTTCAGACTCATCTAATCTGTTAAAACCAACAACTTCACCAATCACTTCTTTTTTAATATAAGAATTTGGAAATACTTTTTTCATTTCTGGTAGAAGTACTTCATTTGCATATTTGTCAATTTCTTTCGTTACAAACTCGCCATCTTCTTTAACAACTGGTCTTGTTTCCCATTCAACACTACATTTATCTGCAATGACATTATGAGCAATACCACCTTTAATTCCGCCAATTGATAAAGTTGAATGTGGAGGATCAAAAATACTATCTTTTTGAACTCTTTTTTTTAATTCTTCTCTAATTTCTAAAAGTTTTCCAACATATCTAGTTGCATATTCAGCTGCATTTACTCCCAAATGTGGTTTAGAACTATGTCCTGCAAGTCCTCCAAAGTGAACTGTGTATTCATTCATACCTTTGTGGGCATCAATAATTTTCATTTTAGTTGGCTCACCAATTATACAAATTCCATTTTTGATTTCTCTTTTTTTCAATTCCTCTATTAATAAAGGAGCCCCAATACATGCAGTCTCTTCATCAAATGTGTAACAGAAATGTAAGTCTCTATCTAAATTACTTTCTTTGAAGATAGGTGCATAAGCAAGTGTACATGCAATAAAACCTTTCATATCACATGAGCCTCTTCCATATAATTTATCATTTTTAATAGTTGCAATAAATGGATCGCTGCTCCAACCTTTAGAT